>JABISF010000070.1 GCA_018699935.1 Flavobacteriaceae bacterium | reverse complement strand
TCTATTAGCACTAAGAGATGAGAATTGGTCTGCTTTTTGCAGCCAAGGCATCAAAATCGTAATCTATGGATGATAATTTTTCACCCCGCGTAAAAGATGTAATTGCTTTCAGTAAAGAAGAAGCCTTGCGTTTAGGACACAACTTTATTGGCACCGAACACTTGATGCTGGGGATATTAAGAGATGGTGGAGGCAAAGCGATTGCTATTTTGAATAATATCGAAATTAACTTAGAAGAACTTCGCAGAAAAGTTGAAATACTCAACCCTGCTGTTCTTGAGGACAATAGTAGCATCAACAATAAAAAAAATCTACACCTCACTCGTCAAGCCGAACGCGCTTTAAAAACCACTTTTTTGGAAGCCAAATTATTTCAAAGTGAATTGATTAACACGGTGCATTTGTTACTTTGCATCCTCAGAAATGAAAACGATCCTACCACCAAGTTGCTGGCAAAACTCAACGTGGACTACGATCTTGTGAAAGAGCAATTCAAACTGATGTTGGCCAACGATACGGACAACTACTCTGAGCTTCCCATCACGGGTTCGTTTTCCGAAGAAAAAGACAACGAAGATGAAGGTGGTAAGGAAAATCCATTTGTACCCACATCTGAAAGTAAATCCACCAAAAAAACCAAAACGCCCGTCTTGGATAATTTTGGAAGAGATGTAACGGCACTCGCTTTGGAAGATAAACTCGATCCTGTAGTGGGTCGCGAAAAAGAAATTGAACGTGTTTCTCAAATTTTGAGTCGCCGTAAAAAGAATAATCCGCTTTTAATTGGAGAACCCGGGGTTGGTAAATCCGCCATTGCTGAAGGTTTGGCACTTCGAATTGTCGAAAAGAAAGTGTCCCGTGTACTGTACAACAAACGTGTGGTGACTTTAGACCTTGCCAGTTTGGTGGCAGGCACCAAATATCGAGGTCAATTTGAAGAACGTATGAAGGCGGTCATGAATGAGTTGGAAAAAAATGATGACATCATTCTCTTTATCGATGAAATTCACACCATCGTAGGTGCCGGTGGAGCCACTGGAAGTTTAGACGCTTCAAACATGTTTAAACCCGCATTAGCCCGAGGTGAAATTCAATGTATTGGTGCCACAACGTTGGATGAATACCGCCAAAACATAGAAAAAGACGGTGCTTTAGAACGGCGTTTTCAAAAAGTATTGGTGGAAGAAACGAATTTAGAAGAAACCCTTGAGATTCTTCAGAATATTAAAGACCGCTACGAAAGCCACCACAATGTCAACTACACCGATGAGGCATTAAAAGCCTGTGTCGATTTGACCGACCGTTATATGTCCGATCGCTTCCTTCCGGACAAAGCCATCGATGCTTTGGACGAAGCAGGGTCAAGAGTACACATCAGCAATATGAGTGTACCCAAAGAGGTGATTGATTTGGAAAAGCAACTCGAAGATGTTAGAGACCTTAAAAACTCTGTGGTGAAAAAGCAGAAATATGAAGAGGCTGCTAAATTACGAGACGATGAAAAACGAGTAGAACGCTTGCTGATTGAAGCACAAGAGCGCTGGCAAGAAGATTCCAAAATAAATCGTGTTACTGTGGACGAACATCACATTGCAGATGTGGTTTCCATGATGACCAACATTCCTGTGAATAAAATTCTCAAATCCGAGAAAAATAAACTTTCATTACTGACCGCAACCATCGGTGAGAAGCTTATAGGACAAAAAGATGCGATAGAAAAAGTGGTGAAAGCCATCCAGCGCAATCGAGCCGGATTAAAAGCCCCCGATAAACCCATTGGATCCTTTATCTTTTTGGGTCAAACTGGAGTTGGAAAAACCCAATTGGCTAAAATTCTTGCTTCTGAAATCTTTGACTCCGAAGAAAATCTGATCCGCATTGACATGAGTGAGTATATGGAGAAATTTGCCATTTCAAGATTGATTGGTGCACCTCCTGGCTATGTGGGCTATGAGGAAGGCGGTCAATTGAGCGAAAAAGTAAGACGACGCCCCTACTCTGTCATTCTTTTGGATGAAGTGGAGAAAGCGCACCCTGATATTTTCAATATGTTGCTTCAAGTCTTAGACGATGGTTTTCTTACCGACAGTCTTGGAAGAAAAGTGAATTTTCAAAATACGATCATCATCATGACCTCCAACATTGGAGCCCGTCAAGTGAAAGATTTTGGAGCAGGACTCGGGTTTGAAACCACTACGCGTAAGGCACAAACTGCCGATATTGAAAAAAGTGTCATCGAAAAAGAGTTGAAAAAAACATTTTCACCCGAATTCCTCAATCGAATTGATGATATCGTCATCTTTAATGCTCTTGAGAAGTCGGATATTCGAAAAATCGTTGACATTGAGTTGACCAAATTGGAAAAGCGTATTGTGAAATTGGGATACCACATCCAAATTACCGATACAGCCAAGGACTTTTTGGCGGATAAAGGATTCGATACCAAATACGGGGCTCGACCCTTAAACCGGGCTATCCAAAAACATGTTGAGGACTTGGTTGCTGAAAACGTTGTTTCCAATGCCATAAACGAGGGGGATCATTTAGTAATTGATTTTGATAAAGAATCAGATTCCCTCAATTTGACCCGAGAAGCGCAGTTAAATACTCCTTAAAACGGTCATTTTACCCATAAAAATCGCTTTTAGCACTTTTCAACCCGTTTTGAAAGTTGTTAACAAGCGATTTTTACCTTTTTATGCCTAATTTATTTTTAGCAACCGCAATTAGTCTTAATTTTGCGCTCGTTTGATAGGATATCGTAAAAGACAAAAGAAACTAAGATTTAATACGGGATGAAAGTTTTAAAATTTGGGGGTACTTCTGTAGCCAACGCAAACAGCCTAGAAAAGGTTATTGCAATTATCAATCAACAAAAGGACACACGCATGGTTGTCGTAGTTTCCGCCTTGGGTGGAATTACGGATTTGTTGATGCAAATGGCACAAGAAGCAAGTCGTGGCATTGAAAGCTACAAAGCTCCTCTTTCGACGATAGAAAAGCGTCATTTGGAGCCTATCCAAGCCTTTATTCCCCTAAAAAGCCAAAGTGGAATCATTAGCTTTTTAAAAGCGCATCTCAACGAACTGGAAACACTCTTGGAATCCATTTTTTTGTTGAGAGAATTGACCGACAAGAACATTGCGATGATTTCTAGTTATGGAGAAATACTTTCCAGTAACATCATCTATCATATTTTTAAACAACAGGGAATTGATGCGGCTTTGGAGGATGCGCGTAACAGCATCAAAACACACCTTATCAATGGCAAAGAGGTCGTAAATCGAGAAAAAAGTGAAGCCTTGTGCACCGCTTTTTACAATCAATCGAAAGCTTCAGTAATTGTTTTTCCCGGATTCATTGCTTCCAATGACAAAGATGAAATCACTACCTTAGGCCGGGGTGGCTCAGACTATTCTGCTGCGTTGTTGGCACAATTTCTAAATGCTTCGGTACTCGAAATTTGGACGGATGTGAGCGGGATGTACACTGCCCACCCCAAATTGGTTGCCCAAGCACAGCCAATTCCAAAATTGTCCTATCAAGAGGCAATGGAATTGTCTCATTTTGGGGCAAAAGTGATCTATCCCCCCACCATACAACCTTTGGTGGAAAAACAGATTCCTATTTTAATTAAAAACACCTTCGATGCTTCTGCGGCAGGAACACTCATCGACGGAACTGTTGTTGCGACTAATGGATCCCCTGTCAAAGGAATCAGTCATATTGACGATGTTGCACTGATCAGTTTGGAAGGCAGTGGAATGATTGGCATTCCCGGATTTTCACAACGCTTGTTTGCTGCACTTTCCGCACAAAAAATCAATGTCATTTTTATCACTCAAGCCTCTTCGGAACATTCTATCTGTTTGGGGGTTAAAGCTACGGATGCCGCGGCCGCAAAAGAAGCCATCGATCAGCAATTTGAATTTGAAATTTCATTAAATAAGGTCGCTCCAACGCTCATCGAAACGAATATGGTCAACATTGCCATCGTGGGAGACAAGATGAAAGACCATCAAGGCATCAGTGGGAAATTGTTCAGTAGTTTGGGTGCCAATAATATTAATATTAGAGCTATTGCGCAAGGGGCTTCAGAACGCAATATTTCAATCATTATTGATGAAAAAAACGTTCAAAAAGCCTTAAATACGCTGCATGAAAGCTTTTTCGAAGAACAAATCAAAGAACTCAACTTATTCATTACCGGTGTCGGTAATGTAGGGGGAAAATTTTTAGAGCAAATTGAACAACAAGGCAACTACCTTTTGGAACATTTGCGATTAAAAATCAGAGTCATTGCCCTTTCTAATTCAAGAAAGATGTTGCTCAACGATGGACCCATTGAATTGAGCTCATGGAAAGAACAATTGGAGCAATCCAATACTGTTGCCGATCGAGAACAGTTTTTTAAATATGTTAAAGAACTCAATCTGAGAAACAGCATTTTTGTGGACAATACCGCCAATGCTGTGATTGCAGAAGAATATGCCCATTATTTGGAAAACAATATCGGCGTGGTTACATGTAACAAAATTGCCTGTGCAGGCACACTTTCAAATTACTTAAATCTTAAAAAAATCGCCCGACGTTACGGGACTCCTTTTCTTTTTGAAACCAATGTTGGTGCTGGGCTACCCGTCATCGATACGTTGAACAATTTGATTGCTTCTGGGGATTCTATTTCTGAAATTCAAGCCATCCTTTCGGGAAGTTTGAATTTTGTATTTAATAACTTTAAAAAAGGAAGTCAATTTGCCGAGGTCGTTCAAGAAGCCAAAAAACAAGGCTACACCGAGCCTGATCCCAAAATTGATTTGAGTGGTGTTGACGTGGCACGTAAAATTCTTATCCTCGCGAGGGAAAGTGGTTTAAGCATTGAATTAGAAGATATTGTCAATACCCCGTTCTTACCTCAAGAGGTATTGGAGACTTCCTCAGTAGATGATTTTTTCAGTGCATTAGAAAAGCATCAATCGCATTTTGAGGCGATGTTGGATGCTGCAGAAAAGAAAGGAGCGCGACTCAAATATGTAGCGCAACTAAAGAATGGTAAAGCTTCTGTAGGCTTACAAGAAATTCCCGCTGGACACGATTTTTATAATTTAGAAGGCAGTGATAACATCATTCTTTTCTACTCCCAGCGATATAAAGCACAACCCTTGATTGTTAAAGGAGCTGGTGCTGGTGCCGATGTCACGGCAGGGGGGATTTTTGGAGATATTATTAGAATAGGAAAAAGATAAGTATGGAGTCGATTCGAATTTTTGCTCCAGCCAGTGTTGCCAATGTTTCTTGTGGTTTTGATGTCTTAGGCTTTTGTCTAGACCCCATCGGTGATGAGATGGTGTTGCGCAAGACAAAAGAAAAAGGGGTTCGTATTACTAAAATTGAAGGGGCGAGTTTGCCGATGGAAGTCAATAAAAACGTAGCTAGTGTAGCTTTGTTGGCGTTGTTGGAGGACCATCCTTGCGATTATGGTTTCGAAATGGAAATCTATAAAAAAATCAAGCCCGGTTCAGGTATCGGCAGCAGTGCTGCTAGTGCCGCGGGGGCTGTGTTTGCTGCCAATCAATTGATGGGAGCGCCACTAAGCTCCAAAGAACTCATTCAGTATGCCATGGCCGGAGAACAATTGGCCAGTGGTGCGGCTCATGCCGACAATTTGACTCCTGTGCTCTTGGGAGGCTTTACTTTGGTGCGCTGCAATACCACTTTGGATGTTATCAAACTCCCCACTCCAAAAGAGTTGGTCGCCACAATTTTGCATCCAAAAATTGAATTAAAAACCTCGCACTCCAGAGCCATTTTAAAACAAACCATTCCCCTGGGGAAAGCGGTACAGCAATGGGGCAATCTAGCCGCTTTAGTGAGTGCACTCTATACCGAGGATTACGAATTATTGAGTCGAAGCTTAGAGGACAAAATTATTGAACCCTACCGCGCCATGTTGATCCCCATGTTTGAAGACATTCGAACCGCTGCCATGGATGCAGGTGCCTTAGGCAGTGGTATTTCCGGTTCTGGACCATCCATATATGCCCTTTCAAGAGGTATGGAAACTGCGGAGAGGGTTGGAAAAGCAATGCGAAAAGTGATTGATCATGTGGATCTTGAATACGAAATCCACATCTCTAAAATAAATCCTGAGGGAATTAAAATATTAAGTCAAGAATGAAATACTACAGCCTAAACTTCAACTCCAAAGAAGTCTCATTTTTAGAAGCGGTTGTGAATGGACTTGCCCCCGATCGAGGGCTTTATTTTCCAAAAGAAATTCCTAAACTCCCAGAATCTTTTTTTGCCAATATACAAGACTTAAACGATGCCGAAATAGCTTACGAGGCGATTGCGCCTTTTGTGGGGGATGCTATCCCGAGTGACATCTTAAAAAACATTGTTTCAGATACACTCAACTTTGAATTCCCGTTAGTGCCGATTACGGATAATGTCTCCAGTTTGGAGCTTTTCCACGGTCCCACCATGGCGTTTAAGGATGTCGGTGCCCGATTTATGGCGCGTTGTCTAGCCTACTTCAACAGCTTGGAAACAGCTAAAAAAGTAACCATTTTAGTGGCTACCTCTGGAGACACTGGGGGTGCCGTAGCCGATGGATTCTATGATGTGGAGGGTATCGATGTGGTTATCCTCTACCCCAAAGGAAAAGTGAGTCCTATACAAGAAAAACAATTGACGACCCACGGTAAAAACATCACTGCCTTGGAGGTTGATGGTGTTTTTGATGATTGTCAGGATATGGTAAAAACAGCTTTTATCGATCCGGAATACGAAGATAAAATCCGTTTAACGTCTGCCAATTCCATCAATATTGCCCGTTGGCTTTCGCAGATGTTTTATTATTTTATTACCTATAAAAAATTAGCGGCCCAATCCAAACCCATCGTTTTTTCGGTCCCCAGTGGAAATTTTGGAAATCTTTGCGCAGGCTTAGTTGCCAAATTGATGGGGCTTCCTATCAATCATTTTATTGCCAGCACCAATGTAAATGATACCGTTCCTCGATTTTTGGAAACCGGAACTTACGATCCCTTAAAATCGGTACCCACGATTTCCAATGCCATGGATGTGGGCGAACCCAGTAATTTTATTCGGATTCAAAAATTGTTTAACAACGATTTTCAAAAGCTCAAAAAGGTGATGAGTGGTTTCCGATTTACCGATTCAGAAACCAAAAAAGCTATGAAAAGTATCTTTGAAATTTCTGATTACATCAGCGATCCTCATGGTGCTGTAGGCTATTTGGGGCTACAAGAATTTTTGGAAGAACATCCGGATCACTTGGGTGTTTTTCTTGAAACTGCGCATCCCATTAAATTTGCAGAAATTGTGGAAAAAACACTCAAAATCGAGTTGCCCATACCCCAGCAAATAAAGTCGATTATGAAAAAAGAGAAAAAAAGCACTCCCATACAAGACTATGCTGATTTAAAAGCCTTTTTATTAGATCGCGTTTCCTAAACTTCGCTGTTAAGAAGTTTAATAAATCCTATTAAGGTTTTTCTAAAGAATTATTCTAGGGTGAGCTCTGGCAGGATAAAATCATCCAAGGGACTTGCCTCTTTCATCATCGCCTCAATGGCTTCCCAAGCTCGTGGAGCGCCTGAAGACAACAGTACGGGTGCATCTTCGGTAACTAAGATATCATCCTCGATACGAATTCCAATGTTCCACCATTTGGGATCACAAGGGCTCCCCTCGGGGATATAGATTCCGGGCTCTACAGTCACGACCATTTGCGCTTCAAAAGCTCCGTAATTTCCGGGATCGTGCACATCCAATCCAATATGGTGGCTGATGCCATGGGGAAGATATCTGCGATAGTCTTTTTCCAATTCAATAATTCCCAACGCCAATAATCCTTTGGCCACCACATCAAAGGAAGCTTGAGAAAGTTTTCTGAAATCGCTGCCCACTCGAGCGGCATCAATGCCTGCATTTTGAGCGTCATAAACAATTTGATACAATTGCCGTTGGGCTTCCGTAAAAGTTCCATTAATGGGGATGGTTCGGGTGACATCGGCGGTGTAACCATTGTATTCCGCCCCTAAATCCATCAAAATCAATTCATTGTTCAATTGAGTTTTATCATTTTCGATATAGTGTAAAACGCAAGCGTTCTCCCCTGCTCCCACGATTGAAGGATAGCCTTCATGCGCTGCACCGTATTTTTTATAGACCAACTGGTGAATTCCTTGAATCTCTCTTTCCGACATACCCGGATGAATGGCCTTCATGACTTCCACCTGACCTTGGGCAGAAATTTGGATGGCTTTTTTTAATAAGATCAGTTCTTCTTCGGTTTTGATTTCTCGCATATCTGTTAAAATTGCTGACAATTGATCAATATCAAAATTATACTCTCGATGTTCTATCGTAGTTTTTGTTTTTAATTCCTGTAAAAAATTTGGTTGGGTTCCATTCAAAAAATCAGCTATGATGGGATCCTCCATCAAGGAGGGATCGTTTGAAATATAATAATCCAAAGCGCGTTTTAAGGATTCGACATTATCTTCGGTGAGTGTCCGAATCGACTCATAAATCCGAAAACGAAAAGCGTCAAAATTATCGGGATAGTTGATTTGTTTTTTAAATGTTTTTTGCAAATCGTATAAATCATAAGGATCGTCGCTTTCATCGTGAATGTCATCCCGTACCTCCATCATCAAAACTTTGTTGTATTGCAGATAGTCGTTTTCATTCATTACAAAAGCACTGCGTTCGGCTACGCGTTCAAAGCCCATTTCTTGTGCTCCTTTTACGCCCAATCGTTTTCCATTCCACATTTCCTTGAAGGCATCTCTTTCTCTTACGTACAACTTTTCGGAATAGGTACCGTTTTCATCAGTTTGGGGCGTGCTGTATATTACAATTACGGCATGAGGCTCCTTCCAACCCGTCAAGTAAAAAAAACTCGGATCTTGATGATAGACAAAGTCTACATCGTTGGATCGGTTACGAATGGGAGCCGAAAACAAAACAGCAATACTGTTTTCGGGGAGTTGAGACCGCAAGACTTCTCTTCTTTTTTTATGAAAATCGGAAGAAAGTTCCGACTTTTGAGCCGTAAGGGTTGTGGTTGTAAAAACCATAGTTAATCCTACCCAAAGCAAGAAACGAACGTATAAACCAAATTTGAGTCGCATAGCTGATTGTATTAATATTTTAGACCAACTTATGAAAAAAACCGCACTTTACGATACACATTTACAGTTAGGAGCAAAAATAGCTCCTTTTGGGGGGTATGAAATGCCTATACAGTACAGCAATATTTCCAAAGAACATATGGCAGTTCGCCAACAACTGGGTGTTTTTGATGTGTCGCATATGGGTGAATTTTATGTGAAAGGCCCTGCTGCCCTTTCCCTTTTGCAAAAAATATGCAGCAATGATATTTCAAAAATTGAAGTCGGAAAAGCGCAGTACAATTATTTTCCCAATGGCCGGGGAGGGATTGTGGATGATTTAATCGTCTATCGACTGGAATCGGAAAACTATATGTTGGTGGTTAACGCATCCAACATCGAAAAAGATTGGGATTGGGTGGTTTCCCAAAATCAAGATTTTCATGCGGTCTTGGAAAACCGATCGGAAGCCATTGCATTACTTGCCATTCAAGGACCACAAGCCCTTGCCGCTATGCAAGCGCTGACCCCCACTGATTTATCAGCACTTCCCTTTTATGCCCACACCACAGCTTCTTTTGCCGGCGTTGAAGATGTTTTGATAGCCACCACGGGCTACACCGGTGCAGGTGGTATTGAGATTTATTTTCCCAACGATCAGGCCATCCACATTTGGAATGCTGTTCTCGAAGCCGGAGCTTCCCAGGGTATTGTTCCGGTTGGGCTGGCGGCAAGAGACACTTTGCGACTGGAAATGGGGTACTGCCTTTACGGAAATGAAATTGATGATACAACTTCTCCCATTGCTGCGGGCTTGGGTTGGGTGACCCGCCCCGAAGCCGGCTGCATTGATGCCGAAAACCTGAAATTGCAAAAACAACAAGGGGTAACTCAAAAATTGATGGGCATACAACTGAAGGAACGCGGTATTCCCAGAACGGGTTACGAAATCTTTAATACTAAAGAAGAAAAAATAGGGCGGATAACTTCGGGTACACAATCTCCTGTCTTAAATAAAGGTATTGGTTTGGGATATTTGGATAAAGCTTATGCGAACCCGCAGGAGCAAGTGTTTTTAAAAATTCGCGATAAATTTTGTGAAGCCAAAGTAATCAAACCTCCCTTTATCTAAAAAAACAAACGGCATTTGAAAAGAATACTTATTTTAGGAGCAAGTGGCTTTATTGGGAATACGCTCTACAAAGAGTTACATCCCTATTTTGACACCTACGGAACATTTCATTCTGCCAATGGGTTCCAAAACAACCAACATTTTTTTTCCTTCGACCATCGAAAAGAAGGGTTGGAATCCATTTTAAAAGAAGTACAACCTCACTTGATTGTTTCGGCATTAAGAGGTGAATTTAACGCCCAAATTGAAACTTACGACTTCATTGTAGATCATATTAAACGTTCCAATTGTCGCTTTATATTTCTTTCGTCAGCCAATGTATTTGATGCTTTTCAGCATTTTCCATCCTATGAATACGACAAAACCCTTTCCGAAAGTGTCTATGGTAGATTGAAAATAAAGACTGAAAATCAATTGCTGCGGTTGTCCGTTGGGAAATATGTCATTGCGCGACTCCCCATGATTTTTGGATTGAATGCACCTCGAACACAAGCCATAGACGTAGCCGTAAAAAATAAAACCTCAATTGAAGTTTTTCCAAATACGATTATCAATGTCAACAGCGATGTGCGTTTGGCGCAACAACTACATTATATAATCAATCAACAAAAGACGGGTATCTTTCATTTGGGCAGTACGGATTTGATTTCCCATTTTGACTTTATTAAAAACGTGGTGGAAAAAAGACATCGTCAATCGGGAATTTATAAGCAAGTGTTCACTTCTAACAAAATCCGTTATCTCGCCACCCTGCCCAAGGAAAACCGACTTCCCTCCCACTTACAAACGACCTATATGGATGTTTTAGAGGATATTTCACTCTATGATGAACGTGGGAGGAGTTGAATTTTTTTATAATTTCACACCTTTAAAATAAAGCACTATGGGAAGAGCCTTTGAATTTAGAAAAGCGAGAAAAATGAAACGCTGGTCAGCTATGGCCAAAGCTTTTACACGCACTGGAAAAGACATCGCAATGGCCGTAAAAGAGGGCGGTCCAGATCCCAACAACAATTCGCGATTGCGGGCGGTCATTCAAAATGCCAAGGCCATCAATATGCCCAAGGAGAATATTGAACGTGCCATCAAGAAAGCCTCTGATAAAGACAGTAAGGACTTTAAAGAGGTGCTGTTTGAAGGATATGCCCCACATGGAATTGCGGTGTTGGTGGAAACGGCAACCGACAACAACAATAGAACCGTTGCCAATATTCGAAGCTATTTCAACAAAGCCAACGGCAACCTAGGCACAGCCGGCTCCGTTGAATTTATGTTCGACCACAGTTGCAATTTCAGGATTGACCCTACGGGCTTAGAACCCGAAGAAATTGAATTGGAATTTATTGATTTTGGGGTGGATGAAGTCTTCCTTGATGATGATGGGATGTTACTCTATGCTCCTTTTGAATTTTTTGGCGCCGTACAAAAAGAATTAGAATCCCGTGGAATAGAGATTCTCTCTTCTGGATTTGAACGCATTCCCCAAGTCACAAAAAAATTAAACGCTGAAGAGCAAGAAGAAGTGCTTCTGCTTTTGGAGCGTATCGAAGAAGACGACGACGTCCAAAACGTCTATCACACGTTGGATATTCAAGAGTAATCAAAAACTTTTATCGGCATTGTAGCCCACTACCCCTTTAAAAATTCCTTCAAGAAATTTAAAATCATCGATTTGACTGTCGGTGGAATAAAACGGAGGGTGGATGCTTACTTTTTTATTTTTATAATCAAACGTTACAGGGATGATGGGAACACCGGCTTGTTGGGCAATATGGTAAAAACCCGTTTTCAATTGGCTTACTTTCTTGCGAGTTCCTTCGGGAGCTAAAGCGAGACGAAATACGTTCCTTGAAGCATACAAAGAAACGATGCCTTCCACATTTCCTTTTCCTCCGGAACGATCTATGGAAGCCCCTCCCAAGCTCTTAAAAAACCAAGCCGTGAGCGGTCCAAAAAGTTCTTTTTTTCCAATAAAATTGATTTTCTCCCGTGTGATACTGCGTACCATCAAACCCACAAAAAAATCCAACCAACTGGTATGTGGAACAACCGCTACCAAATATTTTGGGAGCTTGGGAAAGTTTCCCTCCAATTTCCAGCCCAATAGCCCAAAATAAATTCCTCTCGCCAATGCATTACCTATCATACTATTATTCTAATTCTTCAAAATCTCCATCCGGAAAACCAATCAAATATAACCTTTCTTTGGTTCGTGTGATTGCCGTATACAACCATCTGAAATAATCTTTATTGGGCCCTTCGGGCAAGTAGGGTTTTTCAACAAAAACATTTTCCCATTGCCCTCCCTGTGACTTGTGACAGGTCACAGCATAGGAATACTTGACCTGAAGGGCATTAAAAAAGGGGTTGTTTTTAACCTTTAAGAAACGTTTGTATTTTGATTTTTCATCGGCATAATCTTCCAAAACACGATTGTACAAATCGTTTGCCTGCGTTTGACTTAAGGAAGCGGTTTCTGAACGTAAGGTGTCTAACAATAAAACGGTTTCAAAAGGGGCTTCATCAGGATAATCCACCATACGCACAGTGACTTCTGCAAAGGAGTATCCATAGAGGGATTTATACCGCTTGATGGCGTCTATGGCAATGACATCGCCATTGGCAATAAAACCCGAGGCGCGTTCACTAGAAAGCCAAAAATAATTATTTTTCACTACCATCAATTCATCTCCCACAGAAAGCTCCTGCTCTAAATCCAAAATACGCGATCGAATGTGGGCATTAAATTGATTGGCGCGTTTGTTGGAGCGCACAATGAAGACGGTTTGACCCGTTCCGGAACGTTGAAAAGCTTCCTCTATGGCTTCAAATAAATCCATGCCATTATTGGTGTAAAATATATCCGGAAAACCTTTTACTTTAAATTTGAATTGATCAAAGACTCCCAAATTCAGTTGCAATCTTAACTCTGTTGCATTAAAGAGGATACCCGACGTTTTGGATTGGCGAACTACTCCATCCAATCCCACATGAATCACCTTGTCAAAATAGTTTTGTTCAAGGCGAATAGGATCCAATGCAGGACTAATATCGAGTTTTACAGGAGGAAGTTGTGCGCTATCTCCTACAAACATAAGCTTACAATCCACCCCCTGACTGACATATTGAATGACATCGTCCAACAAGGAACCGTTTTCAAATAATTTTGCTTGTTGGTAATCATCACCGATCATAGAAGCCTCGTCAATGATAAAGAGCGTGCGCTTAAATTTATTGGGTTTTAATTCAAACTTTAAGCCTCCAGCGGCTTGCGCTTTGGGAAAGTAGATTTGTTTATGAATGGTATAGGAAGGGGAGTTAGAATAGGTCGCCATCACCTTTGCCGCCCGCCCTGTGGGTGCCATCAGCACGGCCTTGTATTGGATATGCTTCAATTGATGCACCAAAAAACCGATCAAAGTGGTCTTTCCTGTCCCTGCATAACCGGTAAGTAAAAAAGCCGTTTGCGGGGTTCTACTGCACAGATAGGAGGCAATTAGAGGAAACCATTTTTCTTGGGCTTCTGTGGGGGAATGCGGAAACCGTTGTTGTAATTCGCGTAGAAATTTTTCTGATGTCATTAAGTTGTGTGAAAGTTTAAATATAATTCATTTTAAAAAACTTTTGTGATTAAAAAAAAATTGTAGATTTGTTTTTGTCAAAATCAAATAGACCAATGAAACTTATTTTACAAGCCGTTTTATGGATTTTATCAATCTTTTTTGCCTATAAAATCTACGATTCTATTAACGGTCCCATCAAATTCAACCAGATTAAAAACGAAAGATATGCCGATGTCATTGATCGTTTAAAAGAGATACGCACTGCCCAAATTGCTCACAAAGACGTGAAAGGCTTCTATGCCAACAATTTTGACAGCCTCATCAAATTTATCGATAACGGTATTTTTACCCTTATTGAAAAAAGAGATTCTTCTTTCTTGGAATACGATCGCACCTATCGTATTGACATGCTCAAAGAAGTTATCGTCATCGATACCCTTGGCTTTGTTCCTGTGAAAGATTCTTTATTTAAAACCGTTAACTACAATGATTTCGAAAAGGTTCCCGTAGATGGCGTAGATGCCAAATTCAACCTTAAAGCTCAAATCATTGATAAAAATGGATATAAAGTTCCTGTTTTTGAGGTGAAAGTAGCCAAAGACATCATCTTGTACGATCAAAACAATGATTTGGTGAAACAAGAAAATGAAACCGTTTCTGTGGATGGTGTAAACGGTCCTGAAATTATATTAGGATCGCTCAGCAATGTCAGCACAAACGGAAATTGGCCAACTATTTTTGATGCCAAAAGACAATAAGCACATACCACATAACGAATTATCCATCCACAATTTTGCGGATGGATTTTCTTTTTGTACCCAATCCAAAATAGAATTCATTCCCCACCAAGGATTGGATCATTTTAAAAACACCTTCAAAGAATTTTTTGACTTTTATCCTGAAGGAACTTTTGAAAAACTGAGTTATGTCACTTTTGACACTTCTTCTTCTTTGGTTCCAGAGACTTTTTGGGATGTGGATTCAGCCATTGACTTTGCAGCCCCCTTGGGAGAAAAAAGAGCGGATCAATCCATCGGTTTTGATCATTTAAAACAAGGAGGAATGGTCAATTTATATTATTTTAAAAAGCCTTTTACTGATTTTTTAGGATTACAAGGGATTCCTCTTTCGCAATTTCATTATCATAGTCGGATTTTTGAACATGTCTATGCTTACCAAGGCGATGGATTGCCCAAAAGGCTTTTTATACACCTTCAAAAAAAAGGCTTTGATGTCTTTTATTTTGACAAAAATGCACTACAAATCCACAACCGATTTGAAATCAAGACCGTTGATGAATTTTTGTACTATTTATTTTTTCTGGTAGAGCAATACGAATTGAAGCCCGAGGATTTTTCACTTTTTTTTATGGGACGATTTGCTGCTTTTGAAGCTTTTTACGAAGCCGTGGAAAACTATCATTCCAACATCCTTTTCCTTCCTTTTGAAAGCGCTCTAAACCTTCATTTAGGGGTTCACCCGGCACCCTATTTTGCGACAATAAGCACCTAATGCGAATCATCTCTGGAACACACAAAGGGCGTAGAATTGTTGCTCCCAAGAAGCTTCCCGTTCGTCCAACCACCGATCGTGCCAAAGAGGGGTTGTTTAATATTTTACAACACCGCATGGATTTCAGTACGCTGCGCGTTTTGGATCTCTTTTCGGGAACCGGAAACATCAGTTATGAGTTTGCATCCCGAGGCGTACCACAAATCACCGCAGTGGATGAAAACAGAGCCTGTGTATATTTTATCCAAAAAACTGCCGAGCAACTCGCATTTCCCATCCAGACCGTAAATTCTGAAGTCATGCGATATATGGATCGAACGCTTGCTTCCATAGATCTAATCTTTGCAGATCCCCCTTATGATTGGACTTTAGAGCAATATACCGAACTCTTGGACAAAATCAACACCCATCGACTGCCCGAAAACGAGATACAAGTAATATTGGAACACAGCGAACAATTACGCTTGGAGGCACATCCTCAATTTGATTTTAAGCGCAATTATGGGAGCAGTGTTTTTTCTTTTTTCGAAATTTAAAAAAAGCAGGCCGATAAGCCGGATTCTGTCGAGTCTTATCATTTATCTGGATGGCTTATTACTAAGACATTCTAGCCGCCCACCCTTCTACATCGAACGAGCCGCTCTTAATTGTAGATATACTTGGCGTTGCACCGCATAGAGTTTACCTGGTT
>JABISF010000069.1 GCA_018699935.1 Flavobacteriaceae bacterium | reverse complement strand
GGGGTAAGCCCCAGGGATTTTGGCTTGCTCGGCAACAAATTTACCCGCCGTAATGGTAGGCACCAAATAAGCCTGCTTGGATTTCATCAAATCCATGGTGCGTTGTTCCATTAAGGTGCCGTGTTCTATGGTTTTTACACCATTTTTAACTGCACGGTACATGCCTTCATCTCCATGGGCATGCGCCGCTACTTGCATGCCATAGTCTTTGGCCGTCAGAGTGATGGCTGCAATTTCTTCTTCAGTGAATTGCGGGTTTTGACCACTTTTCGCCACGCTTAAAACTCCGCCGGTAGCTGTAATTTTAATCCAATCAGCACCATTTTTATACCGTTGCCGAACCGCTTTTTTGGCATCTTCTACGGAATTGACCACCCCTTCTTTGGGTCCCGGATCGCCTTGTAACGCTTTTTTATATCCATTGGTAGGATCGGCATGACCACCTGTGGTGGCTAAGGATTTCCCCGAAGTGAAAATCCGTGGTCCTGTAATAGTTCCTTTTTCTATGGCATTCCGCAGAGCGATATTGACCCCCGATCCGCCCAAATCTCTCACTGTGGTAAATCCTGCCATCAAGGTTCTGTGAGCAAATTCTACCGCTTCAAAAGCTACATCGGCATCATTGTTCTGAAATACTTTTAAATATTGATCGGGAGTATATTCACTTTCAATATGGACATGCATATCAATAAAACCGGGATAGACCGTTTTGGTTTTTAAATCGATCACAGCAGTTGTCTCTTCTTCAGGATACTGATAGCCTTTTTCTACAGTTACAATTTTAGAACCTTCAACAACAATGGTGAAAGGACCGGAAAATGTTGCGCTTTTTGCATCAAAAAGTTGACCGCAATGGAGATAGGTTTGCTGGGCAGACAATGCTGCTGTCAACAGCAGAGCTATTAAAAGAATTTTGTTTTTCATGGGAAAAAATTTAATATTGGGTGCTTAGGCGTTTAAATACGCCAATACTTTTTCAGCAATATAATTAATTTGCTCCAATTCTAATTCCGAATGCATGGGTAAAGAGATCACTTCTTTGACCAACTGATTGGTGATAGGAAACTGTTCCGAATCCACCTCGGGATCAATGTAGGCTTTTTGAGCATGTAAGGGTACTGGATAGTACACCCCACAGGGAATATCGTGTACATTGAGGTATTCTACCAGTCCCTCCCGGTCGTGATTGACAATTCTTAGGGTGTATTGATGAAACACATGAGAATCGCAAGCACCGATTACTTTGGGAGTAATGATGTTGGGATGGCCTTGGAGTAGGCGTGTATAGCGAAGGGCAGCCTCCTTACGACGTTCATTGTAAAAATCTAAATATTGTAATTTAACTTTTAAAACGGCTGCTTGCAAGGCGTCCAAACGGGAATTGACCCCCACAACATCGTGATAATAACGTTCGTACATGCCGTGGTTTACCATCCCTCGCAGGCGGTGCGCCAATGTATCATCATTGGTAAAAAGTGCCCCTCCATCGCCATAAGCACCTAGGTTTTTGGAAGGAAAAAAAGAGGTGGCACCGATATGCCCCAAGGTTCCGGCTTTGGCAACTTTTCCGGAGCTGAAGGTATAATTGGCTCCAATAGCTTGAGCGGTATCTTCCACCAAAAACAGTTGATGCCGTGCTGCAATATCGAGGAGTTGTTCCATTTCGGCACTTTGCCCAAAAAGATGTACCGGGATGATTGCTTTTGTTTTGGACGTAATCGCTTGTTCTACCGCAGCCGGAAGGATATTAAAACTGACCGGATCAACATCCACCAAAACAGGTTTGAGCTGCAACAAGGCAATCACTTCCACGGTGGCCGCAAAAGTAAAATCAGCGGTGATGACTTCATCTCCCGGTTGTAAACCCAAAGCCATCAATGCCAACTGTAAAGCGTCCGTCCCATTGGCGCAAGGAATTACATGTTTCACCGCAAGATAACGTTCCAAGTCTTTTTGGAAGGCAGCCACCATGGGGCCATTGATGAATGCGGTTTGTACCATCACTTGGTCAAAAGCGGTAGCAACTTCGTCTTTTATAAACTCGTATTGGCCTTTTAAATCGACCATTTGTATTTTTTTCATTGGCTTTAAAAGTGATTTCAAATATACGTTAGATTTAGAGTACCTTCCGAAATCGTTCTGGAATTTGTATGATGGTATTCCCTCTTAAAGGAGCTGGTTTGTTGGGCGCCCACCATGATCTATTTTTGACCAATTTGTGTTTGGCTTTTCTCATAAAATTATCGCCTTCCTGGGGCGTGTTGGCTTGTATTTTTTTAAACAACTGCAATCTTCTTTTGTTATGAAAGCTCCAACCCCAGTGATTGTTTTCATTTTTTATTCGATCCAAGGTCACTTGATAGTCTACCAAACCAAAGTGAAAAAGAAAAATATTAGGGTCTATGGTGTAATCTTTTCCTTTCACACGATGAAATCCCGAACCCCAAGTCAACGGCTCAAAAGCAATCACAGGTTTGGTATAACGATCGGAAATTGAAGCAAATTGCCGTTGCGAAAGCCAGGGCTGCTCCCAAATCAATGGCGCTTCCAAATCAGGATGTTGTCCAACATCCACCCCCATGGCAGATACCGAAAGGCAATTGAAATCCAATTGTAGATACTCTCTTAAAGTGGCATCAATGCTCGGGTCTAAAATGACAAACTCATCAATATCCATCGCCATAACAACATCATACCGATCAAAAAGAGAACGCGCAAAAGCGGAGATTTTATGGGCTCTTCGCCGATCCCCTTTTACTCTTGGATAAGCAATGTGGGCTTCTTGCATATAATTTATTCGGGGGGCATTGGCAGGAAGTTCTAGATCAAAGCCATCAATAAATAAATACACATTTTCTTCCCCGAGTTGTCGACTGTAATACTCAATCCATTTGTTGGCAAAAAGCGCTGCATGACGAACCATAGAAACCACCGCTATTTTTTTCTCTCGCACTAACTCAGTTTTTAAATATCTTATCGAGGTATTCCTTCACTTTTTCTTGTTCTGCCTGGCTGGCTTGGTCAAGGCTTTGAATACAAAGAAAATAAACTGCAGAGGAATGCAAACATTTATTGAACTTTTTATTGACATATTCAACCCCACGATGGTGGGGCTGCATATAAACGGCATTGATGGCAGAGCGGTTTTTATTTCCATTTCTAATTTCCAAATGGCTGGACAAAGCAACCGTATTGAACTGCTCGTAGGTTCTAAAGCGAGAAGAAATATTCGATGCTAGCAATTCAGGATGTTGTGTGTAAAAGTCCTCTAAATGATCGCGTCGCATGGGTAAGGGCGTGTGACCCGATCGGAAATAGCGCCATTGAAAACGAAACAACTGAGCCGCCCTCCATTGATGGATTTGAAAGGACGCAGCTATTTTTTTTTGTCCAAAAAATCGTTTTATTCCATCCCAAAGTAAACGTTCAAAGGGTGGAAAATGCCATTGTCCCCGCAATACCGGCCACCCCTTTTTGAACCAAACCTCTGGCACCAGCGGCCGTATGCAAAAAATATCGTCATTGAAATAGACAAATTGGTTGGCCAGACCTTTGATGCGCCACAACATACTGCTGATGGCAATACTATTGAAAGTAGGAAGTAGTTCCTCATACCCTTCAAATATTTCGAGATGATCTACCCTCCGAATGTCGTTGAAACGCTCCGGAAAAAACTGCTTGATGACCGCATCAATTTTTGGATTTTGATCATCCGTAACGATATATATTTTATTGATAAAAGGAGCGAATTTTAAAATGGACAACACACAATAGGTCACTTCATTAAAGGAATGAAATCGAGTAGATTCAGCACCCGGAATCGGTGCTCTTGACAGGGAATTACTGTATTGAATTCTTTTTTGTAGATGCTTGGGATCAGTACCATCAACCCAAGCGACTACGGCATCAATCGGCTCCTTTTCAAACGCTTTCTCTGAGTCTGTCATAGTTCATTGTAAAGATAATAAAATTAACGTGCTTGTACTTTTCTTGAAATTCCAAAGCTAAGATTTACTGTGCACAATTCCCTCAATTAAAACAACACTTATGAAATGGATTTGAGGGAAGAATTGTACATTTGAGAATAAATTTTGTCAAATGAAAAACCTTTTCCGTCTTTGTTGCATCCTTTTTTCAGGATTCATTTTTTCTCAAAACGAAAATCCAAACATCATTTTTTTAATTGGAGACGGAATGGGACTGTCCCAGATTTCTGCTGGCATGTATGCTAACGGAAATAAAACGGCTTTGGAGGACTTCACTACTGTGGGTTTGTCCAAAACCTATTCTTCGGACAATTTGGTGACCGATTCTGCCGCCAGTGGAACTGCCATGGCCACAGGAGTAAAAACGTACAATGGTGCCATAGGTTTAGATCCCAACAAAAACCCGCATATTTCAATTTTAGAAATTTGTGCTGAAAAAGGATATAAAACTGCGCTTTTGGCAACTTCCAGTATCGTTCATGCAACGCCGGCTTCGTTTTATGCAAAAGTTCCCTCCAGAAAAAATTACGAAGACATTGCCTTGGCATTGAGCAAACACAGCGTTAATTTATTTTTCGGAGGTGGAAAAAAACATTTCGAAAAAAGAGAAGATGGTCGTGATTTGATTGATGAAATGGATTCCTACGATTTTGTGAAAAATCTAAGACAGCTTGAAAAGAGTACTTCTGACAAAATTGGATATTTTACTTATGATGATGAACCCCCAAGAAAGTTGGATGACAGAACCCCAGCCCTTGACGAAGCTGTTGAAATTGCTTTGGAAAAACTTAAAGCCCACGACCAACCCTTTTTTATGATGGTGGAAGGCTCTCAAATTGACTGGGGGGGACATGCCAACGAGACAGACTATATCCTGAGCGAGTTTAAAGAATTTGATACCACCCTACAAAAGGTGTTGGAATTTGCAAAAAAAGAGGGAAATACACTGGTTGTGGTAACTGCGGATCACGAAACGGGTGGTTTTGCTTTGACACAAGGGAGCATAGAAACAGGAGCGATGATAGGTAAATTTAACACCAAAGGACACACCGCCACGCTAGTGCCTGTTTTTAGTTATGGTCCTTATGCAGCACTGTTTAGCGGTATTTACGAAAACACCGCAATCTTTGAGAAAATGAAAAGCATCGTAAAATAGTTTTTTAAAGCTATTTTACTCGAGCGGCCTCCACAATTTGTTTTTGGTAGGCTTTATCGTCCTCAATCAACTCAAAAAAGGAAATCAAAAAGCTATTCATTTTGCTGAATTCTGTGGGATTTTCAAAATCACCTTCGAAGGAACTTACCAAACTCAACATCTTTTGTTTGTTGGCAATATATTCCGAACGCACCTTGTCGAACACCTTTACATCGCGTTTAAAACCTCTGTATTTTCTGTCATTCACAGAATCAATACCAAGAGTTTGGTTGACCACCGCATAACTAGGACTCACCCAACCGGTCATATCAAAATCATAGGGCAGTGGCACAGTGACATTGTTCACATACATCAATTTGCCATTGTGCTGATAGGCCACTGAAAAATCGGTATTTCCCAAAAGAAATTGGAAATAGGCGTTGCGAACGGAAGTCAAATCCTCCATGGCCAAGGGATGCATATACCGCTCAAAGATTTTTCCATCGTTCCGTTTTGCGACCATTTTGTCGTCCTCTATAAAAAATCCAGTGAGTTCGTATTTTTTAACATTGGATCGAACAGGTTCTGAGAAATCAATATGTACTCTTCGGGTTTTAAAATGATAGGGAGATATAATCTCGTACAACTTATAGGCTATAAACTCTTGCAAAACATTGTCGTTGTTTTCTTTTTCCATCTTACAGGGCATTACCAACTTCATGGTTTTATTGCCCTCAAACAAGGTTCCTTCCAACTGTTTTTTCTTGATCTTCATTTTGATGGGAGGAAAATAACATTTTGATCTTCTGAAATTCCCTCTTGCACGAAGCGACACCTCCATATTATTCCATTTTTGTTCGTGCAAAAACTCCATATTCGTTTTAATAAAGGTAGAATCGTCCGTATCCTTTTGCATTTCGGAGTTAGAATAGGAAAGCTTAATTTCTAAAGGAGTTTGATCATTAAATAGTTGATCCGATGGGAGCTCTACTTGTGCAAAAATAAAAGAGGTACACAAGTAAATGAAACTAGAGAATGTTTGCAATTTCATATTATAGTTAATAAATTTACTCAAATATAACAATTAAGATAGATGTCTAGATATTTAAGTATCATCAATTATAGAACTTTGGTTTGCGTTTTGTTGTCGGCTCTCATTCCCTATGTGGCCTATCGATTTAAAGTGATCTACAATATCGATCTTACGTTGATGAGTATTGCCATTATTTTTCCTTTGGTTTTTACTATCCGCGGAGCGTTTCGCAGACGCGAAAAAGCCTTGGAGCATTTGAGTCGTTTTCACGCTTCGTTACGCACTTTTGAAAACATTCTCATCTCCACCAAAAGTCTGAAAGAAGAAGATTTAAAAACAGGCGTTGAAAAAATAAATCACGCCAACAGTGCGGTTATGAATTTTTTGAAATCTGCAGATGAAAATACCCAGAAGGTGGATGATAGCATGAAAGACATTGTAGATTTTGTCATGGCCAACAGCGAAGCAATCAGTGGGGGCACCCGGCAACGCCTCTTTCGATTTTTAAAAGACAGTATAGAATCCTCCAATAATTTGATTGGCATTCATACCCACCGAACGCCCATCAGCTTGAAAGCCTATTGTTTGATCTTTATTTATATTTTTCCGGTGGTGTACACCCCTACGATCATCAATAAAATTGGTTTGGACAATCCCGCTTGGCTCACCTATTTTGTAGTTATTCTAAGTGAATTTATTCTGATCTCCCTGTATAATATACAAGATCATATGGAATATCCATTTGACGACAACGGCTTGGACGACATCAAGCTCAGTAAATTTGAAATGTCCAGAAAATAGACCTTTCCAACTTTCTTCGGAATTTTTTGAAAAAACCCTATCTTCATAAAAAAGTAAAATGAAAAAATGCCTCTATAGCGGAATCCTTGTGCTTTTTTTATGGAGCTGTCAAACCCCAAATCCGCAAGAACAACTGGCTGATCTGATCCGTCGTTATGAAAATTTTGAAGCCTATGACCCCAAGGAATTTCCTTTGGGTGATTTTAGTGAAGAACGCTTTGAGAAAGAAGCTGTTTTTAGTGAACAACTGATCGATCAACTTCAAGCCCTACCAAAGGAGGAATTGGACGAAGACGATCAGATTTCCCATGCGCTGTTGCTGTTTGAATTAAATGAAAAACAAGCCGCTTTCGAATATAAAACGCATTGGAATCCCATCCTTTCTGATGATGGATTTCACACCAGTTTGACCTATACTGTCCGTCCCATAACGAGTCGAAAGGCTGCTTTGGAATATTTAAAATTGCTCAAATCCATTCCGCGCTATATCGAACAACAAAAAGTACTGATTCAAAAAGGATTGGAGGCAGGAATGGGTCAACCCCTTGTGATTTTCAAGGGTTATGATGCCACTTACGAAAAGCATATTTTGGTGGATAGCAGAAATCATTTTTATTACAGTCCTTTTAAAAATCTTCCGAAAACTTTTTCCAATAGCTTTAGAGATTCACTGCGAACTGCCGCCCTCGAAGTGATTGAAAAAGACATCATCCCTACGTTCAAAGGGGTCAAACGGTTTTTTCAATCGGAATACTATCCCAAAACAAGGTCTGCAATTGGTATCTCAAAAATTCCCAACGGAAAAGCATTCTACCAAAGTCGTATCGAATATTACACGACACTGCCTTTAAGCCCCGAGGAAATCCATCAAAAAGGCCTGGAAGAAGTGGCACTCATCAAATTACGGATGGAAGAAGTCATCAAAAGAGTTGGATTTAAAGGCGATTTGAGTGCCTTTATCGACTACTTGCGAACCGATCCGCAATTTTATGCGCAAAGTGCTGAAGAATTACTGCGTTTTACGAGAGATGTTTGTAAAAAAATTGATGAGCAATTGCCTCGTTATTTTATTACACTTCCCCGAAAACCGTATGGCGTGGCCGCTGTACCGGATGCTCTTGCTCCAAAATACACCGGCGGTCGTTATATCGGGACGGCTCCCGACAGCACTGATCCGGGATATTATTGGGTGAATACTTTTGATTTACCCAGTCGTCCCTTGTATGTGATTCCTTCCCTATCGGCGCATGAGGCGGTACCAGGACATCATTTGCAGGGTGCTTTGAATGCAGAACTGGGAGCCACGATCCCAAAATTTAGAAAAACGCTTTACCTCTCTGCTTATGGCGAAGGTTGGGGGTTGTACAGTGAGTATTTAGCCAACGAAATGGGGATATATACGACTCCCTATGAAGTGTTTGGCAAATTGACTTACGAGATGTGGAGAGCTTGTCGTTTGGTCGTAGACACGGGCATCCACGCCTTTGACTGGACCAGAGAAGAAGCCGTAAACTATATGAAAAATCACACCGCCCTCTCGCTTCGTGAGGTAAATACGGAAATTGATCGCTATATTTCTTGGCCGGGACAAGCCTTGTCCTATAAAATTGGAGAACTTAAAATTCGAGAACTGAGAAGAAAAGCTGAAAATGCCTTGGGAACAAATTTTGACATCCGACAGTTTCACGAAGCTGTTCTTGATAAAGGAACATTGACCCTGCCCTTACTCGAAGAAAAAATAAATCGATATATTAATAAATCTTTAAATAAATAATGGAAAAAACTATACCCACCATATTCAGAAAACCGCACGGTCCCATCGTCATTGACGGGCCGGTTGACTTGACCGATGCGGAAGGAAATCCGCTCCCCCATGGTCCAAAATTTACGCTCTGTGGTTGTGGAAAATCTCAAAGGATGCCCTACTGTGACAGTTCACACAAAGACTAAGTTAAATCCCTAACGCCTTTAAAAGTACTAAGGAGTGTTTTCTTTCTCCTTTTGATCATTAAAAAAGGTGGGGCTGCCCAAAAAATTGGCTTTTTCGCCCATTTGAGTGGCTTCCTTTTCTAGCGTGGGGTCATCATTAATTTGAGTTCCATTCATGGATACGGTAGGTTGTACCCGCTTTTGTTTTTGCTGAACCACGTGCCATGCCTCGTGGGGCAACTGCTTTTCTTCTCCGCTAGAAAGGTGAATCTGATTGCCCTCGGCATAGGCTTTGGCTTTCAATTGCGAAGGTTTATCGGAATTATAATTGACCTGCACATCGTCTAGCGATACGCCTGAAAGCTGCTCCACTCCGGCTTTTAGCTGAAGGGGTAAACCTGTATTGCTATCCACTTTTTCTTGTAAAGCATTCAGTTGCTCTTGGGGCGCACTTTTATCAGCTTTTTTTTGAAAGCTTTCCAAATTTGCATCCATAACACTCTTTCCTTCAACCGTATCGTAGGAGGGTGTTATTTTCTTTTTTTGTTCTTTTCCTAAAAAAGTGGTTCCCATTAATTAATAGTTTTTTCTAAAGTTACAAAAAATCACTTTAGATAAATCCCTTTAATACCCCCTTACAGTGCTGCAATTTTATTTTGAGCTTGACGGAAATTATCAATCGCAACAAAATAATCAGGATCCTCCAAAACATTTACCACACAAATTTTTTCTGCGCGTTGAATCAATTTGATACAATCGGAGGACAGATGTCGCAAGTGAATGTTTTTCCCGTTTTTCAAATAGCGTTCGGTGAGTTTGTTAATGCATTCAATGGCAGACTGATCCACTATTCGAGATTCTTTAAAATCAATGACCACCTCATCTGGATCATTTTGAACATCAAATTTACTATTGAACAATTCGATACAACCAAAAAATAAGGGCCCATATATTTCGTAATGTTTTACACCGTGTTCGTCTATATATTTTCGCGCTCGAATTCGTTTTGCATTTTCCCAAGCAAAAACCAATGAGGAAATAATTACTCCCGCCAGCACGGCAATCGCCAAATCAAAAAAGACGGTGAGAACCGTTACCAAAACAATGACAATGACATCCGCCTTTGGAACTTTATTCCATACTTTGAAGGTGCTCCAAGCAAAAGTGCCCAACACCACCATAAACATAACTCCCACCAAGGCAGCAATGGGAACCTGTTCGATATAGCTAGAACCAAATAAGATGAAAAACAACAATGCAACTGCGGCGGTGATCCCGGAAAGACGCCCTCTTCCCCCCGACTTAATATTGATGATGCTTTGTCCAATCATGGCACATCCACCCATACCGCCAAACAAACCATTTACGAAATTTCCTGCCCCTTGGGCAACACACTCGCGGTTTCCACTCCCATGCGAATCGGTTAATTCATCAATTAAATTTAAAGTCATTAAAGACTCAATCAATCCAATTGCAGCTAAAATTAGGGCATAAGGCGCAATAAAGAGCAAGGTTTCCATATTGAAAGCAATCATTGGAATCTGAAAACTTGGCAGTCCTGCTTTGACCCCCACACCGCCATTGGCAACAATAAAGGATTTTACGGTTTCCGTTTCTAGTTCTCCAAAAATCACCCAAAATGACACCAGTAGTATGGCTGTCAGCGCTGCAGGAATTTTTTTGGTCAGTAAAGGAAGCAGTGCCATGATGGCCATGGTGACCGCTACCAATCCCAGCATGATCCACAACGCTTTGCCTTCCAACCATACTCCCTGACTTTTAAACATGCCCAATTGGGAAATAAAGATGACAATGGCCAAACCATTGACAAACCCCATCATAACAGAGTGGGGAATCATGCGTACAAATTTTCCCAATCGCAAAACTCCGGACGCCATTTGTATTACTCCAGCCAACAATAGCGTGGCAAACAAATATTGTAACCCTGAAGCTTCATTTCCTGCCAATAAATTGCCTTCGCGTACCAAATGTACCATAACTACTGCCATGGCACCCGTAGCTCCGGAAATCATTCCTGGACGACCGCCAAAAATAGCCGTGATAATCCCCATCATAAATGCCCCGTAAAGACCCACAACAGGAGATATTCCAGCTACAAAAGCAAAAGCGACAGCTTCGGGAACTAGGGCTAAGGCTACAGTAAGTCCGGATAAAAGATCGTTTTTGACACTACCTCCGTTGGTCTTGTCTATCAGTTGGAAAGGCTTCAAAATATAGGTTTTTTTAATGAAGGGGCAAAAGTAAACTAATTCTAAGGAACAGCCTTTTTTCCTCTCATGAAATGGGGTTTAATTTCACAAGCGGCAATTGCTTTGCTTTTGAAAATAAAAAAACCGGATTGAAAAACAATCCGGTTAAAAGTAAAAAATCTAATTCTGCTTTTTAAAAATCACGATAGTCGCCGGCCAAATATTGGTTGGCTTTTTCTTCTTTAAATCGGGCTTTTTCGGAATCCCAATGCAAGGTTTCGCCAGGGAATCTTCCTGCTATGGTACCCAACAAGATCGTTTCTGTCAAGCGCGCGGCATAGGCAAAAGGAGCGGAAGTTTCGCCCTTTCCTAGACAAGCATCTACAAATTGGTGATAATGTTTGGGTCCTTCCGTACCGTAGTTTCGAATGGGTTCTCCCAATTGATGGGCTGCAGCAACTTTGGCAATTTCTTTGGTTATATCTACATATTTCCCTTTTGAAATTTTCTTAGGCAATTGCATAAAGTGTGGCAAAAGCAACCGCCCTTTGGAACCTACAAACATGGCGCCTTGCTCTGGTAGGCTTGCTTCATCGGCAATTTTGGCATCCAAGGATATTTTATCTTGTATGCTGTCCGAAGCTTTGGACTTGTTCGCTGTTTGATTTTTAGCCCCGGGCAAGAGCAAATCCTCATGCATGGGTGGAACGCCAGGACCGTCGTACCACACCCATTTTAGGGTTTTTGCGGTGTATGGTGTTTGTGGAAATTCATAGGTGACCAAATTATTTTCTGGATAACCATAATCGTTAGAAGGGCGGCATTGGTTGGTAATGGTGGTGGGTACATCCAAGGCCAATGCATTATAGGGCGTATCAAAAATATGAACCCCCATATCTCCCAAAGTTCCACAACCGTAATCCATCATTTTTCGCCAATTCCCGGGATGGTACATTCCGTCTTTATAAGGTCTTTTTTTGGAGGTTCCCATCCACAAATTCCAATCTAATTGTTCTGGAATAGCGTCTTCTCCTTGGGGTGTTGCGCCATCATAACCCCAGTTTTTGGGGGACCAAGCGTGTACCGTATGGACCTTGCCAATGATTCCGGATTGGATCAAAAGGGTGGCTAATTTATAATCGTAAAAAGAATGCACTTGAATTCCCATTTGAGTAACCAAGCCATTGTCTGCTGCCAATTTGTTCATCGCGCGTGATTCGGACACATAATGGGTAAGTGGTTTTTGACAATAGACTGCTTTGCCTTTTTGCATGGCAAGTAGTGAAGCCGGAGCATGAGTATGATCCGGAGTTGAAACCACCACGGCATCAATTTCATCGGCCAATTCGTCGAGCATTACACGATAATCAAAAAAGATCCGCGCTTTGGGATGCAGCTTGTGCGCTTTGGCCAAATTGACCGCATCCACATCACAAAGGGCAATCACATCAACGGCACTGTGCGAGGAGATGGCTTTGAGGTCCTCTGCGCCCATATTTCCCACGCCTATATGCGCTGTACGCAATCGATCTTTGAGGGTTGCCCCCTTCAAAAAGGCAGGAGTCATCATGATTCCTAAGGCTCCCACACCACTGGTTTTAATAAATTCGCGTTTGTTCATGAGTTATAATTTTTTTATTTTGATATTTCTAAACCAGATTGGACTGGCGTGATCTTGTAAGGCAATATAACCCGTTTTGAAGCTTCCGTAGGCAGGACTATTTTTCCATTTATCGGAATTTTTTTTGGCTTCCCAAGCAGCATCCCAAGGCACAAAGGAAACTATCAATTCACCATTGAGCCAATGTTCTACCCTGCTGGGGGTAAATACGATTTTCGAAGCATTCCACTCCCCCACCGGATGTAAGGTTTTGTTGGGGCTAGGAGGATGCATGGCGTAATCGGCTCCGGTTTGTTGAAGGGGTTTCAATTCCTCAGGTTTTTCGGTATATCCCAAGCTGGTATTGTAAGCCGTCAAATCGTGGATGCTGGCATAATTTTCGTCGTCAATGAGTTGGTATTCGGGGGCCACCACTGGAGGGGCATCATAGCCCTCTTTAACGTGATAAAAAATACCGCTATTCCCCCCTTTCGGAAGTTTCCATTCCAGATAAAGTTCAAAATTTTCAAATTCCTCTAAACCGTATAGAATGTCTTTTCCTCCCTTGTAATTTTGTTCTAAACCCAATTGGGTGTCATAGGTCAAAACACTGTCCTTAATAATCCATCCAGGAGGCAGCGTTTCCATATTATAGCCCCGCCAACCTTCCGTAGAAGTTCCGTCAAAAAGGAATATCCAATCGGATGCTAGTGGCTCAGAATTTTCTGCCGAAGTAATTTCTTTTTGAGCCTTTGACACTTCCTTGCAGCTCCCAAAAAGGAGTAGGGAAAAGACAAAAAAGGTCAGGGTTCTCATAAAAGGGTTAAGGGTAGCTATTTTCATTTTACAATTTCTAGAAATAAATAAAATTTTGAAAAACATTTGAATACGGAAGATACAAACTCTTTTTTAAAACCCCATATATATGTTTGTTTCCTTGTGAAAATCATGTAATCGCCCAAATTTTGGGATTATCGATTGGATGGAATACGGTATTTCCCACTAAATTTTTCTGCCATTGTATTTATTGCATCTTGTGATTTATGAAAATTTAGGAATGGTTTTTTGTTGGTAGTGGGTAGTTATTGACGGCAGAAATCAATTTAAACAGCACCAGCTTTTAAAATTTGATAAATTCTTTTTGCCACAATGCGTTCTTGCCCGGGGGTCATCATCCAAGTAGTAATTCCCAAATGTTCCTTATCCCCAACGGTTTCTATAGAGGGATGTCCTTCTCGAAGTTGCTTTCTAAGTTCTTCTACAGTAACTTTTACTTTTTTCTGATCCCAACGAACTCTCAAGCTTGGAACATGATTTGCATGAGGGGGGACATGAATTTCTGTTTCAACCCCTGTTACGGCAAGGGCACTATCGCTAATCCATTTAATTTGAGATTCCCACAACTTCCATTCGTGATTATGATCTTTATTTAAATACAACTCAAGTGCCACTAGCATTCCCAAAACCTCTTCTTTATTGACTTTCATTCCTCTTCCAATGGTGGTGCCACGGGGGGGCGTATGAAGTCGCGCTGCTTCAATATATTTTCTTTTACCAAGGAGCAGCCCGGCACTTTGTGGCCCTCTAATTCCCTTTCCTCCAGAAAAAGCCACCAAATCAAATCCCATTTTCGTAAAACGAAATAAATTTTCAACGGGGGGCACATCGGCGGCACAATCAATAAAAGTAGGGATGTTGTACTTCTTTCCAAGAGCCACGAACGCTTCCCATTTCACGTTTCCATTTTCGGTATTGGCATTTAAATACCAAAGCATCGCCGTATTTTTATTGATCGCTTTTTCAATGTCTTTTGCGGTTTTGACAAAGACTAATTTGGCGCCCACATTGGTCAGTGCCTGACTGTAGCCAATGTTATGCCCTTCTTGTAAAATGACTTCATTTTTCATTCCCTGTGTATTGGGCAATTTTGAAACTTTTTCGGTGTCCATTCCACACAGTATTCCAGCCATTCCGATACTCATGGCGCCAAAGGCACCCGAGGTGACCGTTGCATATTCACACTCTAAAAGCTCCGCAATGCGCTCGCCAACTTTGTCCTGTAATTCATCTAAATTGACGTATTCAGAAGTACCGTAACGTATTGCATCAATAACTTGTTCCGGCATTAAGGAGCCTGTCATAGAGGTATACGTACCGGCAGCATTGATGAAAGTCCGAATTCCTAGTTCTTTAAAAAAGTCTCGTTGTACTTGATTAGAAATCAATAAACTGCGATTAGATGCATTGAGTTTCTCAATACCAAACGCACTTCCAATAAAAGGAAGGGCCGTAAGACCTTTTAACAATTTTCTTCGATTTATCATGACTCAAGCATTTGAATTTAGGGCAGCAATACAGTCTATCTCCACCAAGGAGTTTCCAGGGACACCCCCATAGGTAGCAACGGTTGTTCGAACCGGTGGATGCGCTCCAAATCTTCCTCTATAAACTTCATTCATGGCTTTATAATCGGCAAGATCGGCGAGATAAACATTTACTTTGAGGACTTGCTCCATAGACGAACCGTTTTTTATCAATTCCTTTTCAAGTTCTTTTAATACATGATCCGTATGGGCTTTAATATCTCCTTCAAAATGAGCTCCTTTTCCGGCAATATAAAGTGTGTCTCCATGTCGAACAGCACCAGAAAAAAGGGGAATATCTTGGTCGGTACAGATGTCTCCCACTACTTCTTTTTTCTTATTAGATGTGTTGGATGCGCTTAAAGCACCCATGCCTAAAATTGCAGTGAATGCTACTCCCATTTTTTTTAGGAGGTTTCTTCGGTTTTGTTTGTGTTTCATAAGATTTGAGGGTTTTAAGTGAATAATTGAATTACCAAGTTCTGTTTTTAAGTAATTCTTGGATTTGATTTTTGGGGACTGGTAAATCGTCTATATGCGCTCGCAGCCATTCGGAAAAATCTTTCTCTATAGCTTCGGACCATTTATTATCGATTTGACCGGGAGTATAAATTCCTTCTTTCAGCCTTGAAATACCAAATAAATCTCTTAGGCGCACAATTTCTGAAGTAAGGACTACCTTTTCTGCTAACTGTGCCGGAATAAAAATGACACCTTCTTTTTTTGCCAGTACGACATCTCCTGGCAAAACTGTTGCGGCTCCAATACGAATAGGAGTATTGATGCTTAGTAACATCACCTCGGTAAGAAAAGACGGATGCCATCCTTTAACAAAAGCATTGAACCCTTCGATTTTTGAAAGTCCTTCTAAGTCTCTGCTTGAAGCATTAAAAACCACTCCCGTTTTGGTTTTCGCATAGATGGAGTTTCCCAAATTGTCACCAATTAAAGTCCCATCAATGATTTTTCCAAAACCATCGGCAACATAAACATCGTGTTCCACGAGTCGATCAATGGGCCAAGCATTGGTGTTTCCAATCTCGCCTCGTTCATGTCCTTTCTTTTTAATCTGTTCCGCCATGTCGGGACGATTGGGCATGTATTGAACCGTGAGCGCCCTTCCTACGATTGTCACGTCCTCGTGGAGCGGCTGCCAATTTCCTTCAAATTGATTGTGAAAGCCTTCATTTCTGAGGACTCCCCAGGCTTCTTCTATTGAAACATTTTTCATTCGTTTTAGAAGCGCATCAGAAACTTTTGGACGACCATCTTCAAAACGTTCTCCCTTCCATTGATGGGTTAAAAAAATTAATTCTGTTTTACTCAATTCTTGGGCCACAAGAGTACTATACATCATTACAGTAAGTAGGCTAAGGAGGGGGTAGTATTTTAATTTCATGGTTGTGAATTCTAATTTTTAATTTTTTTATTCCGCCACCAAATGGCTAATGATGAACCGGAGATATTCATCCAAGGTCCAAAAACTGCAGGAGCCAAACCAACGGTAGCTACTTTTCCCATTTCTAGGGCAATCCCAGAGGCAAGCCCTCCATTTTGCATCCCCACTTCAAGGGCTATGGTTCGACAATCCTGTTCCTTCATTTTAAATAATCTACAACTCCAGTACCCCAAAAAATAGCCTAGAAGATTGTGAATGATGGCAGCAAGAATCAGAAAAAGTCCTATGGAAAGTAAATTATCTCTTCCGGCAGCCGTGATGATGGTAATAATTAATACAATCGCTGCCATTGAAATTTTGGGTAAAATCAAATCCAACCATTTTACTTTTCCATGGAAAAAATAATTGAACAGTAAACCCAATACGATAGGTACAATTACGATTTTCACTATACTAAACAGCATCGCCCAAAAATCGATTGGGACAAATTCTCCAGCATAAAATTCCATAAGGAGGGGTGTCATCAGCGGAGCCAACAAAGTTGCCACTGCCGTGAGGGTGACCGACAAGGCTAAATTGGCATTGGCCAAATAGGCCATTACATTGGACGCCAGCCCACTGGGTGAAGCTCCAATTAAAACTACTCCAGCAGCAATTTCAGGAGGAAAACGAAATAAGGTCGCCAAAGAAAATCCTACCAAAGGCATGATGGAAAATTGACAGACCACACCCACAAAGACCCCTTTTGGCATTTTGATAACCCCATAAAAATCTTTTACACTCATGGAAGTTCCCATTCCAAACATGATGATTTGTAAGAGTGGAACGATCAGTAGTTTCAATTGAAAATTCCCTAAACTGATAAAATAAGAAGGGAAAAAAAGAGAAAGACAGACCGCTGCAAAAATCAAGATTGTAAAAGAAAATCCTTTGAGAATATCTAATTTTCTAATTCCCAAAGCAAGACCTATAAAAAAAGCGGTAGCCAAAAGACCGGCTGCAGTATAGTGTGCCTGATTGAATAAAAGGATGCTTGCTCCTAAACAAAGTAGTGCAAGCAGTAGTATAATGCGATAGGCATTTTTCATATATGATTTATTTTTTCCAAGATTCACTCGCAAGTCCGTTTAAATCGAACACCACTTTACCACTTCTCAGGGTGAGTTCACATTCCAATTTTTGGGTTCCGGACATTTTTAAACCTTTGGTATCCACAAAACCAAAGTTACCATTTCTAAGGTTTAGAATACAAATATCGGCTTCATTGCCCGGGGACAGGCTTCCCAGGTGATATTGCCTGATTGCTTGAGCAGCACTCCAAGTATTTGCCCGAACCACTTCTTCGAGGGAAAGACCAAGATTCAAAAATTTTGACATGACATTTAAAATGTTTTTCATGCCCCCATTCATGCTTCCTGTATGAAGATCCGTACTGATGGTATTGGGTTTTAAGCCTTGTGCTAAAGCAGGAACAGCTTGTTCAAAATCAAAACTACCACCCCCATGACCCACATCAATGATGATTCCTTTTTGCTGTGCTTTCAAAACAAAAGCGCCCAGCTTTCCATTCTTATCAACGATGGGAATTCTCCCGTTAACATGTGCATAGGTGTGCGTAAAAATATCTCCAGGGCGTAATTTTTCAAGAAGTAATTTTTCCAAAGACAATTCCGGTTGACTTCCCCCAAAATCGATCATTACCGGTAGATTGGCAGTGTTTCCAGCCTCAATCACACGGTCGGTTGGGGTCCAATCAAAACCACTGTAATGTGCCAACTTAAATCCAACGATTACGCCCGGATATTGTTTTGCTAATAGTGCCGTCAATTTTGGATTCATGTCGGATAGGTCTTGTTCATAAACCCCTCCACGCATTCCATTGCCCACAATATTTAAAAATGAAAGCACCCGTGTTTTGGAACGATCAATGGTCTGCGTTTTAAAGGTTTTAAAATTTCTCCATCCGGCACCTCCCACATCAACAATGGTGGTGATTCCATTTCTGAACGTGAATCCGTCCGGAGGAAGTGCCGTAAAACTGTTGCTGAGGTATTGATCGGCTTCGGTGCCATGAAAATTATGGGAATGAATATCGATCAATCCCGGACAAACATACATCCCTTTTGCATCAATGAATTTTGGTGCTGCAGTAGCAGAAATATTTTTCTCTACAGCTACAATTTTTTGATCTCTTATAGCCAAATCCAAAAATGCGTAGATCTCATTTTTGGAATCAATAACTGTCCCATTTTTTATTATAAGATCATATTTATATTTGGGTTGACTTTGAACTGAAAGGAAGCAAAATACAAGACTTAAAAAAACTAGGGGATAATCAATGATTTTATTCATGGGAACTCATTTAGTGTTATCAGAATTGTGAATGTTAATCTTCCTTACGTGAGCAATTTCTTCCTCTGTTATTGGTGCGGCTTGATTTCCAAAATGCGATCTGATGTAGGTGAGGATTTCGGCAATACTGCTATCGTCCAAAAAGGCATGTTGGGGCATGATTCCATTGTAGGTCTCATTATTCACTTCAATGGAACCTTCCATGCCTTGGAGGATGATCTTAATTAACCTTTCTTTATCGCCACTCACCCAGTCCGTATTTGCCAGCGGAGGAAAACGCCCAGAGGCACCTTTTCCATTCCCTTGATGGCAGATGGCGCAATACAGCGTGTAAGCCTGTTCTCCAACTTCTTGATTATTTTTGACAAGGATTTTATCTTTTATAATATCCGGATTTTTGATGTGGGGTAAGTTTTTTCTCAATTCCATTGCAGCCCGATGTTTCGCTCCAAACTGATCTCGCTTTCCTCGATATAAAATTCTCCAAATCCTTCCTTTTTCAGTATCCCCAATATACATGCTGCCATCTTTCCCAAAAGCAATTCCCATGGGTCGATAGATGGCGTCATTGACATTTACAATGGTATCTACTTTGGCAAAACCATCGGCAAAGATTTCCCATTCCCCAGTGGGCCAACCGTTCTGAAACGGAACAAAACCAACAAAATATCCAGCCTGTGGATAGGGAGCTCTGTTGGTAGCTCCATGAAATGCGATGAAAGCTCCGTTTTTATAATGCTCCGGAAAGTGTTCTCCATCATAAAACACAAGATCGTTGGGTGCCCAATGTCCAGGAAAACCCATGATAGGATTTTTATAGGTTCCACATGCTCCTATTTTTTCACCATCTCCACCGTATTCGGGTGCCAAAACTTTTTTCTCTTGAATTTGATCATAATAGCAATAGGGCCAGCCAAAATCATCTCCTTTTTCAATTCGAATAAACTCTTCGGAAGGGAGTACAGCACTTTGCCAAGCAGAATAGCGATCGGGCCAAAGACGCAACAAATCATCTCGCCCATGAACCACTGCAAAAAGAGAATTCTCTTGCATATTCCAGTCCATCGCTACGAGACTTCGAATCCCTGTGGCATAGCGTTCTCCATCGGCTTGGGTTTGATTTAATTGATGGGCATCAAATTTCCATATTCCAGCATGATCGATAAGCTGAGGGCAAGGATTCAATCCTGCTTGAAAGGGAGTTCTTTTGGGTTCTTGGCAAGCATTAGAAGGCGCTCCAAAAGGGACATATAAATTTCCGTCATTGTCAAATGCAATGGGCTTGGCTATATGTTCATGAGAACCATGGGAGTGATCGTCCAACACCACCGTTTCCAGTGGTCCTGCCGGAATCATTGTGTCTGCATTTAGTTTATAACGATAGACCGCCAGTCTGGAACTAAAATACAAATAGCCTTCATAAATCCGTGCAGCGGTTGAATAGCCTCCTTTTTGAGGCGCGGAATAGTTTCCAAAAGGGATTATAGAGTCCGCCACTCCATCATGGGTTACATCTTTTAATGCGATTAATACCCCACGATCTGAGGGCTTGTTGAATTTTGCATAAACCTTTCCTGTCGCATCCACCGCAATATGTCGAACCGTTTCAGGAATACTATCAATAAAAACAGTGGATTCAAATCCTTCTGGCAAAAACAGTTCTCCGGAGACCGAAACGGACTCACAATTCCACATAAAAAAACTGCCTGTTAAAAAGAGAAAGATTTGAGGAACTTTCATTAGATATTGAGGTTGATAAGTCTAAAATATTGTTTTTTTTGTTGGTTTAGATCAAAATCATAATTATTATTTAAAAATTAATGTACCAAAATATTCGGGTTGGTGAAAATCAGGCCTTGGCGTAAGCACCTCATTCCAAGACAAATAATGTGGTTTTGAAGTATGATCTCCACATTTATAAAAATTGGCGCGCGCACTTTTATTCGAAAAAGTAAAATTGGGGGTATAAACTAAGATTGTATTGGGAATCGCTACAACCATTTCCCAATGGAAATTTCCTGTTCGCTCCTCAAAAGGGGCTTTGCCCAAGGTAGTCCAGATCTGAATTTGATCTGTAATTTCCTTTTTGGAAACAAAATTCCGCTGCCGTCTGTTCGGCCCATAGGCAAGATGGGTCGTGCCTATACAATTAAACTCAAAATTGTAATAGTTCCCATTGCCCAAGGGATCGAAAAAAAATTCAACACAGCTATCCGTATGCGTGGCCGAGTTGGGTTCTTGTTGTCTGGCTAGAAGATGATTTTCGTCCACATAAAACTTGATAAAAAGTAGAGAATCGCTGTGTGCAAGTCGAAATTGCACTTTTGGTTTATAAGAAAATTCTTTCCAGCCAACGACATCAATTTGCTGCAGCTTGGTATGTTGTTCTAAAACAAAGGAAACCTCACTAAAACTCAATTCCTGATGGATTTGTACTTTTTCAACAAGCAATTCTTTTTCCCCTGAAGTTGAGTTACATTGTATCATGCCAAATAAACATACTATTTTTAGAATCCATTTCACCATTAAAAAATACACCTTTTGAATGAATTGCTATAAAAATCAACCTTGGAGTTTGACTTTCAGACTACTTCTACTCTGTAGTCCTTATTTTTTATTGAACTCGAGCTGTTCCCCAAAAGAGAAGCTTTATGTTGCCCATGATTTTGCTTTTGTAGGGGAATTCACACAAGGCTTGGAGGGTCCTGCTGTAGATCGAGATGGAAATTTGTTTTTTGTAAATCCCCATCATAACGGTTCTATTGGAAAATTGGATTCCTTGGGGAACTTCAGTATTTTTATAGAAAACCTCCCCGAAGGAAGTACTGCCAATGGCATTCGAATCAATTCCAAAGGGAAACTGTTGCTGGCCGATTATACCGGGCACAAGCTTTTGGAAGTAGATCGGTTGACCAAAGAAGTTTTGGTATATGCCCAGGATTCATTATTGAATCAGCCCAATGATATTGCCATTTGCTGTAATGATTTGGTTTTTGCCTCCGATCCCAATTGGAAAGAGGGAACCGGAAATTTGTGGAGCGTTGAAAAGGGAGCATTTATCTTACTGGAAGCCAATATGGGAACTACCAACGGTATAGAAGTAAGTCCCGATGCTAAAAATTTATATGTCAATGAAAGTGCTCAGCGCAACGTTTGGGTTTATGATCTCAGTGAGGAAGGAACACTTTCCAACAAACGCAAATTGATTTCCTTTGATGATTTTGGTTTGGATGGAATGCGCTGCGATGTTCTGGGAAATCTTTATATCACCCGCTATGGAAAAGGAACCGTAGTGAAAGTTTCTCCGCAAGGAAAAATCTTAGAAGAAGTAATTTTAAAAGGCAAAAAACCTTCCAATATTGCATTTGGCGGTACGGACGGTCGAAGCGTTTTTGTTACCTTACAAGACAGAGGATATATTGAAACCTTTAGGGTTTCGCATCCCGGTAGAGCATTTGTAGAACAAAAAAAGCCGAAGTAAAACTTCGACTTTTCAAGTAGTGCGGGTGAAGGGACTCGAACCCCCAAGCCGTGAAGCACTAGATCCTAAGTCTAGCGTGTCTACCAATTTCACCACACCCGCATTTGGGAGGACAAATATAATTAAGTTTTCTCATATAAAATTAGCATTCAAAAAAAATACTATCCTTAATTTAGTCGCTTAAACAGCACCTTATGAAAATGACGTCGGAACAACAGCAATCTATTGAGGAATGGATGGATTTTTTAAAAATTCCTTCCATCAGTGCAGACTCTAATTTTAAAGCGGACGTTCGTCGTGCCGCCCATTGGGTGCAACAAGCCCTTTTAGATTCCGGATGTACCACCGTCGACCTCATCGACACTCCCGGACATCCTATCGTGTATGGGGAATATCTTATTGACCCCAAACTTCCCACGGTCTTGGTTTATGGACATTACGATGTGCAGCCTCCCGATCCTGTTGAATTGTGGAAGAGTCCTCCTTTTGAACCCGTCATTAAATCCACCGAACTCCATCCCGATGGAGCTGTTTTTGCTCGTGGGGCTTGCGACGACAAAGGGCAGGTTTTTATGCATATCAAAGCGCTACAGAAAATGATAGCCGACCAAAGTTTGCACACTAATGTAAAATTTATGGTGGAGGGAGAAGAAGAAGTGGGAAGTGATCATTTGGAAGATTTTGTAAAAAAGAATAAAGAAAAACTTCAATGTGATATCATCCTGATCTCCGACACCGGAATGATCTCCAACGAACAACCTTCCATTACCACCGGTTTGCGGGGATTAAGTTACATGGAAATAACGGTGACGGGACCCAATCGGGATTTACATTCCGGTTTGTATGGAGGAGCCGTGGCCAATCCCATCAATGTGTTGTGTGAAATCATTGCACAGTTGCAGAATGAAAAACACCAAGTGAACATCCCCGGGTTTTATGACAAAGTACAGGAAATCAGCTCCGAAGAAAGAGCTTTGATGGGTCGTATTCCTTTTGATGAATCAGGGTTTAAAAACTCTATTGGAATTAATGACACCCGCGGAGAAGCCGGTTATTCCACCGAAGAACGACGCTCCATCCGTCCAACCTTGGATGTGAATGGAATATGGGGAGGCTATACCGGAGAGGGGGCAAAAACGGTCATCCCCGGTGAAGCCCATGCCAAAATTTCGATGCGTTTGGTTCCTGATCAAGATTGGGAAGAAATCAGCAGGCTGTTTACCCAACAAGTGGAGGCTTTAGCCCCAAAAAGCGTTTCGGTAAAAGTCACCACCCACCACGGAGGCTATCCTTATGTCACCCCCATAGATACATTGGGATATCAGGCAGCTCATGCTGCTTATAGCGATGTCTTTGGCGTGGCACCGGTCCCCCATCGCGGCGGAGGAAGTATCCCTATTGTTCCCATGTTCGAAAAAGAATTGGGCGTAAAATCGATCTTGATGGGTTTTGGTTTAGACACCGATGCCATCCACTCTCCCAATGAGCATTTCGGATTGTTCAATTTCTTTAAAGGCATCGCAACCATCCCAAAATTTTACCACCATTTTGCTCGTTTGATGGGTGCTAAAAATCAATAAGAAAAAAATCGGCTGCCAGACCATCCGTCAAAAAACGAGCGGATTTGGAAATTTTTAACTGATCTCCATCCCAAAAAAGCTGATGATTTGTTAGGTGTTTTTCTGCTTGTTTTTCAAGATAAACCGCATAGCGATCCCCCCAATCTGAACGAATTCGATCGAGTGAAACACCCCATTGCGTTCGAAGTCCGGTCATGATGTATTCGTTAAAGCGATCGTTTTTTTTCAGGCGTTCAGAAGTCATCGGTAAAATTCCTTCTGTCATGGATTTAAGGTACGAAGGATTGTTGGAAACATTCCAACTACGGATTTTGGCACCATCATAACTGTGCGCTGAGGGTCCAATTCCTACGTAAGCTCCTCCTAACCAATAGTTGGTATTATTTTTTGAGTAAAAATTAGGCTTCCCAAAGTTTGAAAATTCATAATTATCAAATCCTTTTTCCTCCAATATCGCTACCAAATAATGATATTGAGCCTCCACCGCACTTTCGTCCAACAATATAACTTTAGCTTTTTCCACCCAATGATGAAGTGTTGTTTTTTCTTCCACGGTCAAGGCATAGGCGGAAATATGCGGCGGATTAAAACTTAAAGCCCTTTGGACATTTGCATGCCACTCCTCAGGGGTACTTTGTGGCATCCCATAGATTAAATCGAGAGAGAAATTCTCAAACTGAGCAGCAATCAATTCCAATGCGTTCAACGCTTGGGTGCTATCATGTGCACGATTCATCAAGATCAAATCTTTTTGATGAAAGGATTGTATGCCCACACTCAATCGATTTACGCCCAAAGATTTGAGTTCCGAAAGATATGCCGCAGTGACATCATCGGGATTCACTTCCACCGTTATTTCAATATCCGCTGCCCATTCAAACCTGCTTAACACTTCCAAAAAAGCAGCTAAAGCAGGAGCTCTCATCAAAGAGGGCGAACCCCCACCAAAATAAATACTCGTAATAGAACTATTTAATTCCGAAGAACGCAGATTGAGTTCTTTGAGCATAGCAGCGATCATTAGATCGGACTTCCGAAGGGAGGTTGAAAAATGAAAATTACAATAATGGCAAGCCTGTTTACAAAAAGGATAGTGAAAATAAACCGCTGCCATACAAGTGGATTAGGAGGTCACCTTATCGGGATTTTGTGAGATGAAAGAACCCCAACCCGAATAGTTTTTCCCCGCTTGAACATTTCCCCGATTGTAATAATGACAAACTGCCGCTGCCAGCCCATCAGTGGCATCCAAATTTTTGGGTAAAACTTTCATTTTAAGTAATTGTTGCAGCATTTTGGCCACTTGTTCTTTACTGGCATTCCCGTTTCCGGTAATGGCCATTTTAATTTTTTTGGGCGAATATTCTGTAATCGGTACTTCTCTGGAAAGCCCGGCGGCCATGGCTACGCCTTGTGCTCTACCCAACTTTAACATGGACTGTACATTTTTTCCAAAAAATGGAGCTTCAATAGCGATTTCATCGGGATGGTATTCATCGATCAACTCCACGGTACGTTGAAAAATATGATGCAATTTAATATAGTGATTGTCGAATTTTTTTAAAATCAATTCGTGAAACTGCAAAAGCTCGAGCGAAGACTTTGTCGTTTTGATCAGCCCGAAACCCATAATAGTTGTCCCTGGATCGATTCCTAAAATAATGGTCTCATTCGGCATTAGTTCTGCGCCTGAGCAATAATGCGAATGGGCAATTCGACTTGGGTGGAAACAAGCTCGCCAACATTGGTCTTTACGGCCGGAATGGCTTGTGGAAGATTGCTAACCGCCTGTTCCATGAGCGATTCCAACGCAGGCATTGCAGCTGCTGTAGAATTGGATAGGACCGTTGAAATCAATGAAAAATTCCCTGCTTTGTCAATTTGAATTAGCAAACGAATTTCATCATCAACCAATGCTTTTGACTCCAAAGGATTGCTATAAATAAAATCTGTAATTGAATTGGAAACGATGCTGTCAAAACAGGCTCGCGCTTCGGCTCCCTCTAAAATTTCGCAGGCTTGAAAGGTGGGAGGCTGATCTTTAGACGACCACTCAGATGCTTTGTTAATTTCGATAGTAGAAACTTTGGTAGATTGAAAAAGATGGCAACTATTTAAGGTCAACATCAGCAATGCAAAAAACAGTAAAGGTGTTTTATGGGAAAAAATCATGATAAAAGTTTAAGCATTATTGTCCCATAAAATTACAATTTTTTATTCATTTGTAATAATAAAGTCAAGCACTTCACAGCAAAAACCTCAAAATTATGGATACTTTTTTAATCATTCTAAGTTTCTTTTTTATTCTGTTGGGAATCGCCGGGAGTTTTTTGCCCGTTATTCCGGGTCCTTTGACCGGATGGATTGGGTTACTTTTACTTTTTTTCACTGAGGCCATCACCGTAGAGATACGATTTTTAGTCATCACGGGGATCCTCGCAATGATCGTGTTTTTGTTAGATTTAATAATTCCGATTCTTGGAGCAAAAAAATTCGGGGGTGGAAAAGGAAGCACCTACGGAAGTGCAATCGGACTTCTGATAGGTATTCTTTTTTTGGGTCCATTTGGAATCATCATTGGTCCCTTCTTGGGAGCGTTTTTGGGAGAATTATATTTTCAAAAAGACAATACCCAAGGAGCCCTTAAAGCCGCCATTGGATCGCTCATTGGTTTTTTGAGTGGAGTATTTATAAAGTTTATAATTGGGCTTGCCTTCCTTTTTTATTATGTCAAATTCATTTGGCAATTTTCTGAACGCATTTTTTAATCTGCACAGAGTTTTTCCCCATGTGTTTTTTAAAAAGTAGCCTTTCCTCAAGAAAAAAAATCAATCAAACCACAACACTATATTTATTTAATGAATGTCGTTGTACGTATATTTTTTCTCCCAATGTAAAGCTGAGCAATACATGGGTTTTGAGGAAAGGGTGCTACTTCATACTAAATTTTTTATCTGATTCATAATTGTAATATCGCGTTTCACTGCAATCAAATCCCCAATGGCATTCAATGCAACTTTATGTGGGTTATAGGTTTGCCAACCTGTCTTTCTACTGCCAAAATTATTGATTCGCACATAGGCAGGTGCATCCGTGCTGGACAAGAAAAGATCGTTCACCAAACGAAATTCGTAAAACTTACTCGATAGCTTTTGGACTCGATAGAGGTGTTTGGCTAAAAAACTTTTTGATTCTTGATCGATGGGAATTTCTAAATCTTCTAAACCCAAAATAAACAAGTCATTAATTTGCAAGGTGGTCACAAATTGCGCTCCATCCTCGGGGAGTTGGTAAATGGGTTCCCTTTGACGGTATCGTCTCACTCCTTCCCAAAAACTCACCACCTCTTCTTGATATACCCCGTCTTTGTCGATATAAATCAAAACATGGTGATTGTTTCTCAAATTCACATGTTGGTTGATGTTTTCTTTTAAGTTAACAGCACCATTAAAAAGTTCTTTAATCCTCACTTTTTTTATGGGCACCGGATCTCCCTTTGCATTGGGGAGAAACACTTTAGGAATTAAACGTTCTTTGGCATCGATGTCAAAAAAAGCATTTCTAGGAACGCGATCGGAGTTAAATCCCCCTGCATTTTCTACAGCCTCCAGTACTAATTCCAAAACTATAGGATCAACAATTTTATTGATCTGATGAAGGGTTTCGAAAGTGTGCAGGGGTTTTCTAATGTGATAACTCTCTTGTGCTCCTTTGGGTGCTTTCCGCTTTCCATAGATACTTTCTTTGTGTAAGGAACCTCTTACAGAAACGCAAATATTATTGAAAACTTGATCATTTTTTACAGATTTCTGGATACGCTTTGAAATCAATTTACTTTCAATTTTATGTGATACCAATATAGAATTCACTTTGTATTCCAAATCGTTTCTGAATCCTTGATAGGGAATCGGGAAAGAAGCTTTTTTAGATTGCGGTTGATATTTGTTTTGTTGGGCAAGTATTTCCAAATATGATTTTCTTCGATTGGCATTGACATAAGCCACAACGGCCGCATAGCGATAATCGATGATTTGTTCGCTGTCGGTTTTCCAATCAAAAAGTTGATTGAGCCGCCATTTTTCAATCAAATGTGGTGTACTATGCCCCGGTCCTACAGACACTTTGGATACTACTTTTGATAAATAAACGGTAACTTCTTTGCTCAACACATTGAAATCTTCCAACTGATGTTTGATAAAATTTCGATGAGAATATTTTTTAATAAAGCGTTTAAACTTTCGATGACTGGAGGGATAATCTTTGGTATTTGAAAAAAGACGCGCAGCTCTTTTTACAACCATTTCCCAGTTTTCAGGATCATGCTCATTGAAATAATCATAAGGAGGAACATCCAAAATATTGGGTGTAAAAGACTGCATACAAAGGGTTTTGTTCCAAATACTATCATTCAATGAGAGTTGCCAGGGCTGAATATAGACCACACTTACTTGATCGGTAAATAAAATATCCAAAGGAATATAGGCTCCCGTATAAGGGCAGGTTTGTTTACATTCTTCCCATAATGAAAATTTGATCAGATTGAGGGGTATGATATTTTCGGCTCTTTTACCCAACTCTTCGATATATTTTCTTCGAAGACGTTCCATTCTTCGATGATCCAAACGGTGCAAATAGCGTTGGTATTTATTGACCTTCAGATCGGCACTAAGTTCCGCTTTGATTTCATCAATGGGACCAAATTTTTTAATGATTTCATTGATTACTTTTCGACACTGAAACAGAGCATTGATTAATAAGGGGTTTTTAAAATTATAAATTTCCTTATCCGCACTGCTCCCTACGGGAAATAAATTCACCGTTTCTTTAGAAGCTTGCATGCTTTGCCCATAGAGTTTATTGATTTGAAAGGCATTGAAATGCATTTCTTCTTCCAAAAATTCTTGGAGTTTAGGAATAAAGTCAAAAACCTTATTCTCTTTATATAAAGTGAGTACACGATTGATAATATATTCTATATCATTGGCTGCTATGGTCTCCCAATTTTTACCTAAACTATTTTTTACTCCCCCAAGAATTACTGAAAGATCATAGGAAATTCCTCTTTTAAGGAAATAAAGGATGTTTCTGGCTGCTTTTTTACTAATGGGAGCATAACGCTTGTCCAAATTTATTTTAGCAAAAGCCTGCGCTTGATAATCGTCCAATCCCCATTGTCTTTGCGCATGTTCTTTTAACTTTTCTTCGTGGTCGAAAAAATATAAACTATGCCAAATATCTTCCTTGATTTTTTCATCAAAATCAAACCAACGGCTTCCAAAAATACGCGAACTAGACAAAAAGGAATTGATGAAAGAGCCTACAATTAGATCGCTGTCTTTCATGTTGTACTGTACATTATGATGTCCCAACAATTGACGGATCGCAAAAAAGTCAAATTTTCTATGGGTCATAAAATAACGCAAAACTTTTTCGCGATCTTCAAGATCGAGTGGATTTCCGTTGATCTTGATGGAATTTAGCCATCGATAGGCCAAAACTTCTTGATAAATTAAACTGGAAACGGAACATTTGGTTTTGTTCTTCTCAAACTCACATCGTCCAACTCTAAATTTTTGGGATTTTAAAGGGCGTTGGAAAAAAACGGCACCCAATTCTTGAGGATCATTTTCTGAATCTCCAATCAATTCATTACGAACCTCAGGAAGTAAGTCATGATGAAAATTACTCTGAAAATTCCAAATCTGATGAGTTTCCTCCAAAAACATTTCCCTTGCCAAGAACCGGTTACGAATGCGTTCATTGTGCTGAGAATAGGATGCCTTTTCTTCAGGAAGAATTTTTGATAAATAGGTTCCCAACGATTGATTTTTGGTGTTTTTTTCGGTGTGTAAAATTCCCAACCGATCTATTTTAGGCATACCCGAAAACATCGCGTTTTCTTTAAAACCACTATTTCGATCTGAAATTTTAAACCCCCGATGTATGGTAATTTGATAAAATATTCTTCCTATTTCAAGTTTTGTAATTTTTTCTTTTACGGCACGCTCTCTCAGCTTATAAGGATTCATTTGCAACCACTCACGCAATTCAGCGACTGGAAATCTTTTGGTTTTTTTCCATTCTACAAAAGCTTCCTTGGACAAGGGACACATGCCGTGTTTAATCAAAACTTCAACGACTTTGATTTTTCTTTTCCGGGCGCGTTCATAACGTAGTCTACTGGTTTTTTTATAGCGCTTAAATGCTTTTTTGGAGAGTTCTCTCTTTCCGGAGGCAAAATTTTCACAACCAATAGGGAATACTCGTGTTCCGATTCCCTGAATCTGATGTGTCTCTGAATCAATCAGTGCCCAACCGATAGTATTTACGTCTAGTGAAAGTCCAAGTAAATTTGGCATGTATTATTTTTTTTATATATTTGGGCTCAATCTTATCACAATAAGGCTAAATGCCGTAGATGAATTCTTAAATCCCGCTTCGGTGGGATTTTTATTTTGAGACAAAAACTTGATTAGACAAAAAGTTTGATTCTACTGCAGTGTGGAAATCCATCAACAAATCATAAACCACCCACAGTAATTTTTTGGAATTTGTACAACTGGTACAAAGTTTTTCAACTTGTTTGTGCGCCATCTCCAATGCCAAAGATTTTACGTTTTCTAAAGTGTAATCTTTTTCTCTTAGAATGTTTTTATGATAGGCTATACGAACAGCAGCATAAGGATTTTGAACTTGTAATTTCGAAAATAGATTGGAACAAATACGAGTAAATTCTGTTTCTGAAATCTCGCACAACTCTTGTATCTTTGTGGTGCTTAGACCCAACGCAAAAGATTTTAGTACATGCAACTCTTTGGCGTTTATAGTAATATTGAGATTTGTTGGGGTAGTATCTAACATTATTAAACAATTTAGTTGGACATTTCTGTATCAATCTGAGATCTTCCTATCTGATTGACTTCTCAAATATGATGATTCTTCCTGCTGTCTATCACTATATTAGCATTAACGGTAGAATGATGTAATTTTTGGTTTTAAATCAAGCATAAACGGGAAGTGCATGATTTTTTAAATTGTAGTCTTTTTCCTACGAAAATGATGGCCGCATTAAAAAAAATAAGATTATTTCGTATTTTTGCCGCATGGAACTTTTTCTAATCACCTTTATTCTTCTTTTTCTCGCTTTTGCAGGGATTGCCATAAAAATTTGGGCAAAAAAAGGCGGCGAATTTTCCGGTACTTGCGCGAGTCAAAGCCCTTTTCTGAACAAAGACAATCAGCCCTGTGGAATGTGTGGTAAGCTTCCTAGTGAAGCCGAATGCAAAAATCCGAATCCTATCAATAATTGATTATTTTAGTACTCAATTGTGAAGGATATGAAAAACAGTGATGAGGACGCATTGATCAGTAGAGCAATTGCGCAGGATCAACAGGCGTTCAATGATTTATTTAATAAACATTGGGATGCCGTGTTTTCTTATTTACTACAACGCACTCAAAATGAAGCTACTGCCGAAGAAATTGCCATTGAAACCTTTGCCAAATCCTTTGACAATATTGTTTCTTACAATTCAAAATACAATTTTCAAGGTTGGTTAATTACCATTGCCAAAAACACTCAAATCGATCGATATCGCAAAGAAAGTAATCAACAAGAACTCGAGGAAAACATAGATGATTCGGAACATTTGGAATTGGCAAGTCCCAACTTAAATCCCGAAGAACATTTAATTTCGAATCAAAGTTTGGATCGTATTTTATTACATATTCAAAATTTGAAAAAAGAATATCGAAATATTCTTAATTTGCGGTATTTCGAGGGCATGAGTTATAAAGAAATGGGGGTGGTTCTAGATCAACCCGTCAATACGATAAAAGTGAAATTATTTAGAGCTAAAAAGATGTTAGCCTCAAGCATAAAAAATGAATAAATTCAGTATTGCAAAACTAGGCCCCGGTTTATTATTTGCGGGGGCTGCCATTGGTGTTTCACATTTGGTGCAATCCACCAGGGCAGGCGCAGAATTCGGTTGGGGATTTGTCTGGGCGTTGTTGTTGATTAATCTTTTTAAATATCCTTTTTTTCAATACGGCCCTCGCTTTGCTTTGGCGACCAACACCACCCTGCTCGACGGCTATCACAAATTGGGGAAAGGTTATTTGTGGATTTATTTCATCCTCAATTTAGCCTCCATGTTTACCATTCAAACTGCCGTGACTATTGTTACCGCAGGCTTGGCTTCCCAACTTTTTGGAATTACCGAAAATTTAGCCCTCTGGGGAGTAATCATCACCCTCGGCAGTATGCTGCTGCTTTTGATCGGAAAATATCAAATGCTCGATCGGATCATTAAAATAGTGATGGTGATTTTGGCACTCAGTAGTGTTGCTGCTTTTTCAATTGCTTTTGGAAAAACCGGCAATCCCCTTTCTTGGCAACAAGTATTTCCCGATAGTTCCGCCCTCCTTTTTTTTATAGCCTTTTTGGGATGGATGCCCGCACCCTTGGATGTATCCATCATGCATTCCATTTGGTCCGTTGAAAAAAATAAGATCCAAAAAAAGTTAATCACCGTAAAAGAAGGACTTTTTGATTTTAATGTCGGCTATATCGCTACCGTTGTATTGGCACTCTGTTTCCTCGGCTTGGGGGCCTTGGTGATGTTCAATAGTGGGATGACGTTTTCAAATAATGGCAATGCCTTTGCAGGACAATTGATTCAACTTTACACCTCCAACTTGGGAGCATCCACCTATACCATCATTGCTTTGGCTGCTTTTACAACCATGTTGAGTACCACCATCACTACCCTCGATGCTTCCCCTAGAGCGATGTCCATTTCAGTTGAGCTGTTATTCAATCGTAAAAACAAACATTTGTATTTGATTTGGATTATTATATTGGCGTTGGGCACAGGATTTATTTTCCTTTTTCTGCTTTCTGAAATGGGACTTTTGGTTCAAATCGCTACCGTCTTGTCCTTTTTAACAAGTCCGCTGTATGCTTTTTTAAATTATCGCTTGGTCACCAGTGACATCATGCCCAAAGAACACCGACCCAAAAAAGGACTTCAAATACTCAGCCTGATCGGAATCACCATTTTATCGGGCTTTACGCTTTTTTACATCTTGCAACTTTAAAATGCAGGAGTTTGTATCTTTGTAAAAAAAATGGCGATGGAGATTAAAGAAGTGAAACACCAAAAAAAACCCGATTGGATTCGTGTAAAATTACCTACTGGTAAGAAATACACCGAACTACGAAGCTTGGTGGATCGTTACAAACTCAACACCATCTGTACCTCCGGAAGCTGCCCCAATATGGGCGAATGTTGGGCAGAGGGCACTGCTACTTTTATGATATTGGGGAATATCTGTACCCGTTCTTGTGGGTTCTGTGGAGTACAAACTGGGCGACCCAGCGCAGTGGATTGGGCCGAACCCGAAAAAGTAGCCAATTCCATCAAAACAATGAAAATTAAACATGCCGTGATTACTTCGGTGGATCGGGATGACCTAAAAGACATGGGGTCTATTATTTGGGCCGAAACCGTAAATGCGGTTCGACGTATCAGTCCCGGAACAACCATGGAAACATTAATTCCCGATTTTCAGGGAAATAAAAGAAATATAGATCGTATTGTTGAAGCGGCTCCTGAAGTGGTGTCACACAATGTAGAAACTGTAAAACGCCTTACCCGCAAGGTTCGCGTACAAGCCAAATATGACACTAGTTTGGAAGTTTTGGAATATTTAAAAGCGCAAGGGGTGCGAAGAACGAAGTCTGGAATCATGCTGGGACTCGGAGAAGAAGAATCTGAAGTGATACAAACACTGCATGATCTAAAAGAAGCGCAGGTGGATGTGGTCACCATTGGTCAGTATCTTCAGCCGAGCAAAACCCACCTGCCCGTGCAAAATTTTATCAGTCCGGATCAATTCAAAAAATATGAAGCCATTGGTAGAGACCTCGGTTTTATTCATGTAGAAAGTGGTCCACTCGTGCGTTCTTCCTACAAGGCACACAAGCATATGTTATAAGTCTTTATTGACTTTTTCCTCAACGAAATCAAGAAATTGTTGTTCCTCGCTTTTTGATGAGAAGGCCAATTCAATGGGTAAATAAAATATTTTATCGGGATCAAAATATGGAATCAAACGACCAAAATCTTTTTCGGTCGTCACTATGGGAGCTGTGCCACTTTCCTGTTTAATCCGCTCAATTCCTCGCATTGTAAAATTATGGTGATCGGGAAATTCCAAATGCTTAAACTGCAATCCCAAGCTTTCCAAATGTTGAAGTAAGGGTTTTGGTTGGGCAATTCCGGTCACTAAGACAAAAGAGGATTTTTTCCATTCCATTAGAGGAACTTTCTTTAGTGTATTTGTTAAATGATGGGCATAGGCAATATGGGTGAAAAACAACAGCTGATGTACTCCCAATTTCAATTGTTTTTGAATCTTTTTTTGCGCATCAATACTAAGATTGGGCGGGCATTTAGTTACCAAAATAAGGGTTGCTCTTCGAGCCCCTGCTTTAGATTCCCTAAGGTTTCCCCAAGGCACTATTTGGTCATTGCTATACAGAGCGTCATAGGCGGTTGTGAGGATCAAAACACGGGGAAGCACCCATCGGTGTTGCATCACATCGTCCAAAAGAACAAGACGGGGGGGATTTTTTTGTTGTTCCAAAAAATTCATTCCCACCCTTCTTTTTTCAGCTACTAAAACCTTTATTTCCGGGTGTTTTTTGTAAAATTGAAACGGTTCGTCACCCAATGTCAATGCTGTAGACCGTTCATCGGCGAGTAACAATCCACGGGTTTTCCGCCCATAACCGCGACTGAGTACGGCGACGGCATACTGCTCTTTAAAATGTTGAATTAAATAATCCACCACTACCGATTTCCCCGTCCCTCCTGTGGATAAATTCCCTACTCCAATACTCGGAAGGGTGGATGACCGTGAGGTAAAGAAACTTTTATCAAACAGAAAATTTCGAGCCCTCATAACAGCACCGTAGATCACGGCAAAAGGAAACAATAAGAATCTCAGGTTTTTCACGCCCATGAAGATAAATATTATATTTGTTTTCAATCTGATTCACATGACAGTAAAAAATGTTCTTACAATTTTAGAAGAATGGGCGCCTTCCTCCTATGCCGAAGATTTTGACAATGTGGGTCTTTTAGTGGGTAATCCGGATCAAAGCTGTAGCGGGATACTCGTCTGTCTGGACTGTTTGGAAGCGGTGGTTGATGAAGCCATCCTACAGAAATGCAATACGATTGTCAGTTTTCATCCCATTCTTTTTGAAGGATTAAAAAAAATAACGGGCAAAGATTATGTGGAACGTGTTGTAATAAAAGCAATACAAAATAACATTGCCATCATTGCCATGCACACCCGTTTGGACAATCATCCGCAAGGGGTCAGCGATGTTATAGCAACACAATTGGGACTTTTGAACACCCAGATTTTGATGCCTAAAACGTCCACTATTAAAAAATTACTAACCTATGTGCCCGAATCTCACTTTGAAACGGTGCTTCAAGCCATACATGATGCTGGAGGAGGAAGCATAGGAAATTATGAAGAGTGTAGTTTTTCTCATGTAGGTACTGGACAATTTAAAGGCAATGCAGTCAGCCAACCCGCCCTTGGGAAGCCCCATGAAAAAACCAAGGTCCAGGAAGTGCAAATTCAAATGGTGTTTAAAACACATCAGGAAGCAGCATTGTTGCGTGCACTCCACCAAAGCCACCCCTATGAATCAGTGGCCTACGAGATCATTACTACAGACAATATAGATCCTGATGTGGGAATGGGAATGATTGGTGACTGTCCTGAAATTCTGGATGCAAAAACATTTATGGAAAGTGTAAAGAAGAAATTGAACTGTTCACATATTCGGCATACGACACTTTTAAAAGATCCCATCAAAAAAGTGGCGGTGCTGGGCGGTTCCGGAAGCTTTGCTATTGCTGCTGCCAAACAACAAAAAGCAGATGTTTTTATTACTTCGGATTTAAAATATCATCAGTTTTTTCAAGCCGAAAATCAGCTGATTTTAATGGATATTGGACATTATGAAAGTGAACAATTCACCAAAAATCTGATATATGATTTTCTTAGCAAAAAAATGCCTAATTTTGCAATCGTTTTATCAAACATCAATAGCAACCCAGTTAATTATTTTTAGCGATGGCCAAAAAAAAAGAAATCCTAGTAGAAGACAAGCTTAGAGCCCTCTATGACCTGCAATTAATCGATTCACGCATCGATGAAATTCGTAATTTGAGAGGTGAACTTCCCCTAGAAGTTGAAGACTTGGAAAATGAAATTTCCGGACTCAACGTCAAGTTGCAAAAATTTAAAGACGAGGTCACTGAAAATGAAAATGGGATTGCAGCGCAAAAAAACACCATTGACGGAGCTAAAGAATTGCTCAAGAAATATGAAGAAAAGCTAAAAAACGTTCGAAACAATAGAGAATACAATTCCATTGTGAAAGAACAAGAATTTCAAGAGTTGGAAATTCAATTGGCCGAAAAACGCATCAAAGAATTTAAGGCACGTATTGAGCAAAAACAAGAGGCTATTTATACGTTGAATGAAAAGTTTGAAGAACGATCTGCGCATCTTGCCGCAAAAAATGGAGAATTGGATGCCATTCTTAAAGAAACCCAAAAAGAAGAGGAACTCCTTTTGAAAAAATCGGAAGAGTTTGAAAAATTGATTGAAGAGCGTTTGATCATTGCTTACAAAAGAATCCGTAGCAATGTGAAAAATGGATTAGCCATCGTTCCTGTTGAGCGTGGTGCTTCCGGAGGTTCTTTCTTTACCATTCCTCCTCAGGTGCAATTGGAGATTGCTTCTCGCAACAAGATCATCACCGATGAACACAGTGGAAGAATTCTTGTTGATGCCGAACTCGCAGCCGAGGAAGTGCTAAAAATCCAGTCTATTATCGAGGGTTAATCCCAATAATCGTACACCAAAACGGAGGCTGTAAAAGGTACAAACAGGGAAACGAACGCTTGATGGGTCGGATGTGGCAAATAAACACTGTCTCGATCTACAGCACGATAAAAATCCATGGTTAAACTGTGCGTATAGCCCCGATTTAATCCTTCGGGTGACACATTATTCCCATAATGTAACTGATGAACGCCTGGAATTTGCTGCAGCGCATAGGCCGCATCTGTAATTTCATTCATCTTTTCATCAGGAACAGCATCTTTGTATTGAATCAAAACTACGTGATGAAGTTTCTTTTCTGGCTCAGTATTGTTGTGAAAACGCTGTACATCTTTGAGAAAAAAGTATCCAATCAACAAGGTTGAGGAATAAAAAACAATGAGGATGAAAAAAGCGATCTTATCTGTGATTCTGAACATAGGATTTAAAAATCTTTTTTAAAAATATAAAAATACGATTTCTAAATGGGAACAAATAAGAATTTAAAAAAACCTGCCTCCGGTTGAACAAAATGTAATAATACTCGCAACTATCAAAATGAAAGATTTTTTGGAGGCAGGTTTACCAAATCTAACTACTTATATAATAGACTTCATAAGCGACAAATAGTTACATGAAGGAAATGGTAAAAAAATGTTAATATCCTAAAATTGGATTTTAAAGGGGATTCGATCCGATTATTTTTTTAGAAAGGTCAAGCTAAAGCCCTGTAGATTAAAGGAATAAAAAAAGAGACATCGAGTGGATGTCTCTTTGAAGGGAAGTGAATACCCCTATTTTGATATATAAAAATGTATTTGATTTTATATTTGAGTTTGATATTTTCATTAAGTTAAATGGGAATGAAACAACAACTTATAAGGGTAATATACTGATTTAGAAAGGTTTTAAGAGGGTTTTATTGGTGTATATAGGTGTTGTATTATTTCAGATTTTCCCTTTGTTAAAAACGATTTTTTACACTTAAGGTTTATATGATTTTTATGAATAATGATAATATTATTATTATATAAGAATGGTATATTAGAAAGGTATTGTATTTTAGAAGTAAAATGGTATGTTATTATTCTTAATGATTAAATCAAATATAACTGTTTAATGAAGTTTAGTTGGTATGAAAAGGAAGTGAAATATAAAATGAATAACTATAAAGTTGTTAATGGGATTGGTAGGTATTGGAATGAGGACAGTGGTAAGTGGGTTGGTAATAAGATTAAGTATGAAATAGAAGAGAAATATATTAGGTATGAGTTTAGTGTTTATGATGATAGACAAATACAGAGAGATTTTGATTATAGTGTAGTTGATAGAGTTGGTAAGTTTTTGTTTTTGATTTATAAGAAGTGTGTTGAGATAAAGAGAAGAAATGAGGATAAATGGGTGTTTATTGAAAGTAAAGAGATTGAATCACTTTTAGGTGTGAATGTTTATAAGGATAGATTGAATAAGTTGATTAAGAAAGGAGTTGTTGAAAGGAGATTTGGTAAAGTAAGTCAATATGGTAAAGATGATCCCAACGAGAAGATTTACATTAATAATTTTTAAATTAATTAAAGTAGTTTGATTACACTAAAATATTAATTAAATTTACTGATATTCCC
>JABISF010000068.1 GCA_018699935.1 Flavobacteriaceae bacterium | reverse complement strand
GGTGGATTTGGAAGACGGCTCTACGGTCATTTCTTGACTGAAGCCGCTGTGATTTCACAACAAATGAAGGCGCCAGTAAAATTGATTTACAGTCGCGAAGATGACATGACACAAGGAACGTATCGTCCGGCTTATCATGCCTACTATCGTGCAGCACTGGATGCGGATAACAATCTCATTGGATTTCATGTTCGTGCCGGAGGAATTCCCGAAAGCCCGTTAGCAGCCAATCGTTTTCCCGCGGGAGCCATTGATAACTATTGGGCGGAAGAATGGACCGTAGATTCTAATATCACTGTGGGAGCTTTTAGAGCACCGCGTTCTAACTTTATAGCAGGTGCAGAACAGGCATTTCTCGATGAGGTTGCTGAAGCTGCCGGAAAAGACCCAATAGAATTTCGTTTGTCTTTATTAGATAAAGCCAAGCAACAACCCGTTGGCGACAACAACGATTACGATGCGGCACGCTATGCTGGAGTTTTGGAGCTGGTCAAAGAAAAAGCACATACCAACAATGATCCCAATGTGTTTCGAGGGATAGCAGCGTATTTTTGCCATAATTCATATGTGGCCAACGTTCTGGATATGGTCATGGAGAAAGGAAAACCCGTGGTTCAAAAAGTATATTGCGCCATTGATTGTGGAATCGTTGTAAACCCCGATGCAGCCACCAATTTGGCTGAAGGTGGAGTGGTAGACGGTATTGGTCATGCCATGTACAGTGCCATCACTTTTAACAATGGTGTACCCGAGCAAAACAATTTTGATAAATATCGATTGATTCGTCATGATGAAGCACCCAAGGAAATCGAAGTGCATTTTGTAAAAAATGAAATTGATCCCACCGGATTGGGAGAACCTCCTTTTCCACCCATTATGGGAGCCTTGGCCAATGCGCTTTATCGCGCAACAGGGAGAAGGCATTACAATCAACCTTTTATTACGGACAAACCCCTTATGGGATAAAAATAAAAAGATGCTCTCAAGGTCGTACATCAAAATGTACGGCCTTTTTTTTGTCTAAAAACAACCGCTCCTTTTTCCACTTTTGAAAACATAATTTTATAGTATCTTAACTATTTATTTTTTAAAACATTCCTATGAACAAAATATTTACGTGGTCGTTGGTGGCTGCACTGGCAGGGTTTTTATTTGGATTTGACACCGTTGTGATTTCGGGAGCGGATCAGAAACTTCAAGCGCTTTGGGAATCCTCGGATAGTTTTCATGGATTTGTTGTTATGGGAATGGCACTTTGGGGAACCGTAGTAGGCGCAATTTTTGGGGGATTTCCCACTCAACGTATGGGGCGGAAAAAAACCCTTTTTTGGATCGGAGTGTTGTATTCCGTTTCTGCTTTGGGCTCTGCGCTAGTGAACGACCCTTTTTCCTTTGCCTTTTTTCGCTTTATTGGCGGTTTGGGGGTGGGAGCCTCTACCATTGCTGCCCCGGCCTATATTTCGGAAATTGCACCTGCCAAAAACCGCGGCAAATTGGTAGGGCTGTATCAGTTTAACATCGTTTTTGGGATCCTGATGGCTTTTCTTTCCAACTACCTTTTCAGTGGTATGGGGGAGCAGGATTGGCGTTGGATGATTGGGATTGAAGCGTTACCCGCTATAATATTTACCGTATTAATTTTACAAATCCCTTTAAGCCCACGCTGGTTACTCACACAAGGAGCGATAGAGAAAGCCAAAGCGGTATATGCTCGAGTGGCTCCAGGTGAACGGATAGAGGATTTACAGCAACAAATAGAAGAAGATTTGGAAAGCACCAAAGCCTCCGAATCTATCTATTCTGAAACCTATCGATTTCCCTTAATGCTGACGTTTTTAATCGCTTTTTTCAATCAGTTTTCGGGCATTAATGCCTTTTTGTATTATGCTCCGCGCATTTTGGAAGCGGGAGGATTGGGAGAGAGTACCGCTTTGTTGAGTAGCGTAGGGATTGGGGTCATCAATTTGATTTTCACATTGATCGGGATTAATTTGATAGATCGTTTGGGGCGCAAGGATTTAATGTATTACGGATCTGTGGGCTATATTCTTTCATTGAGTTTTGTAGCATTGGCCTTTTTCCTTCAATGGGAGGGAATGTGGATACCGATCTTCCTCTTTGTTTTTATTGCTTCCCATGCTGTTGGACAAGGGGCTGTGATTTGGGTGTTTATTTCTGAAATTTATCCTAACAAATTGCGCAACTCAGGACAAGCTTTTGGTTCATCGGTACATTGGGTGTTGGCAGCGGCCATTCCCTCTTCGATTCCCTTTTTGTTTTCCAGTATTGGGCCGGGTTGGGTCTTTTCTATTTTTGCGTTGATGATGGTCTTACAACTCCTCTTTGTGAGGTTTATGATGCCAGAAACCAAAGGGGTGAGCTTGGAAACCCTCAGTCAAAAATTGATCCAAAAAAAATCCTAATACCTGCTTATGAAACCGATCTATTTCTTGAGTTCTATGCTGTTTACTATGCTATTGATGATTGCCTGTACGGATACCAATACCTCACAAAAGGAACCTAAAAAGACCGTACAACTTCAAGAGGACGAACAAAAATATCGTCCCAATTTTCATTTCACACCGCAGAAAAATTGGATGAATGATCCCAACGGAATGTTTTATTGGAACGGAAATTATCATTTATATTTTCAACACCACCCTTTTGGCAATGTTTGGGGACCCATGCATTGGGGACATGCTGTAAGCAAGGATTTAGTACATTGGGAAGAACGCCCCATAGCCCTTTATCCCGATGCGCTGGGTACTATTTTTTCTGGCAGTGCAGTGGTGGATCACAACAATACGTCCGGACTTGGAAAAGGCGATGTTCCGCCCATAATTGCAATTTATACCAGTCATGATATGGAGGCAGAACGCTCCGGTGCTCCCTATTATGAAACCCAAAGCCTAGCGTATTCTCAGGATGAAGGAGAGACCTGGGAAAAATACGCAGGGAATCCGGTGATCAAAAATCCGGCTGAAAAAGATTTTAGAGACCCCAAAGTTTTTTGGATGGAAACCCAGCAAGCTTGGCGGTTGACTTTGGCTGCGGGGCAAGAAACCCGATTTTATGGCTCAAAAGATTTGATTCATTGGGAGCCGCTTTCTGAGTTTGGAAAAACCATAGGCAATCACAATGGCGTGTGGGAATGTCCAGATCTTTTTCAGTTGCCGATTCAAGGTACCGAGACCTTCAAATGGGTGCATTTGGTGAGTGTTAATCCGGGAGGTCCCAACGGCGGCAGTGCAACCCAATATTTTGTCGGGGATTTTGACGGAGAAACATTTACGGTAGATCCTGAATTTGAAAAAGCCATGGCAGCGGATCACCGTTTTTGGTTGGATTTTGGTAGGGACAATTACGCCAGTGTTTCCTTTTCCAACTTTAAAATTCCTTCCGGACAACAGGTGGTTTTGGGCTGGATGTCCAATTGGGATTATGCTACAGTGGTTCCCACTACGACTTGGAGAAGTGCGATGACACTGCCGAGAGCGTTAGAATTAGTACCTTTTGATAAGACTTATCGATTGCAGTCACAGCCCTATTTCCCCAAAGGGAATTTTTCAAAAGCGGTAGTAAGCAAAAACGATTTGAAGGCGCAAGGAAAAGCCCAATTAGTGAGCAGTAGTGAATATGCATTGGACCATACCGCATTATCCGTTGTATTTAAAAACACCCCCCGTTTTACTACCCATTTTCAACTGTCCAACAGCCTTGGCGATGCACTCAATTTCGGTTTTGATCCTCAAGAAAATCAATTTTATATCGATCGAACCGCCAGCGGGAAAGTAGATTTTTCTACGAAATTTGCTTCACATCGCTCTTATGCTCCTAGGTTGGAAACCGATGCAGCACTCGAATTCAAACTGTTTTTGGATAAAACCTCCCTCGAGATTTTTTACGATCAAGGTGCTACGGTAATGTCCGAAATTTTCTTTTTAAATGCTCCCTTTGATCAGCTCAGCGTGGAGGCAACGGAGGGCATTGAAATAAAGGCATTGGAGGTTTTTGGGATCGATTAAGGATACAACACCGGATTCAACGGGCTGTCAATTACTGCGCCAATGGACACGCCGGGACACCAAGTATCCCAGTCGTTTTGTTGGCCTTCATTTTCGGGAGTTTTAAGCCGCATTTCTTTATCCATATAGATCACCGTCATTACACGGCGTATTTGATCGGTTGTATTGGCACCCGCGCGATGAAACACCCAGCCCGAATGAAAACTCACTTCGCCCAAATCAAACGCTTCAATAATGTGTGGGAAATCCGTAACTCGTAAACGGTTTTCAATAAGGGTTTCACTTTCATCACTGATGGCCAAAGCCCTCCCTTCCTGTATTTGATGGCTTCCAGCACTAAACTCCAAAGGACCCATTGCTTTGGGAACCGCTTGAAGAGGAATCCACGCCGTTATGGTATGATCGTTATCCAAGGGCCAGTAGTATTGATCGGCATGCCAGGGAGTAATTCCGCCATGCGCTTCTTTATACAAAGCCTGATCATGATATAGCCGCACGCCGTCCACCCGCATTAAATCCGCCGCAATTTTGGCCAATCGTTTACTAAAAATAAATTCCTTGACGGTTTCGTCCTCCCGCCATAAATTAAACAACTGCAAAAAGGCTTTGCCATAGGTGTCTCTTTGATTCAAAGGTGCGAGACTTCCTTTCAACCGATCCACTTCGGCATCAATTTTTTTGCCATAAAAATCCAACACCTCTTTTGAAAAGACTTGTTTGAGCTTGATGTAGCGATACTTTTGATAAAAATCAATGGCGGAATCCGGTAGGGGATATTCGGTTTGTAGTTCTTGTAATAAGGACATAAACAATTAAATATTTTATTAAAGTTAAACAATTTTTATGGGAGTAACTAGGGGACTTTTTCGGGCTAAGCAGTGGAGTATCAACAAAAAAGCCGAAGCACTTCATTTATTTTTGTTAAATTGTATGTTTAATCATATTTAAATTATGGAACGTAAAATCATTTTAACAGAAAAAGAGATCCCCGACAAATGGTACAATATCGTTGCTGATATGCCCAACAAACCGCTCCCTCCCCTTCACCCTGGAACCAAAGAACCCATAGGGCCCGAGGCGTTGGCTCCCTTATTTCCTATGGAATTGATTAAACAGGAAGTGACCCTTGATAAATATGTGGACATTCCGGATGAGGTGCGTAATATTTATGGAATGTGGCGTCCAACACCGATGTACAGAGCCTATAACTTAGAAAAGGCACTCGACACACCGGCAAAAATTTATTATAAATACGAAGGTGTCAGCCCGACGGGTTCTCACAAGCCCAATACCGCGGTTGCTCAAGCCTATTACAACAAACAAGAAGGAATTAAAAAAATCACCACTGAAACCGGTGCCGGTCAGTGGGGAAGCGCATTGAGTTTTGCCTGCCAACACTTTGGCATTCAATGTGAGGTTTTTATGGTTAAACTTTCTTATCTACACAAACCCTATCGCAAGGTAATGATGAATACGTGGGGCGCCACCGTACACCCCTCACCATCGGATGCCACAGCAATTGGTAAGAAAATTTTATCTGAAAATCCGGATACTACGGGGTCGTTGGGAATTGCTATTTCTGAAGCAGTAGAACGCGCCGCTACTAATGACGACACCAAATATGCTTTAGGAAGTGTTCTCAACCACGTCAAACTGCATCAGACCATCATCGGTCAAGAGGCAGTTTTACAAATGGAAAAAGCGGGAGACCTACCAGATATTGTGATTGCACCCTTTGGAGGAGGTTCCAATTTTGCCGGACTTGCTTTTCCTTTTCTACGACTTAATTTTGATGAAGGAAAATCCATCCGTTGTATTGCCAGTGAACCTTCTTCTTGTCCAAAGTTGACCCGCGGTCAATTCCGTTACGACTTCGGCGACACGGCCGGGATGACCCCTTTACTGCCCATGTATACCTTGGGACATGACTTTGTTCCTGCACCCATACATGCCGGAGGTTTGCGCTATCACGGTGCTGGAGTCATTGTGAGTCAATTGTTAAAAGACAAACTCATCGAAGCACGTGCACACGACAATTTAGAGGTCTTTGAAGCTGGAGTCACCTTTGCTCGTGCGGAGGGCATTATTCCGGCTCCGGAAGCCACTCACGGCATCGCCACAGCGATTGCAGAGGCAGAACGTTGTAAAAGAGAAGGAAAGTCGGAAACTATTTTGTTAAATCTTTGTGGACATGGAAACTTTGATATGAAGGCCTATGAAGACTATTTCGCAGGAAAAATTGTAAAACACGAATTGAGTCAAGCGGAAATAGATGCTTCACTAGCAAAATTATCCACCCCTTTGATTCCTTAACCAATCGTTTTTAAAATGAAAGAAAGCTTAAACCCTCGGGTTTAGGCTTTTTTTGTGATGTATTGGGCGGGATTTTTTTCAAAACTATTTTTACAACCATCGCAACAGAAATATACCTTTTCGCCCTTGTAGTCTACAATGTGTTTGGGATTGGATTTGGATACTGGGACATTACAAACGGGGTTGATGTAAAATTCATTTTCAAATTCAGAGGCGTTAATAGAGGGCTCTTCATGACGAGAAATGACTTTGGGTTCCGGCGTTTCTGAAAAATTGCCATTTCTGTAATGATTGATGATTTCCGCTAAAATGCTAATAGCAACTTCACTGGCTAATTTGGCGTTAATATCAAAACCAATGGGACATCGGAGCTGTGCAATGCGCTCTTTTTCGATCCCATGTTCCGAAAGATAACTTTGAATGTCCACACTCTTTTTACGACTGGCGACAAAACCCACAAACTGTGCGGCGGTTTGTAACGCTTTTAAAACAGAAGCTTCGTCATCTTCCCCTTGGGTAGTAACGACTATATAACTATTTTTAATATTGTTAAAAGGAGAAAAATCAACGGCTTCCGATAAATGATGCGCAGAGGGGAACATTTCCGGATCGAGGTCGTTGGAAAGCACGGAAACTTTAAAGTCTGCTTCGGTGGCGATACGCGCCAATTTTCGACCAATATTTGATTTTCCTACAATAATAATTTCGGGCTGTGCAATCACCGACTCAATCAAAACCTCCACGGTTCCTTTACTTTGACACGACATAATATACTCTTTAAAATCAGAATTTTCTTTACTACTCCCTTCTGGAGCGATTCTTAATTTACAATGTTTTTTGTTGGCAATCACAGCGAGCGCTTCTTTGATTACAATGCCTCGAACACAACCCCCGCCAATCCAACCAATGAGTTTTCCGGAAGGTAAAATGATGGCTTTGTCCCCCACTTTTGAAGAGCTTGGCGCTATTCTGCCAATGACTTGCGCAATGGCAAAATTATTGCCGGCTCGCAATTGGGCTTCCATTATATGCCGAAGTTCATTAAACATTCATCAATATTTTTTCAAGTTTCAACAAACTATTTAAGTTATGTGCCGTTTCGAACCGATCCAAATGCGGCATCACATTGATGATCCCTTTTTGAATGGGCTGATAGTTGGCCATCCCTTTGAGGGGGTTTAGCCAAATCAAAGATTTGCAACGTTTTTGGATGGTTTTTACTGCAGTTTGTAAGTCACTTACATTTCCGGTTTCCAGACCGTCGCTCAAAATCACTACGATATGTTTTTGGCTTAAGAATTTATGCCCATAAAGGTCACAAAACTCCTTTAGAGAAGCTCCAATTTTTGTTCCACTGGACCAGCCTTTGACATGGCGACCAATGGCTTTATAAATGGCACTTTCATCGTTGGTTCGCAGCAAGGGAGTAACATGGGTGAGACGGGTACTAAAGCTAAAAAACTCCAAACTTTTAAAATATTTTTTTAGCACTAAAATATAGCGAAGCAGATAAAAACTATAGGTGTCCATGGAACCACTCACATCCAATAAAAACACCACTTTCCGTTTTTCTTTGGCTTTCTTTTTATAGGCGAGGTCAAGCATTAATCCTCCTTTAGATAAACTTTTTCGGATGGTGTTTTGAATATTGATCCGTCCACTTTTTGATTTTTTAAGGCGTCTTTTAAAACGCAAACTCATCTCGTGAAAAAGGGCTTCGGCCAATTCTTCCAATTGTTCTTTATCCGCCGCCGCAATTTTTGAAAAATCGGTTTCTCGCAGCAAAGTAGTGGCATTGGCTCCTGTCGTTTTTTTGGCTTCTTCTTCTTTTTGTTTATTGGGATTTGGAAAAGTAGCCCCCATAAAAATCAAAGAAGCAGATTCAGATTTTTTTTCTTGTGCCTTCAACTGAAAAGGACGTTGTTCCAATTCTTCTTTATAAAATCGACTCCAAAAACGATCAAACATTTCGTCAAAGCGATCGGCGTGTTCTTTGCTTTTACAGAATATCGATTTAAGCGCATATTGAAACGTTTTCCGATGGGTCAAAAAATGTTTTTCAGTGATTTCAAAAGCTTCCAAGGTTTGCTGCGGACTGAGTACAAACTGCCGCGCTCTGCAATAAAAGACAAAGTCGATCAGGTGTTCTTTAAAGGTGGTTTGTAGTGCTTCCACAGTTTTTGATCAAGGGATTAATCGTTTATTGGAAACAAAAATTCTTGAACACTTTTGTTTTTAACAAAATCCACATCTTCTTGATGTTTCAGAACACTGCCAATGGAATTCATCACAATTTCATCGGTGATGTGGTCCGCATTAAGCAGTAATAATGTTTTTGCCCAATCCAAGGATTCCGCAATTCCGGGAGGTTTGTGTAGGCTGGATTTTCTTAAGTTGTGAATAAAAGTAACCACTTCGGCGGCTAAATTTTCATCAATTTCCGGCAGTTGCTTGTGAAGGATATCAATTTCTGCAGTGCGTGAGGGAAATCCCACCCAATTGTACAAACATCTCCGGCGCAAGGCATCGCTCAACTCTCGGGTTCTGTTGGAAGTAAGAATTACTATGGGTTTTGAGGTGGCTTGAATCGTACCGAGTTCCGGAATACTGATTTGAAAATCGGACAGCAATTCGAGTAAATAAGCCTCAAATTCTTCGTCTGTACGGTCAATTTCATCAATGAGTAAAACCACAGGCTTTTCTGCACTGATGGACTGCAACAACGGACGTTTCAATAAATAATCCATCCCAAAAATCTTGTCCCCTAATACCGCTGTATTACCTTCCTTTTCGTAAAGCTTGATATGCAGGAGTTGTTTTTGATAATTCCATTCATAAATGGTGGTATTTACATCCAAACCTTCGTAACATTGTAAACGAATAAGATCGGTTTGAAGATGTTTGGCAAGCGTGGCAGCCACCAACGTTTTTCCCACTCCAGGATGCCCCTCCAACAACAAGGGCTTTTCCAAACTTTGCATCAAATACAAAGAAGTAGCCAGTTCTTCTGAAAGGATATATCGGTGATGATCAAAATCACGGATGAGTTGTTCAATTTCTTTATTCAAGGAAACGGTATGTACAAATTAAAAAAAACCTTTATTTTTTTGAGAAAAGTCCCTTCACGACCGATTTTATCATACCTCCGGCATTGACATTTTGGTCAGAAGCCGTGATTTCTTCCCCTTCTAATTTTTTGGTAAAATTGGCAACAAACTGTTTGAAAAGTTGATTGGAAACATCTTGTACCACCCGCGATCCAAATTGTGCAATTTTTCCATTGATGGTTACATCCATAACGGCGTCAACATGAGAACCACCATCCTCTCGGGTTGATAAATTCAAGTTGAGTTCCATTTCGGCATTTCCCATCCCTTTGGTGTCCACTCCTTTTCCAATCATTTTAATTTTTTGATTGACTTCATCAATATCATCATAGATGATGTCGGCATTGTAATTGGCACTAATTGGACCAAATTTCATTCCTACTTTGCCTTTGTATACCCCTTCGGAAATTTTTTCATCGATAGAAACCCCGGGGACACATTCCACCACCTCTTCTGGATTGATCAAATAGCGCCAAACAATTTCGGGTTGCTGATTTACTTCAAACTCTTTTACTAGATTCGCTTTCATATATTTATTTTTTAATAATTCAAAAGGACAGCTAACACTGCCCTCTTGAATTGAAGTATTTACTTTAAAGGGGTTCGATTACTTTTTGTGCGCCTGAATGGCTTCCCAAACTTTAGCCGGAGTAATCGGAATATCCAAATGCTCAATTCCTAGAGGAGAAAGGGCGTCGATAATGGCATTGGCAATTGCCGGCGGAGCTCCCACTGTGGGGGATTCTGCAACTCCTTTGGCACCCAAGGGGTGGTGAGGAGAAGGCGTAATGGTATGACCCGTTTCCCAATGAGGGGATTCCACGGCTGTAGGCACCAAATAGTCCATAAAGGTTCCATTCAATACATTTCCTTCATCGTCATATTCAATTCCTTCGTACATGGCAGGGGCAATTCCCTGCGTAAGCCCTCCATGAACTTGACCCTCCACAATCATCGGATTGATGATGTTTCCACAATCATCGATGGCAACAAAGCGTTTTACATCGATCGCTCCAGTGGCTTCTTCTACTTCTACAACACAGATATAGGCACCGTTGGGAAATGTTAAGTTTGGTGGATCGTAATAATGAGTAGCTTCAAAACCGGGTTCCATTCCTGGAGGAATATTGGTATAGGCAGCAAAAGCGACATCCTGAATGGTTTTCGACTTTTCGGGAGCTCCCTTCACAAAGTATTTTCCAATTTCCCATTCAATGTCTTCCTCACTCACTTCGAGTAAGTAGGCCGCAATTTTCTTTCCTTTATCACGTAATTTTCGTGCCGCCATGGCTGCAGCAGCTCCGGCTGTTGGCGTGCTTCGACTGGCGTAAGTCCCCAATCCATAGGGTGCAGTATCGGTATCTCCTTCATCAATTTCGATGTCTTTGTAGGAAATACCCAACTCTTCCGCCAAAATTTGAGCATAGGTGGTCTCGTGTCCTTGACCTTGAGATTTTGTTCCAAATCTTGCCAGGGCTTTCCCTGTGGGATGTACTCGAATTTCAGCACTATCAAACATGGCAATCCCCAAGATATCAAAATCTTTCGAAGGACCTGCGCCCACTACTTCAGTGAAAGTGCAAAGACCTATGCCCATCAATTTTCCTTGCTTGCGCTTTTCGACTTGTTCTTTTTTATAATCATCATAGCCAATCATCTCCATGGCTTTTTTCAGCGTAGCGTGATAATCTCCACTATCATAACTCCACCCCAATGGAGAAGAATAGGGGAATTGCTCTTTTTTGATAAAGTTTTCCATACGCAGTTCCGCAGGATCTTTACCAATTTTTAATGCCAATTTATCCACCATGCGTTCAATGGCGTGAACCGCCTCGGTCACTCGAAAAGAGCAACGATAAGCCACACCACCGGGGGCTTTGTTGGTGTATACGGCATCCAATTCTGCGAATGCGTGTTCGTAGTCATAAGATCCGGTGCAGATAGAGAACATTCCCGTTGGATATTTGGAGGGATTGGCAGAGGAATCTGTGTAACCGTGATCGGCAAGTGTTTTTACTTTGAAGGCTTGAATTTTTCCCTCTTTGGTGGCGGCTAATTCACAATCCATATGATAGTCACGCGCAAAACCATTCACCAAATTTTCTGAACGATCCTCAATCCATTTCACCGGTTTTCCAATAAGGAAGGTCGCTGCAATGGCAACTACATAACTCGGATATACAGGAACTTTTCCTCCAAACCCTCCTCCAATATCGGGAGAGATAATCCGAATTTTTTCTTCGGAAAGACCGACATGTCCTGCAACCAAAGCCACAACCGTACGAATGGCGTGAGGGGCTTGGGTGGTCAGGTAAACAGTTAGTTTTTCGGTGTCTTTATCATAAGAAGCTACGCAGCCACATGTTTCAATTGAAGCTACGTGAATACGAGGCAGAAAGATTCGTTCTTTCACCACCACATCGGCATTTGCGATGGCTTCATCAGTTTTTGCTCGATCGCCCCGTTCCCAGTGATAAATCTGATTGTCTTTTTGCCCTTCTTTTTCAGGACGTAATAAAGGGGCGTCGGAATCTAGTGCTTTAAAGGGATCAACGATGGCCTTCATGGGTTCATAATCAACTTCAACGGCCTCTGCACCATCTACTGCTATATATCGGTCGGTGGCAATTACGGCACAGACCTCTTGCGATTGGTGCATCACGGTATCCGTAGGAAGTACCATTTGCTGATCGGATAAAAGTGTGGGCATCCAATGTAAATTGTATTGTGCCAAATCCTCCCCAGTGATGACTGCTAAAACGCCATCGATTGCGAGGGCTTTTTCTTTATTAATACTTTTGATTTTGGCATAAGCATAAGGACTTCTAACCATGACCATGGAAAGCATCCCTGGAAGTTTTACGTCGTCCACATAGTTGCCTTTTCCATGTAAAAACCTTGCGTCTTCTTTTCGTTTCACCGAGTGACCCATTCCGCCAATTTCCGGTGATGTTTTACAATTAAACATATTTTCTTTTTTTATGGTTATACCGATTCTTTTTGCATTTCGTCTGCCGCTTGCTGGACGGCCTTAACAATGTTGTTGTAGCCTGTACAACGACAAAGATTTCCAGAAATTCCCCATCGAATTTCTTCTTCTGTAGGGTTGGGATTGTGTTTCAAAAAATCGATGGTTCGAATCACCATGCCGGGCGTACAGAATCCGCAGTGCAGGGCATGTTGATCGTGAAATGCTTTTTGAACAATATGATTGCTGCCGTCGGGGGCAACGCCCTCTATGGTGGTGATATCGGATCCATCGGCTCGCACGGCTAGGTAGGTACAAGACTTTATGGACTTGCCATCCAACAAGATGGTACAAGCGCCGCAATTGGAAGTGTCACAACCAATATGGGTTCCGGTTAAACTCAAATGTTCTCTAATGAAGTGAACCAACAGAAGACGTGAATCAACTTCTCTAGTAATGGCTTCTCCGTTTATAGTTAAGGTTATTTCGTGTTTCATAGTTCTATTTTTATTGTTTTGCTCGTTCAAGTGCGACATTCAACATGCGTTGGGTTAGGGTGTCAGTGACGGATCTTTTGTAGGCTTCTGAGCCCCGAAGGTCAGAAGACGGCTCACAATCCTCGCTGGCAATTTTGCCGGCTTCCTGAATCAGTGCATCAGTGATGATTTGTTCACTGAGTAATTCCTCTGCACGGCTTAACCGCATGGGTACCGTACTCACATTGGTCAATCCAATTCCGATTTGACTGCATCGACCAGTATCGTCTAATACAAGTGCAACAGCAACTCCAGAGGTGGCATAATCGCCAACTTTTCGCTCTACTTTATAATAAGCGCTTCCACTTCCTTTTTGAGCTTGAGGAATTTGTATTTCGGTGATGATTTCAGAAGGTTCTAAAGCGGTCATATAAAAACCGTGGAAAAATTCATCCACACTGATTGCTCTTTTACCGTTGGGTCCTTCTGCAATAAAGTTTGCTCTTAAAGCAAGCATCAATGAAGGCTGGTCGTTGGCGGCATCCCCATGGGCAATATTCCCTCCAATAGTTCCACAATTCCGAACCGCCGGGTCGGCAATTAGCTTTGAAGCATCCTTAAATATGGGATATTTTTCGATCAACAAGGGAGAACGTTCCATCTCGGTCTGAGTGGTTAAGGCTCCAATT
>JABISF010000067.1 GCA_018699935.1 Flavobacteriaceae bacterium | reverse complement strand
GCTGTAATTTCGCTGGTTATTTTAATTAAAATTAATGCGTTGATGACTTTGTTTGTGCTCGCACCAGTGCTCATTTTTGCCTTTATTGCCCTGAGAGCCTTTGGATACATTCGCCCTATTTTTCGAGCTCGTGGAAAAATCAATGCCGAGGTTACAGGACGGTTGACCGAAACGCTAAACGGAATTCGTGTCATCAAAGGTTTTAATGCCGAAGAACAAGAAAAAAAGGTGTTTGAAGATGGGGTGGAAAAACTTTATTTAAATGTGAAAAAAAGCCTCACCGCCACGGCGATTATGACAAGTTCTTCCACCTTTCTGTTGGGATTGGCCTCTGCCGGCATCATGGGCATTGGCGGTTATTTTATCATGCAAAATACGATGACTTATGGAGAATTTGTCTCGTTCACTCTTTTTTTAGGGTTTATGATCGCTCCCATCGTACAGATGAGTAATATAGGAAGTCAATTGACGGAAGCTTTTGCCGGATTGGATCGCACCCAGGAGTTGATGCAACTCGAAGAAGAAAACGACCCAGAAAAGCGCAGCGTTCATTTACCCCCCCTTAGCGGTGCAGTGCGCTTCGAAAATATTTCTTTTAGTTATGACAACAAAAGTGAAGTTCTACAAAATATTAGCTTCGATGCACCCCAAGGAAGTGTAACGGCTTTGGTCGGTTCCTCGGGTTCCGGAAAATCGACCATTGCGGGCTTGGTTGCCGCATTTTTAAATCCCACTTCGGGAACCGTTTTCGTCGATGGCGTTGATCTAGCCACAGTGGATTTAGGAAGCTATCGCAGTCAGTTGGGGGTGGTGCTTCAAGACGATTTTTTGTATGAAGGAACCATACGGGAAAACATACTTTTTCCGCGTCCCGATGCCTCTGAAGCCGATTTGTTGGCTGCTGTCCAAGGGGCCTATGTCAACGAATTTACCGATCGTTTTGACGATCAGTTGGACACACTCATTGGAGAACGGGGCGTTAAACTTTCCGGCGGTCAAAAACAACGTATTTCAATTGCTCGTGCACTTTTGGCGCAACCCCGTATTGTGATACTCGATGAGGCCACCTCCAATTTGGATACCGAAAGCGAGGCGTTTATCCAAAAAAGTTTGGCTGTTTTAATGCAAAATAGAACCACTTTTGTGATTGCTCACCGATTGAGTACCATTCAAAAAGCCGATCAAATTTTAGTCATTGAAAATGGTGCCATCGTAGAACGGGGCAAACACCAGGAATTGATCGAGGCACAAGGAAGGTATTATGAATTATATACCTATCAAACCAGAATGTAACAACGAATTATTGTTTTTGTGTCTTGCGCTTTGCGATGATCTCTTGTAATCGCGTTTCGTTGACGCCAAAAATACCGTTCTTTTCAACGTCGTCCATAAACACGTCAATATACTGTTGACTGATCGCATCGCTATCGCCGTACTTTTCTCGAATCGTCTCAAGTTCTTGATGAAAACGCGCTTGAACTTCAGCGTATTGGGGATCGTCATAGACATTGTTTAACTCTTTGGGATCCTTTTTTCGGTCAATCAACTCCCAATAATCCAAGTCAAAATAATAATGAATGAGCTTGTATTCTTTGGTCACTATAGCGTAATGGCGATTGACCATATGCTCTGCGGGATATTCATAATAATGGTAGTAGACGGCCTCTCGTGTCCAATCTTCTATTTTACCGGTGAGCAAGGGAACTAAACTTTCTCCTTGCATATCGTTGGGTGCTTCCACTCCGGCAATGTCAAGAAAAGTCTGCGCAAAATCCAGATTTTGAACCATTTCATCAGATGTTGTTCCCGCTGCAATTTTTCCTGGCCAAGACACCAATAACGGGGTTTTAAAAGATTCATCGTATACAAATCGTTTGTCAAACCAGCCGTGTTCGCCCAAATAAAATCCTTGGTCGGACGTGTACATAATAAGCGTATTTTCCATTAAATCATGGGTTTCCAAATAATCCAACAGTCGCCCCACATTCTCGTCCACAGCTTTGATGGTTCCTAAATAGTCTTGCATATAGCGTTGGTACCGCCAACGCATTTTATCTTCTTCCGACAGTGAGGGATAATGGGTTATAAATTCCTCGTTTATTTTGGAATAAGCCTGCATAAAATTATTCATCTGAGTGGAATCCAATCGATCTACTCCAAATTTAAACCGAAGCTTGTCGATGCCAATTTCAGGAACACTCATGGCATCCATGGTTTCGGGTAAAATTTTGGAATCTCCAGACCAACTCATGTGGGTAAGGATGCTCATTTCTGCTTCATCTGCCGCAGGTCGTCCTTTGTAATCATCAAATAAAGTGGAAGGTTCTGGAAAACGACGTTGCGTAAATTCCTCCATATGCCGTTCCGCCATCAACCAGGAGCGATGGGGTGCTTTGTGCAAATACATCAACATAAAAGGAGCCTCGGGCTTGCGCTCGTTTTCCAACCAGTCCAAAGTAAGGTCGGTGATAATATCGGTCACATAGCCTTTAATATTAATCGTTCCCTCCTCCTTGGTAATAAAATCGGGATTGTAATAGGATCCTTGACCCGGAAGAATCTTGAACTGATCCAAGCCCTTGGGGTTGTTGCCAAAATGCAATTTTCCAAACATGGCCGTTTGATAACCTGCCTTTTGAAGAATTTGTGGAAAAGTAACATTGGTCGTGTCAAACGGAAAATGATTATCGATTTTTCCATTGATGTGCGAATGCTTACCGGTCAAAATGGTTGCTCTGGATGGCGCACAAATGGAATTGGTCACCGTGGCATTGGTAAAACGTATTCCCGTTTTGGCAATTCGGTCAATATTGGGTGTCTGAATAAATCGATCATCATAAGCCGATATGGCTTGATAGGCGTGATCATCAGACATGATAAAAATGATGTTGGGTCGTTTTTGAGCTGTATTTTTAGGGCCCCTTTCACAACTAATAAAACAACTGAGGGATAGTATTCCCAAAAGGACTAGCGGCAATCGAAACATTTGAAAGGATTTAATAAGTAATAAAATTAAGTTTTTTTAAATTCTTCTGAAAATTAAAACTCATGAATCGCAATCCTCTTATTGATCTTATGAAATAAACTCCTAGGGGCAAACTCAAATACATAGGCAAAGCTTATAACCAAATTGATTTAAAATATATTTTTTGATACTACTTTGCTTAAAAATTTTTGTTCCTTTAAAGTCTTAAAAATAAAATTATGGAAAATCATCCCCATGCAAACACTTCTAGTGGTGGCAAATGTCCTTTTGCCCCTGCAACCCAACGGCATACTGCCTCGGGTGTATACTCCAATGCCAATTGGTGGCCCAATCAATTAAACTTAAAAATTTTACATCAAAACGCACCCATCATCAACCCTTTGGGAGCAGATTTTGACTATGCCGCAGCTTTTAAAAGCCTCGATTTGGACGCCGTTAAAAAAGACATCTTCGACCTTATGACGGATTCGCAAGATTGGTGGCCGGCAGATTATGGGCATTACGGTCCTTTTTTCATTCGAATGGCTTGGCACAGTGCCGGAACCTATCGTATTGGTGACGGAAGAGGGGGGGCTGCCTCGGGAACTTTGCGTTTTGGACCGCTCAACAGCTGGCCCGACAACGGCAACTTGGATAAAGCCCGACGCCTGCTTTGGCCGATCAAACAAAAATATGGACAAAAACTCTCTTGGGCAGATCTTATGATCTTGACTGGAAATTGCGCTTTGGAATCCATGGGACTGAAAACCTTTGGTTTTGGTGGAGGAAGAGAAGATGTGTGGGAACCTGAAATTGATACCTATTGGGGGCCAGAAACCGAATGGTTGGGCGACGAACGCTACACCGGAAATCGCCATTTGGAAAACCCTTTAGGTGCTGTTCAAATGGGACTTATTTATGTCAATCCCGAAGGACCCAACGGCAAACCCGATCCTTTGGCTTCGGCAGTCGATATCCGCGAAACCTTTGCTCGTATGGCCATGAACGATGAGGAAACAGTAGCCCTTATCGCCGGAGGTCACACGTTTGGAAAGACACACGGTGCCGGAGATGCTGCCCTGTTGGGTGCTGAACCCGAAGGGGCTTCCATAGAAGAACAAGGACTTGGCTGGAAAAGTAGTTTTGGCAGTGGAAAAGGAGTAGATACCATAACCAGTGGATTGGAAGGAGCTTGGACAGCCACACCCACGCAATGGGACAATAGCTATTTCGACACCCTCTTGGGTCACGAATGGGAATTGTATCAAAGTCCGGCAGGAGCCAATCAATGGCGTCCCAAAGATGGAGCTGCTTCGGATACTGTCCCCGATGCACACGACCCCAACAAACGTCATGCACCCATGATGGCCACTACAGATTTAGCATTGCGAGTAGATCCTGCCTATGCTAAAATCTCCAAACGTTTCCACGAAAATCCAGAGGAATTTGCCGATGCTTTTGCACGGGCATGGTTCAAATTAACCCATCGCGATATGGGCCCCGTGGTACGCTATTTAGGAAAAGAAGTGCCTGCCGAGGTATTGGTATGGCAAGATCCACTCCCCGCAGTGGATCACCCATTGATAGACGATCAGGATATTGCAGCTTTGAAAAAAGACATTCTTGCTGCTGGGATTTCTATTGCAGATCTAGTTAAAACGGCTTGGGCCTCTGCCGCAACCTATCGCGGAACCGACAAACGCGGTGGTGCCAATGGTGCCCGGATTCGTTTGGAACCTCAACGCCATTGGGAGGTCAATCAACCCGAAGTTTTGGATACGGTACTTGCTGCATTGGAAAAAATCCAAGGAGCATTTAATGCCAAAGGAGGTAATAAAAAAGTATCTCTCGCCGATTTGATTGTTTTGGGAGGAAATGCTGCGATTGAAGCCGCTGCCAGCAAAGCTGGACACGCTGTCCAAGTGCCTTTTAGTGCCGGACGAACAGATGCTTCTCAAGACCAAACCGATGTAGATTCTTTTGCTGTATTGGAGCCAAAATCCGATGGTTTTAGAAATTATCTTGCTGCTGGACAAGACCGGCATGCCGAAGAATTGTTGTTGGATCGCTCTCATTTGTTGAGTTTGACAGCACCAGAAATGACCGTGCTTGTTGGAGGAATGCGCGTACTGAATACCAATGCCGATGGAAGTCAGCATGGTGTTTTTACCCACCAACCCGAAACGCTTACGAACGATTTTTTTGTCAACCTTTTGGACATGAATCTGAAATGGGAAGCGCAGTCGGACAGTGAAGAAACCTTTGACGGGAAGAATCGTGGAACGGGAGCTGTACAATGGACTGCCACCCGTGCCGACCTGATTTTTGGGTCGAACTCACAACTTCGTGCTTTGGCAGAAGTTTATGCTTGTGCGGATGCCTCCGAGAAATTCGTTACGGATTTTGTCGCAGCATGGGCCAAAGTGATGCAGCTCGATCGTTTTGATCTTCACTGATTTTCAAATTAATAATGCTAAACCCTGTTCTTTTGGACGGGGTTTTTTATTTTCTAAAACGAACGGTTGCCCATTAAAATGGATTAAATTTCCATTTCCAGTAAAATTGAGCTGAGCGTTTTTCCGTGTTTATCCAAACTTGTAGCACAAGTTACTCCGCCTTTTAACGCCTCAAATAAAACAAAATTCAATGCGCCCAATTGTGGTAATTCATAGCGAATAACTTCTCCCTTAACTTGCCCTGCAAACCAGGCTTTTACAACAGCCGGTGTCACTTTTGCTGCCACCAAGGCATAGTCCTTGGAATCATATACGATTAAGGAAATATTGGAAATATTCCCCTTGTCCCCAGAGCGGGCATGTGCAATTTCACCAAGTCTCATGTATTGATTTCTTTAAAAATAAGTTGAACATCGATTTGATCTTTGGGCAGTAAAACAGAGGCAATGGAAACGAGTGCTTCGAGCTTTTTACTGGCTCCCCCGCCTCCTGCCGGACCATTGGTATACAAGGCTTCCACTTCATTGGCGATATGTTGGGCTTCCGCACGTGTATTGGTTTTTCCGGCGACACGCAAGCGTACTTCTGTCGGAGGCGCACTGGTTTTTTTGGGGTTGGGAGTTACTGAATTCCATCCGATATAATCGATGTCCAAAGGGAGTAGCTGAGGATGTAGGCTTTGGATGCGTTGCTGCACCAGCTGAGCGGCCCATTTTGCCCGTTCCAAACAATCGGCACCTGCATAGCTGATTTGTCCCTCACCAATAAAACCATTTTTATACCCCACACTGACTTTGTAAAAAGGGGTCGGAGCATTCCCAGTTGCCTTGGAAAAAGCAATTTTGTTATTCGCCAAAGGGGAGAACTCCACAGCTGAGAAATCGGCAACACAGTCCGGGGTGATATAGGCAGCCGGGTCGTGAATTTCATATAGCAATTGCTCCGTACAGGTGGCGGTAGTGACAGAGCCTCCGCTTTTTTCAAGTTTGGATACAAAACCCTCACCAACAGCATTGATTTCAGAATAGGGAAAGCCTAAGTGTTCCAATTTGTGAACTTGTTTTTTTTGAGTGTCGGCAAAATAACCCCCGCAAAGTTGTCCAGCACATTCCAACAAATGTCCCACCAAAGTACCTTTTCCAAGAAGGTCATAATTGGTTAAATCCCAACCAAAGGCATGAATCATGGGTGCCAAAAACAAAGAAGGATCCGCCACCCGTCCGGTGATGATAATATCGGCATCCGCTTCCAAAGCGGCAAGGATGGGAGCAACACCCAAATAGGCATTGGCAGAAAAAATATGCTCTTTTAAAGTCTCTAGCGGTGCTCCACTTTCCAATATTTTTAAATCCGGGGTCTGCTGCACCAAGGACAAAACTTGATCCCCCAAGACTGCTGCGATCTTGATTTTTTTAATGCCCTGTTTTTGGGCAATTTCATACGCTTTCTGCAAAGCCGCTTCTGGATTAGCGGCACCCATATTGGTGATTACCTTGACCCCTTTTTCCATGGCCAAAGGCAAGACACGCTCCATGCGATAGGTAAACATCGCATTGTAACCCAAGTCGGGCTGATGCATTTTTTCTTGCTGCGCCATCGCAATGGTCCGTTCGGCGAGACATTCAAAACAGATATAATCCAAATTTGCGTTTTGCATTAAATCAAGAGCCGGTTCCAATCGATCTCCAGCATATCCTGCTCCACTTCCTATGCGTATTTTTTTCATTCGCTATAAACTTATTGCTCCAACAATTAATGCAACAACTAAAATGACCACAGTTACCAAGAAGGCATAGGGAAAACATTTGCGCTGATGATCCCCTAGGTCGATACCTGTCAATCCTACCAGTAAATAAGTAGATCCCGTCAGTGGACTGATGGGAAAACCTGTTGTCATTTGGCCACAAATGGCTGCCCTTCCCACTTCAATGGCATCAACGCCAAAGTGCGCTGCAGTACTCCCCAAAAGCGGTAGTATCCCAAAATAAAAAGAATCCGGATCAAACAGCATACTCGCTGGCATGGAAACAAGCCCGGTAATCACTGCCAAATGACTGCCAATCCAATTGGGAATATAGGCTACGGTTGCCTCCGCCATGGCGTCAATCATTCCACTGCCTTTTAGGATTCCTGTAAAACAACCCGCAGCAAATAATATGCCCGCCATCAACAGTGCCGACTTTGCATGATGATTGATTCGTTCCGCCTGTATTTTTAAATTGGGATAATTGATCAAAAGTGCTACTGAAAATGCCAAAATAAAAATGATGTGCGGGGGCGCAATACCACTCAATAAGGCACTAATAGAAATGATGATCAGGAGTATATTTACAAAAAACAAACGGGGTCGCTCCCATTCCGAGGGACGCTCTTCGGTCGCACTCGGTAGGTCTTTGAATTCAATGAAGCTGCGTTCTTTGGCACCCATTCGGTAAGCCAATAACACCACCAAAAGTAAACCTGCCAGGACGGGAATCAGCATGGGGCTGAACAGTTCCATAACAGGAACCCCCAAAGCAGATGCGGCTCTTAGGGTCGGTCCTCCCCAGGGGAGCACATTCATGGTTCCGGCAGCCAATGCAACGATGGTTGCCAGAGTGCTTCGTTTCATTCCCAATGCATCATAAATGGGTAAAAGGGAGGGAATCGTTACCAAGAAAGTTACAGCTCCCGAACCGTCCAAATGCACTATCATGGCCAACAAAGCCGTTGCCACAGCTACGCGGGCGGAATCATTTCCGGCACGACGGAGCATCCATCGGATGATGGGTTTGAAAGTGCCGGCGTCGGTTAGAATTCCAAAAAACAAAATGGCAAAAATAAACATCACTGCCGTGGCACTGATGGTTTTGATTCCCTCGGTCATAAATTGAAAAAGCTCCGTCCCAAAACCCCCAATGACACCCATCACAAAGGGCACTAAAACCAGAGCAACGATGGCGGAAACCTTCTTGCTCATAATCAAAACGAGAATGAATCCAATCGATAAAATTCCGAGAATTGCCAGCATAAAGGTTAATTTAGTATTTTTAAATGTAAGAACTACATTTATACAAAACAAAAATGTTCACATGGCTTTTTCAAGAAGTTGTGATTCACCCGATAAAAAAAATATACACCCATGAAAAAAACGATTTTTTTACTCAGCTACTTGTTCTTTGGGGCGATTCTCTTCGGACAAATTCCGAAAGGAACAGTCGTGGTGGATGCATTGTATTCCAAAAATTTGGAAAACACCCAAGGTGAAAATCCAACACGTCAAGTCTCCATCTATCTCCCACCCGACTATGCAACCAGTACCAAAAGCTACCCGGTGATTTATTATTTACATGGTTTTTTGGGAGACCACCAACTGCGCCCCAGCATGATAGCCGTCTTGGATCAAGCCATCGCCGACCACAAAATGCGTCCCTTCATTTTGGTTGTTCCCAATCAAAAAACAACTTATGAAGGCAGTTTTTACAGCAATTCTGAACTTTACGGCAATTGGGAAGACTTTACTGCTTTTGACTTGGTGAATTATGTGGACAACAACTACAGAACCCTCAAAAATAAAATGGGAAGAGGAATCACCGGGCATAGCATGGGGGGCTATGGTGCATTGAAAATCGCCATGCATCATCCGGATATTTTTAGCAGTGTTTATGCCTTAAGTCCAGGAGCACTGACCATCGTTGCAGAGTACGGTCCCAACAGTGAAACCTTTAAACAACTGGCCAAGCTAAAAACGGACGAGGCTTTGAAAAAAAGTTATTTCCCCAAAGTAATCGTAGCCCTAGGAAAATCTTGGTCTCCCAATGCCAATAAACCCCCCTTCTTTTGTGATTTGCCCTTTGAATACAAGGATGGAGAAATGATTACCCATCCCGAGGTGTTGGAAAAATGGCAAAAAAACATGCCTGTACACATGATTGAAGAAAATTTGGAACGCCTTCAACAGCTCACAGCCATCAAATTTGATTGGGGTAGAAATGCGGGTATACGTTTTGTTCAACAATGCGAAATGTTCAGCAGACGATTGGAAAATAGCGGCATTAAACATTTTGCAGAGGAATATATCGGCACGCACACCAGTGCTATTTTTACCCCACACGGAAGAGTTCCCGATGAAATGCTGCCTTTTTTCAATACCTATTTGAGCTTTGAAAATTAATTAATGCATAAAAAACTATTTTAGTAGTACGTAAACACAACTGTAAACCATGAAATCCTTTCTTCTCATCTTTTTAATCGTCATCAACATGCACGCACAGTCCGCACCCGAACTCGAATATATTTTGGAACTTAAAGTAAAACTGGATCCCGCTCTCGTGGTTGGGGAAACAGCCCTGGGCATTCGACGCATCATCCCGATTATTGGAGGAAGTGTGGAAGGTCCCAACATCAAAGGAACCATTGTTCGTGGCGGTGCCGATTGGCAGGTGCTTCGTCCCGACGGAGTTACAGAATTGGAAGCCCATTATCAATTTAGAACCGATGACGGCGAACTGATTTATATCAAAAACACTGGCTTGCGCGTGGCCAGTCCAGAGGTTGCCGCCCAGTTGGCCAATGGTGCTTTGCTTTCCGGCGATCAATATTACTTTCGTGCCGTGCCCAAATTTGAAGCTCCTAGAGATGGAAAATACGCTTGGCTGAACGATGCCATATTTGTGTGTAGCGGCGCACGACTCCCCGATGCGGTGTCTATCAAAGTTTGGAAACTGCTCTAGGAAAGCCCTATGGAAAATACAACCTCAAAAAGTTTATGGGCCTCCTTTGGTCCGCTGCAATATACCGTGATTGGGATTTGTTTTTTATGCAATATGCTCGATGGTATGGATGTCCTCATTATTTCTTTCACGGCTCCGGCCATAGCCAAAGTCTGGAGTATTTCACCCAATCAATTGGGGTTGATTTTTAGTAGTGGCTTGGTGGGCATGACTTTGGGCGCCGTGTTTTTAGCTCCATTGGCCGATCGTTTTGGCAGAAAACCTCTGATGGTCAGTGCTGCATTGCTTATGGGCAGTTGTATTTTTCTCACGGCTTCAGCAGAAAATATTACCTTTTTACTGGTATATCGTTTACTCAGTGGTATGGGAATCGGCGTCATGATGGCGACTACTGCTGCTTTAACCGCAGAATATACGCCCCAACATTCACGCAGTTTTTGGGTCAGTATGGTGGTGGCGGGATATCCTGTAGGTGCTGTTTTAACGGGTTTGATATCCGTCCCAATCATTACTCAAATGGGATGGGAACAACTTTTTAGAATTGCAGGAATCAGCACTTTGGTGGTGGTACCCATTCTGCTGTTTTTTCTTAAAGAATCGGAGGCCTTTAAAACGGTTATCAAAAAAGATGCCGCCCGTGTCAAAGAACTCTTTGATCCCAAATACAAATGGGGCACCTTTTTCCTTTGGTGTGCACTCTTCCTTTCGTTTACCACCTTGTATTTTCTTATTAATTGGATTCCCAAATTAGCGAGTAATGCTGGGCTATCCATGGAACTGGCTCTTTATTCCGGTATGATTTTTAATTTGGGGGCCATCGTGGGTATTCCCATTCAAGGGTATTTGTCTTCCCGCTATGGATTACTAAAAACTGTGAGCGGTTTGATGTTGGCAACAACCCTATTCTTGGTGGTTTTTGGATTCTTTAAAGGTTCCAACCTCCTCCTGTTCATCCTTTTTCTTCTGGGCTTTGGCGTACAAGGGGGCTTTGTGGGGCTGTATGCCGTTGCCGCCGGATTTTATCCCACTTCCATCCGCACCACAGGTGTGGGTTGGTCTATTGGTATAGGACGCTTGGGAGGGATTCTAGGGCCGCTATTGGGCGGTCTTTTGGTCAGTTTTGGACTTGACATGACGGGAAGTTTTATGATTTTTGCACTTCCGGTGCTCCTCGCGGCTGTGGTTACTAAAAAGATTAAACACAAAAAAGAAAAAGGAGCATGAAAATTATTATTGCCGGAGGGGGAATAGGCGGCTTGATTACCGCCTTGTGTTTGCATAAAAACGGCTATGATGTTCGGGTCTATGAATCGGTAGAAAAAGTTCAACCGTTGGGGGTGGGTATCAATCTGTTGCCCCATGCGGTTCGCATTTTGTCCTATTTGGGGTTGAGTGCTAAAATTGCCGAAAAAGCCGTTGCCACTGAGGCACTGGTGTATGCCAATCGCTATGGACAATTGTTTTGGGAAGAAGCGCGTGGAAAATTTGACGGCTATCGATGGTCTCAATTTTCAGTCCATCGCGGAGCCCTCCATCTCTTGCTTTACGAAAAATGTTTAGAAACTTTGGGTGAAGATCGCATCTTCACCAATCATCATTTTGAATCGTACGAAGAAAGGGGAGATAAGCTATTCGCTACCTTTATCAATCATTCTTTGGGCAAGGTTCAGGCGCAAGTAGAAGCAGACTTATTGATCGGTGCCGATGGAATCAATTCGGTGACCCGCAAGCTGCTCTATCCCAATGAAGGACGAATTGTTTTTTCAGGAAATGTGCTCTACAGAGGTACTGCAATGCTGCCTCCTTTTCTGAATGCGGCCTCCATGGCCATGATCGGATCGATGAAACAAAAAATGGTGGTGTATCCCATTGAAGCCGTTCGAGAAGAAAGTGGTCTGCAGCTTATCAACTGGGTGGCCAATGTTAAACAAGATGGTGCGGCTTCAAGAGTGCGCGATTGGAATCGAAAAGTGGACAAGGATTTTTTATTAGCACTTTATAAGGACTGGTCGTTTGATTGGATTGATGTACACCAAATGATACAAGCTTCGGAGGCGATCTATGAGTTTCCGATGTCTGATCGGAATCCGCTGCCAAAATGGTCGTTTGGTCGCGTAACTCTATTAGGGGATGCTGCCCACCCCATGTATCCCATAGGATCGAATGGAGCTTCTCAAGCCATCCTGGATGCTGCTGCCTTAACCCTTGCACTCAATACAAACGATACGTTGGAAGCGGCACTTCGACAGTACGACTCCGAACGCATTCCTGCCACCACCCAAGTGGTGCTACAAAACCGAAAAAAAGGACCCGACTCTATTATGGATTTGATGGAAGAACGTTTCCCCAAGGGTTTTCAAAAAGAAGAAATTCCGCAGGAAGAACTCCAACAGATCATGAAACAGTATAAAGAAATAGCGGGTTTTGATCAAAAAACGCTGAACGCAAAAGAGGAAACTTTGTAAAAAGCAATGCTCTTAAAGTCAAAATCTATTCCATTTCTTATCTTAGTACTCATTATACAAATGAATTTAAATGGCAAATTATAATATCGACGCCAAAGCAGATATGACCTACGATGCAATTGTCATCGGATCGGGAATCAGCGGAGGTTGGGCAGCAAAAGAATTATGTGAAAAAGGATTGAAAACCCTCGTCTTGGAACGCGGGAGAATCGTTGAACACGTCAAGGATTATCCCACCATGAACGACGATCCATGGGACATGGAACTACGAGGCAGATTGACACCCGAGGAACAACGCAAACACCAAGTGGCCCTGCGCAGTGGTTTTATCGGCAAAGACACCGAACACTTTTGGGCGAACGATGAGGAAAATCCTTATACCGAATTAAAACCTTTTTTGTGGATGCGCGCGCATCAAATGGGAGGGCGTTCTCTCCTTTGGGGAAAGCAAACCTATCGATGGAGCGACTTGGATTTTGAAGCCAATGCCAAAGACGGCTATGGGGTCGATTGGCCGATCCGATATAAAGACATCGCGCCCTGGTATGAATATGTAGAAAAATTTGCCGGAATCAGTGGCGAAGCCCTTGGTCTTCCGCACTTGCCCGACAGCCACTTTTTACCGCCCATGGAATTAAACTGTGTGGAAAAACACGTAAAAAGCAGAATTGAAAAAGATTTTCCCGGAAGACATATGATTATCGGTCGGGTGGCGCATTTGACCGAACCCTTGAATGGCAGAGGGCAGTGTCAGTACCGAAATCGCTGTAGCAGAGGTTGTCCCTATGGAGCTTATTTTAGCAGTAATGCGGTGACCCTTCCTGCTGCTCAGGCCACAGGAAATTTAACCATCCGCCCCTATTCCATTGTACAATCCATCATCTATGATGACAAGAAAGGCAAAGCCACCGGGGTTCGGATCATTGATGCGGAAACCAATCAGAGCTATGAATTTCATTCCAAGATTATTTTCTGTAACGCTTCCACTTTAAGCAGTACACAAATCCTTTTGAATTCCACTTCTTCTCGATTCGAAAACGGATTGGGAAATGACAGTGGCGAATTGGGACACAACCTGATGGATCACACCTACAGAGTTGGCGCTATGGGCAAAGTGGAAGGTTTTGAAGATCAATATTATAAAGGAAGACGCCCCAACGGGATTTATATCCCCCGCTATGTCAATTTGGATGAAAAAACAAAGTCTGCCGATTTCCTTCGGGGCTTTGGTTTCCAAGGAGGCGGAGGTCGTTCCAATACACAAGGGGCTGCCAATCGTCCCGAATTTGGTGCCGATTATAAAGACAGCATCCTTCAACCCGACCCATGGGAATTTTTCATTACTGGTTTTTCTGAATGCTTGCCGTATCACGAAAACAAAGTCTATTTGAATAAAGAAGTTTTGGACAAATGGGGACAACCCACTTTGTCTATCGACAGTGAATTTAAAGCCAATGAAAAAGCCATGAATCGACAAATTCAGATCGATGCGGTGGAAATGTTGGAAAAGGCCGGATTGAAAGAAGTGGTTGGATTTGACAACGAACACGAACAAGGCTATGGAATACATGAAATGGGAACCGCTCGAATGGGACGCAATCCTAAAACGTCTGTTTTGAATGGCACCAATCAAGTGCACGGTGCTGCCAATGTGTTTGTCTCCGATGGGGCGTGTATGACTTCCTCTTCTTGTGTCAATCCTTCCCTCACCTATATGGCCATCACCGCACGAGCGGCCAACCACGCCGTTGCCGAACTCAATAAACAAAATATTTAAACCATGAATAGAAGAACCGCATTAAAAAAAACAGGACTATTGGCCGGAGGCAGTCTGATGGCTCCTTCGCTTTTTTCGCTTTTACAATCCTGTCAATCTCAAGGGAGAGCCGACTGGCAACCTTTGTTTTTTAGTTCCGACGAAGCCCAATTTGTGAGCTCCCTCGTGGATACTATCCTCCCAGCTACAGCAACCCCTGGAGCTTTGGAGGTAAAGGTTGATGTATTTATGGACCTTGTTTTTGCAAAGACCATGGACGCGGATCAGCAACAGGCACTGCGGGATAAAATGGCTCAATTTAACAAGGACTGTGTCAAAAATCACGGAGCCGTTTTCGCTGATTTAAAAGCCAAGGGACAAATTGCAGTTTTGAAAGAAGCAGAAGCCCAGTCCCCCACCTACAATGGAAGTGTTTGGGGAACTGCAGTCGGCAAACAAGCTGACGTGGGCTTATACCGTTCCCTTAAGTCTATTGCCATTTGGGCTTATTTTTCTTCCGAAAAAATAGGGAAAGAAGTCTTGAATTACGACCCCATACCACAAGCCTTTCTGGGTTGTATACCCCTTGCGGAGGTCGGAAATCGTTGGACTTTTTAACCAATTGTGAAACTCGTGTTATAAAAAAACACTCCTTTCTTTATTAGAAATATCAAAAAAGTCATTTCAGGAAATACGCGCTATTTCGCCTTCTTTGGCTTTTTTTGTTTCCCTTTGTTTTTGTACATTTCCCTATAGAAAAGCAAATAATTGAAAATTATTGCGCATCAAAACGTTTCGCCATGATGAAAAATGAAGCCGTAAAAAACGCACATCAAGATATCCCCGGAAATCCCACCACAGCCAAGAGTAGCTCATTAAAAATGAATGACCGTTCTAATGGAGCACCCTTGCGAGTGCTGAGCGAAGACGATTGGAATTTTTGGATTCAAAACGGTTATATCGTTATCAAAAATGCCATTTCCAAAACTCAGGCGGAGAAAACGGCTGCTTTTATTTGGGAATTTGAAGATAAAGATCCCAATGACACAAGTACATGGTATCGGGCACCCAGAGCCGAGATGAAAATGAAAGAATTGGCCAATACAGGAATGGTGGAATGCTATAACAGTCAATGTTTTTGGGACAACCGATCCACCCAGCGGATATATGATGCTTTTGTGGATATTTGGGGAACCGAAAAATTATGGGTGTCCATTGATCGCGCCAATTTAAACTTTCCCATCCGTCCCGGATTCGAATACAAAGCCTTTATTCATTGGGATTATGATCCCGAAGAAAAGCCTGTTAACGTACAAGGAGTTTTGGCGTTGGTGGATCAAACCGACGAAAATATGGGGGGCTTTCAATGCGTTCCGGAATTATATCGGGACTATGACACTTGGAAATTAACGCAACCGGAAGATCGGAATCGTTTTCAACCGGACATTAGCGGTTTTGAGCCCGAAAAGGTCAAAATGGAAGCCGGAGATTTATTGATTTTCAACAGTTGCTTAGCCCATGGGATTCGAGCCAATTACAGCGAAAAAGTCAGAGTGGCACAATACATTTCTATGATGCCCGCCCAAGCGGAGGAGGAAGCCTTGCGCCAATGGCGAATCCAATCTTGGAAAGCGCGCGTTGCTCCCGAGGGCTATGCCTTTCCGGGCGATCCACGCCAATGGGAGCAGACCAAATACACCACTGCAGACCTAAATCCTTTAGGCAAAAAACTTCTCGGCCTCGACCCTTGGTAAAGGGCGCAACCGAGAAGTTTTGTCTAATTGCTGAAGATAAAAAAGGATTATTCTCCTTCCATCATGACCACTGCATACGGTGGGATGTCCACGGTGAGGACACCTCCCTTAACTTTAAAATCTGAAAACGCTTTAACATTGATTTTTTCTGGATCGTCAAAATCGTTGTGATCCTGAAGATTTTTGGAAGTTAAAATTGTTCCCTTAAATTTCTTTTGATTGATGGACGCCAACGGAATACTGATTTGATAGGATTGATGCGTATCGATATTCACCAACGATACATGGGTGGTGTTATTGGCATCTTTGGAGGCCGAAATAGAAATCGCTTCGAGTTCATTTCCACCAAAGCTGTATTTTGGAGATTCAAAATCAATCGGAATCAATTGGGCATCGTGATGCACATTGTACATTTTCAAAACGTGATAGGTAGGCGTTTTGATCATTTTTTCCTTGTCCGTCAAAATAACGGCCTGCAAAACATTGATGGTTTGAGCCAAATTGGCCATTTTAACGCGATGGCTGTGATTGTTGAAAATATTTAAGGAAATTCCTGCAATCATGGCATCCCGCATGGTGTTTTGCTGATATAAAAATCCAGGATTGGTACCCGGTTCAACATCGTACCAACCGCCCCATTCGTCAACGATTAAGGCAATTTCATTTTTTGGATCATATTTGTCCATAATGGCCACGTGTTTGGTGATCAACTCTTCCATTCTCCACGCTTTTTTCATGGTAGAAAAATAGAGGCTTTCGTCAAATTCGGTGGAAGGTCCTTTTTTATTCCAATCAATCACGGAATAGGAATGCAAAGCCACACCTTCAATTAAACCTTTGGGAATATCGCGCATCAACACTTCTGTCCAATGATAGTCATCCTCACTTGCCCCCGAGGCAATTCTGAAAATCCCATCAGTATTGGACCAATCGGTCATAAAAGTGGCGTATTGTTTGTACACATTGGCGTAATATTCGGGAGTCATGTTTCCTCCGCAACCCCACATTTCGTTTCCAACTCCCCAATACTTGACATTCCAAGGAGCTTCTCTGTTATTCTCTTTTCGCAAATCCGCCATAGGACTGCCCGTGTCATGATTGACGTACTGTACCCAATCTGTAAACTCTTGTACCGTACCGCTTCCAATATTGGCGGCCAAATAAGGCTCGGCGCCCAATCGTTCGCATAGGTTTAAAAAGTCGTGGGTTCCAAAACTGTTATTTTCAATCACGCCTCCCCACCAACGGTTTACAATAGAAGGGCGTTCGTCCTTGGGACCAAT
>JABISF010000066.1 GCA_018699935.1 Flavobacteriaceae bacterium | reverse complement strand
TTTTTTCCAGTTTTTGCAATTGCCCGTTTTGATTCTCGAAAAATGTAATTGGCATCCACTCCCCGGCAACAATCAAATCCATCCAACCGTCATTATTGAAATCCGTCCAAAGCGCATCGGTAACCAATCCCAACACGTCTGTTCTTGTACTCATCTTATCGGAAGCATCGCGAAAAGCAATCTTGCCGTTTTCACTTATATTTTCCAATAAAAACGAACGCTCAGAAACGGGATATTGACCGGGCACCACACGTGTTCCAACAAAAAGATCCATATCACCATCCCCATCAAAATCGGCGGCTTTGGCACAAGAGGCGTTATAGCCATTGGTGGGTAATTCGATAGTGGCTTGGGTAAAATTACCTTTCCCGTCGTTGAGCCAAAGTGCGTCGTCATAGGCAAATGATCGGGGAGCGTATTGCCCGGAACCGTGCGCAACGTAAATGTCCAAATCGCCATCGTTTTCAACATCGAAAAGGGCTATTCCAGCATCCTCATCCACACTTTTGGGCTGCGCTTTTAAATTGATTTGTTGCACCTCAAAACGACCGTCTTCACTTTGGTAAAAAAGGGTTTCCATTTTTCCACGACTCCCTCCTATCAGCAGGTCTTCCCGACCGTCTTGATTCAAGTCACCCACAGCTAGGGCGGGGCCGTATTGCGAAAATTTATGCGGTAGGGTGATTTGTAAATTAAAATCCACAAAATCATCATCCTCATTTTTATATTCCATAGTGATTTGTGCACTCACCTCCTCAAAAAGTCCTGCTTCGGAATTCTGGAATGACTCCTTAACCAACACAGGATCATAAACAAGCGTCTGCAACTGATCCAACTTAAATTCATATTGGCTTTGACGTGAACCATCCGGCCAAATAACTTCTACGGAGTCGATGGTTGAATGATTTCCTAAACCAAAATGAAGCGTGGCTTCAGGTTGGGACAAATAGCCACGACCGGACAAAAGTGTTTGGGTTTGAACCCAGCCTTGTGAATACACCTTCAAACGGGCACCGTAGGGGGCTTGGTTTTTATACTTTCCTTCCAAATCAAAGCGGATGTAATGGTTTTTGCTCTTTTGCTGTTCGGAAGTATTTTCCAGTAAAATTGCCGGATCGTTAATGTTATTTAACACTAAATCCAAATCGCCGTCATTGTCCAAATCGCCGTAAACGGCTCCGTTGGTATAGGTTGGAAAATCCATGCCCCAAGCGGTGGATTGATCACTAAACTGGAGATTTCCCATATTTTTAAAAGCAAAATTAGGCACCTTGATTTCGGGTATGACCGAAAGCAGCTTTTCACGACTGACCAAACGGTTGGCGGTCACTCTAAAGTCTCCAAAATCTTTATCAATGATGTCTTTTGGAAAACCGTTGACAATGAGCAAATCACTCCACCCGTCGTTGTCAAAATCGGCAAATAAACTGGCCCAACTCCAATCGGTTTGTGAAACTCCGGCCGACATTCCAATGTCGCTATAACGTGGCAAACCCGTATGCGGATCGGTTCCTTGATTGAGCTGAAGTACATTTCGTGGATATTGGTATTCGTAATCGTATTTTCGAGTTAGAATTTCCTTGGTATAACTTGTCCCCTTTTGAAATAATTTTTTCCTTTTGTTATAATAAGGTTGCATTTCGGAAACAAATAAATCTAATTTTCCGTCATTATTCACATCTCCAAAATCACTTCCCATGGAACTTAAACTAAAATGCTTAAACATGGAACGGGCTTGGTTGGTAAACGTTTTGTCACCGTTGTTGATGTAAACCAGATCATTGCTGAGATAGTCATTGGCCACATATAAATCCAACCAACCGTCGTTGTTGATGTCTTGCACCAAAGTGCTGTGGCTAAATCCGTGTAGATTGATGTTGGCAGATTTAGAAATATCTTTAAAATAAGGATGCCCCAAACTGTCTGTTCCTTGATTTTCGTAGAGTTTATCTTTACTTAAAATGGCTGTTTCACTCTGTAGGTTTTGAAAAACATTAGGGTCTATATTTTCGATCCGATTCACTCCGATAAAAACATCCAAGTCTCCGTCGTTGTCAAAATCGAAGAATTGGGCGTGGGAGGAGTAGGTCGTGTCATCCAATCCATAGGCCGCAGCACTTTCCTTAAATTGAGGAACGCCATTGTCGTCATTTCCGAGATTGATATACAGTAGATTTTTACGCAAAGCATCTTCATTTCTGAGGGTATTACACACATAAATATCCAACCGTCCATCGGCATTTATGTCAACGATATTGACTCCCGATGACCAAATCAGCGAGTTGGGTTTATTGACTTTTGAGAGCGCTGTACTATTTTTAAACTGCATTTTACCTTGATTTAAATACAGCTGATTGTCCACTTGATTTCCGGCAAAAAAAACGTCTAGCAAACCATCTTGATTTAGGTCTCCTAAGGCAAGTCCGGCACCGTTGTAGAAAAATTCATTGTCTAAAATACTCAAGGAATCATTCTCGATCAATGTATTGTTGAACGTGATTTGAGAAGTGGAAGCAGGGATGGGTAGAAACAATTTTTTGGAATCCCATTGACAAGCCGAAAAAACAAGAACAACGAGCAACAAAATACTCGTCCATTGAATAGATTTCATAGTTTTTTTAAATGTGGGAAAAGTTATGAAAAATTGGGGTAAGAGAAAAAAAAATGGAGGGCAAAGCCCTCCATTTAATAAGTTATCAAAAAACCTTGAAATTAGTACCCAGGATTTTGAGATAATACGTCTGATCCTTGAATATCAATTTGTGTCTGTGGGATTGGATAGTACTCATTTTTACCGGAAGTAAAACTAGCACCACCAAACTTGGTTACAAGATATTTAGATTCGTACTGTAAATAAGCATTAAGCTCGTCCGCAGCAATTCCCCAACGAACTAGGTCGAAGAAACGATGGCCTTCACCGGATAATTCCAGTTTACGCTCCATCTGTACTGCTTTGGTTGCATCTGCTTTAGAAGCAAAACTACCGTACAATTCAATTTGATAGTTGGCTGCGTTTGAACCATCAGGATTTTTCACCCAATAGTCTGAATTCGCAGCACGAGCTCTTACTTGGTTAACATATTCCAACGCTTTGTCTAGAGAACCCGCTTCGATTTCAGCTTCAGCAGCCATCAACAACACATCCGCAAAACGAATGATGGTGTAGTTCATCAAAGCATATCCACGAGTCCAAGAGCTCGCATCTGTAAGACTTCCTTCTTGAGATTTGTAGTAGATATATTTTTTAGGAGAATAAGGTCCTGCATAGTCTTGCTTACGGATCCAGTTTTTACCGGGGTGCGCAATCCAATCTAAGTAAGGAATACTTCTACGTCCAATAGAGTGGTCGATTCTAGGATCCAAAGGTTTCGCATCAGGAGTGAAAGGATCACTAGATTCAATCAAGAAGTCATGTGCCACTTCGTTATCCGCACTGTTATAGCTCTTGTCTAATAAAGGTAAACCATCTTTGGTTCTGAACGAGTTTGCCAATTCAAAAGAAGGCTGGAAGAATCCGCAACAGTTACCCGGTCCATCAGAACCTGTGTTGTAGGGATAGTTCAAGTCATCAAAGTAGTTGGCATTGTTTACGCTTCCCGTATTATTAGCAGACTCCACATCAAAAACAGCTTCTGCGTTGTTGTCAAATTCAGCGTTGTAAATGCTCGCATAATTGTCTAAAAGTGCGTATTTGTCTCCGGAAGGAGTCACCCCATTAGCAATAACATTATCAAACCACTGTTTTGCACCTGCATAGTCTTTTTGGTACAATTTGGCTTTCCCCATGTATGCAGCAGCCGCCCATTTGTTTACACGTCCTGCTTGTCCTTGAACTGCAGGAAGGTTGTCATACGCAAATTGGAAATCTGCTTCAATTTTTGACCAAACATCCGCTGAGTTTGCAATTGAAGAAATTTCAGCAGCTGCAACGCTTTCGTCCACCCATGGCACACTGTTAAAGTGTTTCTTAAGGTCGAAGTAGAAATGTCCTCTCAACAAACGTGCTTCACCCGCCAAACGAGCAGCATCAGCCGCGGAAATATCTTCCGACATAGCAATCAATGCTAAAACACGGTTAGATCGAGCTATTCCCTCAAAACGACCTCTCCAAAGATTGTTCAAATCTCCAGAAGTGGGATCTGTTTCGTAGCGTTGAATGGGGTTGATGGTTGAATAATCCCCAGGGTCCGTTCCTTTATTGGCTTCTCCCCCAGTGATGGATCCAGTTACCCAGTGGTTGGGTCCTTCAAATCTATTTCCAAACACTCCATTAAGCGCCGCATAGGCACCAATGAGTGTTCCGTCTATCCCACTAAGCGTGGTCATCTGTGCTTCAGCTAGTGAACCGGTCGCACCGACATCTAAAAAATCATCGCTACAGGAAACTGTAACAGCCAATAAAGAGGCCATTGCGATGGTTACGTTTTTAATTTTCATAATTCGCATCATTTTAATTCGATTAAACTATTTATTTATTTTTATACTTAGCAAATAGCTAGGTGTAACAGGGTAATTCCCTACATCAATACCGAAATTTGTATCGGCTCCTCCTACCATTGGGTCTAACCCAGAATAATTAGTTACGGTGAACAAGTTGTTTCCTGAAACACCAATACTAAAATCGTCAAATCCTAATTGATCTAAAATCGCTCCTTTGATATCGTAGCTCAACGCTAAACTTTGTAATCTCAAGAAGTCTCCATCCTCAACATACCAAGAGTTTGCAGCTCCGTTGGTACTCAAGTTAGATGCGCTTTCCCAAATGGGTGCAATAGCGTTGTTTCCAAGCGCTGGCGTCCACGATTGTTTTGCGTTAACGCCTTTTGCAGAACCTTCAAACGAACCAAAGAAATCGGTAAACCATTTTGATTGATTGAAAATCTCAGCTCCAACGGAAGCGTAGAAATAAGTGTTCAAAGAAAAGTCTTTGTAACGAAGATTGATATTTAAACCTCCTGTCCAATCTGGCACAGGACTTCCGATATACGTTCTATCGTCAGGTGTAATAACACCATCTCCATTTACATCTTCATATTTAAAACGACCAACACCGGCACCCGTTTGGGCGGGTGAGGAATTTACTTCTGCTTCAGAGCTGAAGTATCCAATCATTTTATATCCAAAGAAGGTAGAAAGGGATTGTCCAACGGCGTTTCTTACGGGAGCAATTCCACGATACGATCCACCATCAAAATACTCAATTCCTTCTGCCAAAGCAGTGATTTCGTTTTTCAAGAAAGAGTTGTTGAACGTAAGTTCATATGCAATTCCTTCTCCAAAACTACCTCTGTTGATGATTTGGAAGTCCAAACCTTGGTTCAACATACTTGCAATGTTTACCGCAGGTGCGCTAGCAGAGTTACCTGTTACGGCAGCAAGAGGAATTTGGTATAATAATTCTCTGGTGTCTTTTTTCCACCAGTCAAGGATCACATCCACTTTGTTGTTGAACAAAGACGCATCAAATCCGATGTTGGTGGTTACAGAAGTTTCCCAACGTGCATCAGGGTTTCCGATACGTGCTACAGCATATCCTGCATCTGCACCACTGTTTTGACCTCCAATGGGATAGAATGTACTTCCTCTGTTGGAAGCAAACAAGCTAAACTGGTTGGCGGGATCTACGTTGTTGGAGTTCCCCATTTCACCCCAACCTCCACGGATTTTGAGGTCGTTGATCCAAGTCAATCCTTGCATGAAAGATTCTGAAGTAACACGCCATGCTGCCGAAGCTGCAGGGAATACGCCGTATCGAGAATTTATCCCGAAACGAGAAGAACCATCACGACGAACAAGACCCGTAACATAATACTTGTCATTGAAGCTGTAGTCTAGTTTTCCGAAAGTAGAAAAGAAGTTTACACCATTGTACAAGGAACTGTTTACCTGTGGACTATCCACTGTGGATAAGTTAATGTAGCTTAAATCTGTAGAGAAGGGGTTGATCCCAGAACCATTTATTTGACGTCCAAACCCAGTGTTCAAGGCTTCAACACCCGCTAACAATTTAACACCGTGTTTTCCAAAATCTTGTTGGAAGGTCGCAGTATTAGAGAATACCCACTGTACTCCTTTACCAGCACCCTCAGAGAAAGTGTTACTTGCTTCTGGCTCAGAATCTCCAAGGTATCTGTAGTTGTAGTCAGTGTAGTAGTAGTTGAAAAGACTTCCACCCAAACTAGAACGAAGTGTTAAAGATTCGATGGGTTTAAGGTCAACATATACATTTCCAAAAAGGCTAATGTTGTAACTTTTATCATCGGCACCGTTGGTTTCCAATCTACGAACAGGGTTACGAGGGTTGTTAAATCCTGCAGCCTTTGTACTAGCGTAGCTACCAAATTCATCATATACTGGGATGATGGTAGGCATACGATAGGCAGAAAGGATTTCAGATTCGTCATCTGCAGATTCTACACCGCCTCCAGCACCTGGGCTACGAGACTCTCTGTAGGTTGCTTGGATGTTTTCTCCGATAGATAACCAAGGCGTAATGTCATACTTAGAGTTGGCTCTTAAAGTGTGACGCCTGAATTGGTTGTTGATCACAATCCCATCTTGGAATTGAGAACCAAGACCAATGTAATAGCGACCTTTTTCAGATCCTCCATTAGCTCCCAAAGAGAAACGGTGAAGTGGTGCCGTATTGGTGATGGCATCATACCAGTTGGTTCCTTCTTTGTTGGATTTAATTAGGAATACGTTTTCAGGATTTGCGTCATAAGCCGCTTGAATAGCCGCTAAATCAACTCCTCCAACGATACCGTTAGCACCATTGGCATGTAAATAATCAGGCAAAACTGGTGTTGCATTTGATCCGTATTGTGGATGTGTGTAAGCAACGGCAGTGCCATTGGCAGCTGCATTGTTTTCATAGGCACGGTGTGTCCATTCAGCCATTTCTTGCGGATTCAACATCTCTGGAGACCCACCTACATTAGGATCTGTAAGACCTATGGTGTAATCCAAAGTAATTGTAGATTCCATGTTGTCACGAGAACCTGATTTTGTGGTAAAAACGATTACCCCGTTGGCAGCTCTTGCTCCATAAATAGAAGCGGCAGCAGCATCTTTCAAAACCGTAGTTGACTCAATGTCATTTGGATTTAAAAAGTCAATATTTGTGGTGGGTACCCCGTCAATAACGTAAAGCGGTTCGTTACCTCCAAAAGCACCAAAACCACGAACACGAATCTGACTCGTTGATCCGGGACTACCATTTGAAATTACTGTTACACCAGGAATTCTTCCTTGAAATTGTTGCTCGATGTTACCGGAAGGAATGATGGTAAGATCCTCGGCTTTGACCGTAGAAATCGCCCCGGTGGTTTCCCGTTTGGTTTCCGTTCCATAACCTGTTACAATAATTTCATCTAATAACTCAGCAGAGGTCTGCAATACAATGTCAATGGAGGACTGATCGCCAACCAATACGCTTTGTGTTGCAAAACCGATACTGGAAAATAGAAGTGTTTGACCTGAATCGACGGAAATGCTGTAATTCCCATCAAAATCAGTGGTTGTTCCATTCGTAGTTCCTTCTATGATAATCGCTGCTCCTGGTATAGGAGTTCCATCGCTGTCAGAAATAACCCCTGACACCGAGTTTTGAGCGTAACCCAAATAAGAAAAAACGGATAATACAACAAGTACTAATTGTTTTCCAAAGTGTTTCATTTATTAATAATTATAGTTAATATCGTGTTAAATCTAATGCACATAAATTACTTGTGCAATTTTAAAAATGAAAAAATGCTAATAAAATGTTAAGTATCCTATAAATCTTGTGATCTTTGAACATTAAAAGCCTATAAATAAGGGGATTTGCTAATTTTTTTACACTATTCAAATTAATGCTGTTTAATGAAGGGTTGAAATACATAAACAAAAAATGGAAACATTAGACTTACACGGGATTCGACATAAAGAAGCCCTGCTGGCCATCCGCAATTTTTTAGCCAAAAACCAAGCAAAGGGTTCCTTTTCAGTAACATTGATTACTGGAAATTCCACTGTCCTTCAGCAGCGTTTGTTTAAAGAAATCTTAGAACACTCCCCCTTTACCTACTACATCCCGAGCTGGAATCTCGGTCAAGTTGTGGTGGAGTATATGGAATTGTAGCCCTTTAATCACAAAAATCCCCCTAGTTAGCAAGCTTTATCGGTAAATTTATTTAGTCAATAAGTTTTAAACTTTTTTTAGGGGTTTATATCTTTTTCTTCACTTTTCATTTCCATTTATGGATTATATTTAAATAAATCCCATTCAAGGTTTATAATTTCACGTTCAACAAACAAATCAAATCTTATAATCCATGAAAAGTATCACTAAAACATTTTTATTACTTTTTTGTTTTTGTCTAAGTTCCTTTTCCTTCATTGCACAAGCGCAAACAATTTCGGGAAATGTGACGGATGAAGATGGTGTTCCATTGCCCGGTGCAACAGTACTCGTGGAAGGAACAAGTACCGGTGTTTCCACCGATTTTGATGGCAACTATACCATCGAAGCTGCCGCAGGTCAAACTTTAATTTTTAGTTATGTAGGTTATTCCTCGCAAAACATCACTGTGGGTAATGCTTCCACTATTAATGTTCAACTCAAAGCGGACAATGCGTTGGATGAAGTGGTGGGGAGCAGAAATGTTCCTGGTCAATATCCATTAGCACCCAAAAGTCAATTTTTAATCAATCAAGGAAATGGAGATTTTAAATTAAATAATTCAGCTCTCCCAAACGAAAATCAACTGGGTATGATTACTGATGTGCTTTGGATGGACATTGATTCTGATAAAGATGATGATCTCATTATAGTGGGTGATTGGATGCCAATTACGATACTCCAAAACACTAACCATTCATTTATTAAAGCAAACTTTGAAGGACTAGAAGATTCCTTTGGACTGTGGAACTGCATCGAAAAGGGGGATGTTGATAATGATGGTGATGAAGACTTTATCGTTGGAAACTTAGGTCTTAATTCGCAATTAAAAGCCAATGTAACAAAACCTATGACTGTATTCTACGGAGATTTTGATAATAATGGTGCCATTGATCCCATTTTATGTAAATACTATGATGACAAAAACTATCCCTTCTTTTCAAAGGATGATCTTCAGAGCCAACTCAGCAATTTGAAATCGGCTTTTGTTTCCTATGCTGCTTATGCAGATCAAACCATTTATGACATCTTAAAAAAAATGGACATCAAAAAAATTGATTCACTTCAAGTGAAAACACTGGCATCTTCAATTGTTGAAAATCTCGGAAATATGACCTTTCAAATTAATCCACTCCCTAAGGAAGCTCAACTTGCACCTGTTTTTGGAATTAAAATTAAAGATATAAATCAGGATCATTTTCCCGATCTAATTCTTGGAGGAAATTTGATGGGTACGCGCGTCAAATTGGGTCAACTAAATGCCTCAAGAGGAATTTGTCTCCTTGGAAACGGCAAGGGTGATTTTAGAAGTTTAAATATTTCCGAAAGCGGATTGAATATAAAAGGGGAAATCAGAGCTATAGAGGCGTTCAATGATTTAGAAAACAATACCTACTACATTTTCGCTTTAAACAATGCAGCGGCACGCGTTTTTAAATTAAATGAAAATTCAAATCCTCCAAAATAATGGATAATGAGGCTATTTTTACCCAAAACGGTTACATCGTTTTTAATGATCTTTTATCCTCATCGGAATGGAAACAAATAGATTCCATTTACAATGCTATTTTAAC
>JABISF010000065.1 GCA_018699935.1 Flavobacteriaceae bacterium | reverse complement strand
GATGGAGTTCCCTATTCTGGTAGTTTAAGCAGTATCAATCCGCAGGACATTGAATCTACTTCTGTATTAAAAGATGCTTTAAGATTAGAGATTTTATTAGAAAAATATTGTTCCGTTATTGGTCTACCCACGTATCAAGACGTACTAAGAACAAAAAATCTGATTGGTGTACCCATTAAAAGTGATGATACTGAAATCATCCCGCAAAGATTTTTGTACCCTCTTACGGAATCCTCTTCAAATTCGAATTTTCCAGGTTTGATTGATCAATTTGTTCCTACTAAAATAAATCAATAAGTAAATTTTATTAATTTTTTAAAATCAAATCCTGCGATTGATTTCGCAGGATTTTTTTATGTAACATAATATAAATTTCAATGAGCCATTTAATTCGATTAATCTTTACAAAAAGGATGTTGTTATTGCTAATCCTCTATTCGACAAGTTGTATTAGTGTAAAAAAAGTTCCTTTCAATCAAATTGTTGATACTGCAAATAAGAAAATTCATTTTCAAAAGAAAAAAAATTTTTATTTCAAAGATGTTGGAGTCCATTTTACAAATCAATTTGAAGGATCTCGGTTAAATAATGTTGTTAAAATAAACGACAGTATTTTTGAAGTTCAAATACTTCCTGAAAACATTCCAATTAACTCTAGTCCCTTTTACGCTTTTAAAGTTTGGGGCAATCAAACTAAGAAAATTGTAATCCATTTTAAATATCCAAAACAATTTAAACACCGATATATCCCAAAAATTAAATCAAATAATTTATGGGTCGTTGCGGACTCAACTCGTTTTTCCCTTAGTGATTCATTAAGCATCCTAAAGTTATCTATCAACCCTGCTCCAACACTTGTTTCTGCTCAAGAGTTACATTCCAATGAATCCGTTTACTCGTGGATTAATCAATTAATTGTTGGGAAAGAAGCATTTGTTCAATTAAAAAATATTGGGAAAACTAAATTAGATAGACCAATAAAAGTTTTAGATATAAATAAAGGAAAATCCAAGAATAAACCTATAATAGTTCTGCTAACAAGACAACATCCACCTGAGGTTACAGGCTACTTTGCTTTTCAAGCTTTTTTAACAGAAATTTTTCAACAAAATGAGTTGACTGATAATTTTTTAGAAAAATATCGAATTTTAGCTTTCCCTTTAATGAATCCTGATGGAGTAGCGCTCGGTCATTGGAGGCACAATGCAAATGGCGTTGATCTCAATCGAGATTGGTCAAAATACCGGCAACCTGAAATAAAAAACACGGTGAAATACATTACAAAAATTTTAAAAAAAAATAACTCAAAACTAATCTTAGGACTAGATTTTCATTCAACTTGGTACGATGTCTTTTACACCAATAAGGACAATGAATTAACTGAAATACCAGATTTTTCAACCCATTGGTTTGAAGAATTAGAAAGTAGAATTCCAAAATATGAGGTCAATGAAAAATCGAGCAATAGTGAAACACCCGTTTCAAAAGGTTGGTTTTTATTTGGTCACAATGCTGTTGGTATTACTTTTGAAATTGGGGATGAAACCCCTAAAGACAGAATTGAAATTATTGGTAAAGAAGCAGCAAAAGCGATGATGAATATACTTTCAAAACAATAAATCATCATCAATCCCCTCCAAATCTTTAGGAATTGCTCTATTTTTGAGCATGGATTCAATCAATATATTTGGAATACGTGCCATCATCGAGGCGATAACCGCAGAAAAAGCCATCGACAAGGTATGGTTATTAAAAAGTTCGCAGAGCCAACTTTTTGATCAACTTCTTAAAATCTTAAAAGAGCATAACATCCCTTTTAGTTTTGTTCCGGTGGAACGCATGGAGCGTTTTTCGAGCAAAAATCATCAAGGGGCGGTGGCACGTATTGGTGCCATCAACACACAAGCTCTGGAACCCTTAATCGCTGCAGTTTTTGAGAAAAAATCCAATCCGCTATTTGTCCTTTTGGACGGGGTGACGGATGCACGAAATTTTGGGGCTATTTTGCGGTCTGCCGCAGCCACCGGTGTTGATGCCATCATCATTCCCAGTAGTGGAAGTGCCCCGCTGAACGGTGATGTGGTAAAAACCTCAGCAGGGGGAGTTTTTAATGTACCCATCGCCAAAACCGCCCACCTCAAAGACGCCATCTATTTACTCCAAGCCCATCAAGTAAAGATTGTTGGAATTACAGAAAAAGCCACCGATTTGGTCTATGATCAAGAATTAAAAGGCCCTTTGGCGCTTGTTTTTGGGGCAGAAGATATTGGAATTTCCAGAGGCATCCTCAAGCTTTTGGATGGGCAAGCCAAACTCCCCATGAATGCTGCCATGGATTCCTTAAATGTGTCTGTGGCCTGTGCCGTTGTTTTTTATGAGTGGGTTCGCCAAAACACCTTAACTTAATGGCATGAACACTCCCCTTGCAGAACGGATGCGGCCAAAAACACTGAACGATTACTTCGGACAGCAGCATTTGGTGGGACCTTCGGGCACTTTGACGCAAATGATCGCCCATGGAGTGTTCCCGAGTTTGATTTTTTGGGGGCCACCGGGCACCGGAAAAACCACTCTCGCACAACTTTTGGCGCAAGAAAAAAACCGTCCCTTCTATCAACTTTCTGCCATCAACACCGGCGTTAAAGAGATTCGTGAAATCCTTCAAAAAGCCGCTCAAAATGGAGGGCTTTTTAGCGCAAAAAATCCCATTTTGTTCATCGATGAGATTCATCGCTTTAGTAAATCTCAACAGGATTCCTTACTCAATGCGGTTGAAAAAGGAGTTGTCACCCTCATTGGCGCCACTACAGAAAACCCCAGTTTTGAAGTGATCAATGCTCTATTGTCGCGTTGTCAAGTATATATTTTAAATCCCCTTAATGCTTCTGAACTAAAAGAAATTTTAGACCGTGCCCTTCAAACGGACCGCTTTTTAAAAGAACGTAATATCAAACTTCAAGAAGACAAAGCCCTTTTGGAGCTGTCGGGGGGTGATGCCCGAAAAATGTTGTCAATTTTGGAATTGGTCATCCAAGCACAGACTGATGTACCGCTGGTCATCACCAATGCTTTGGTCTTGGAAACCATTCAGCACAAAAGCATGCTCTTTGACAAGAAAGGCGATTTTCATTACGACATTATTTCCGCATTTATCAAGTCCATACGCGGCAGTGATCCCAATGCTGCTGTTTATTGGTTGGCGCGCATGATTGAAGCCGGGGAAGACATAAAATTCATAGCCCGTCGATTGTTGATTTTAGCCGCCGAAGACATCGGAATTGCCAATCCCAACGCATTGGTGTTGGCCAACAGCACCTTTCAAGCGGTGAGTGTGGTGGGCTATCCCGAGGGAAGAATTCTACTGAGCGAATGTGCCTTGTATTTGGCGAGTTCGCCCAAAAGTAACAGTGCCTATACGGCCATTACTGCGGCGCAAAAAACGGTGGCAGAAACCGGAAATTTGGGAATTCCGCTCCACCTGCGGAATGCACCCACCAAAATGATGAAAGAATTGGGCTATGGAGCGCATTATAAATACGCTCACGATTTTGAAAATAATTTTGTAGATCAAGAATTTCTCCCACAAGCCATTGCAAAAACGACTTTTTACAAACCTGGCAATAATCCCAAAGAAGCGCAACTCAAAAACTACTTAAAAAATTGCTGGAAAGACAAATACGATTTCTAAAGCAACACCTTTATCATCGTTTTTTCCAAAAAAACGGAGTGAGAAGAATCAGTACCGTAAAAAGTTCCAAACGTCCTAAGAGCATCAAAAAACTGGCCCATATTTTTCCCGCATCTGCCAAAGCTTCATAATTATCCACCGGCCCAAAAGCACCCAATGCAGGCCCTACATTACCCAAGGTAGAAGCCGCCAAGCCCACTGCTGATTCAAAATCGATTCCCATAAAACCAAAGCCTAAAGCACCAATGATAAAACTGAGCATGTACAGGATAAAAAAACCAAGGATGTTATAAGAGATTGACTCCCCCACAATTTTTTTATTGTAACGTGCTTGGATAATGGCGTTGGGGTGCAGGGCACGTTTAAATTCTAAAAAACCTCCCTTAATCATCAACAAATGCCGCACCACTTTTACCCCTCCAGATGTAGATCCAGAAGAACCTCCCAAAAACATCAAACCAAAAAACACGATGGTCAAAAAGGGGGTCCATTGTGTAAAATCAGCCGTGACAAATCCGGTGGTGGTGATGACTGAAAGCACTTGAAAAAGGGCGTGTCGAAAGGCCGTTTCCAAGGCTGAAAAACTGTTTGTAACACCCTCAAAATGCTGAGGAATATCGACATGGAGCAGTATCATTCCGCAAACCAAAACAGTAAAAAACAGAATAAAGAAAAAATAACTTTTAAACTCCTCATCACTGAATACTTTTTTAAATTTTCCTGTGATAGCAAAATAGCTGACAATAAAATTTGTCCCCGCCAAAAACATAAAAAAGATGATGATATACTCAATCAACGGATTTTGATTCCAAAAAGCGATACTACTGTTTTTGGTAGAAAATCCTCCCGTAGACAATGTGCTCATCGCATGATTGATGGCGTCGAAAAAAGACATCCCAGCAAAATAAAGACAAAACGTTTCGATCAAGGTAAAACTCAAATAGATCAACCAAAGTCGTTTGGCGGTGTCTGTAATTCTCGGATGGAGCTTGTCATTCCCGGGACCGGGAGCTTCGGCGGTGAACAACTGCATCCCTCCGATTCCCAAAAACGGAAGGATGGCAATGGCCAAAACAATGATTCCCATTCCCCCGATCCAATGGGTTGTGCTGCGCCAAAAAAGGACGCCTTTGGGCACCGCTTCAATATCGTGTAATATTGTTGCACCGGTGGTCGTATAGCCCGACATAGATTCAAAAAAACTAGGCACAAAAGCTTGTATACTTCCCGTAAGCAAATACGGTAAAGTCCCCGAAAGGGACATCAGTAGCCAACCCAAGCTGACCACGAGATAGCCTTCGCGTTTTTGAATTTGATTGTTGTATTGTCGTGTAATCAACATTAACAGTGCGCCAAAAGACAGCACCAAAAAGGCGGAAAGGGTGATTTCGAAAGTAAATCCGTCTTGGGTTAAAAAACTCGTCAGGGAGGATAACAGCATCAATCCTCCGTTGAAGAGCAACAAAACTCCCATAAGGAAAAAAACCATTTTAAAGTTTATGGAATGCATCGCTTACAAGAATAAACTTTCGATGCGTTTTATTGATCGGGGAAGACAACACACCACAATCCGATCTCCCGGACGGATGGTGTAATCCCCCAAGGCTATAATTCCAACTCCCTCTTTGATGACTCCTCCGATAATAGCCGTTCGGGGAAATTCAAGGTCTTTGATTTTATAGTTGGCAACTTTGGAATTGGCATTGACCACAAATTCCAAAATTTCTGCATCCAAATTATTCAAAGTGGTCATATCCACCACATCCCCTTTACGGATGTACCGAAAAATTGTATTGGCCGTTAAAAGCTTTTTGTTGATTAAGGTGTCAATCCCAATGGATTGGGAGAGTTGAAAATAGTCCATATTTTCCACCAAAGCAATCGTTTTTTTTACGCTTTTACTATTGGCCATAAGGCAAGCCATGATATTGGTCTCTGAGTTTTCTGTCACCGCAATAAAAGCATCCATCGCGGACAAATCCTCTTCCTCCAAAAGTTCTACATTCCTTCCATCAGCATTAATGACAAGCGCATTGGGAAGCAAGTCTGCAATTTCAAAAGCCGTTTTTTTGTTTTTTTCGACCAGGGTAACGTTAAATTTTTTCTGACACAACTCACGTGCCGTATTGTAACCAATTTTGCCCCCTCCCAAAATCATAATGTTTTTGATGGATGCCTTTCGTTTTCCGGTGAGTTTATATATTTCTTCAACGCCTTCTTTCAGCGTAATAAAAAACACATTATCCCCCGCTTCAAAACAAGTATCCCCTCTAGGAATCATTGTAAACTGGGTTCCTTTTCGCTGAATTGCAATGGGCATAAAATGTACGTCGGGAAAAATGGAAGCTGCTTCTTTCACACTTTTTCCAACAAAGGGAACATCTTCGCCCAAAGTGGTACCAATTAAGGTTAAGGCACCCTCTTCAAAACCATAACTGTTCGAAAAAGCAGATTGATCGAGCAATTGTTGAATTTCCGCAGCAGCTAATTCTTCTGGCGAAATCAATTCATCTACCCCCAAATCTTTAAAACTGACCACCCCGTTCGCCTTAATAAATTCGATATTAGAAATACGCGCGATGGTGCGCTTACACCCCAATTGTCTGGCCAGTGCACTTGCTGTAATATTGGTAGCTTCCTGAGAAGTGACCGCAATAAATAAATCTGAATTGGAAACATTTGCTTCCTGTATTGCACTGAGCGACATCGCATCTCCACGAATAGTGCGGATATCGAGGTGCGACTCCGCATAATTTAAACGTTCCTTATCGGTGTCGATAAGCGTGATGTCCAACGATTCAAAAGAGAGCAGTTTTGCTAAATGAAATCCGACCTCACCTCCTCCGGCGATAATTATTCTCATTTCTATATAACTGTTCTTTCAAGGATAATGTGGAATAAACGGCAAAAATTTCAATTTTACTGAAATGAAAGTCGAAAAATTCTCACAACTTTAATTAGAAAACAGCACACAAATATACAAATAATAGAAGATGTGACGCAAAAAGTCATCGTCGTTGTCTCCGTCCAAATGATTATCTTTGCTCCTTCTATGGAAAAGCACATTAAACCCTATCAAAACGATAAGGACACCAAAAAAAAGCAAGTCACCAAAATGTTTGATGGTATTGCCAAAAGCTATGATGCCCTCAATCGCATCATCACCTTGGGCATCGATTTACGCTGGAGGAAAAATATCGTTCGAATGTTGGCACGTGAAAATCCTAAAACCATACTCGATATCGCCACGGGAACCGGGGATTTGGTGATTGCTTTGTCAAGTATTAAAAATGCAACGCTTGTGGGTCTTGACATTTCGCCGGGGATGCTAGAGATTGGAAAAAAGAAAGTATTGGATCAAGCACTCCAAGACCGTATTCAAATGGTGTTGGGCGATTCGGAGCAGCTGCAATTTGAAGATCACAGTTTCGATGCCGTAACCATTGCCTTTGGCGTTCGGAATTTTGAAAATTTAGACAAAGGACTAAAAGAAGTTTTCAGAGTGCTCAAATCCGAAGGCCAACTATTAATTTTGGAAACCGCTGTGCCAAAATCTGCATTTTTTCGGTTTTTCTATCTGTTATACACCAAAAAAATCATGCCTTCTTTAGGAAAACTATTTGCTAAGGATCGAACTGCCTATGCCTATTTGTCGGATTCTGCTGCAAATTTTCCTTGTGGCGAAGCCTTCAACAATATTTTGAAGAAAAATGGGTTTATAGGAGTGAAAGATTACCCACAAACCTTAGGGGTAGCTTCCATCTATAGTGCCAAAAAACCGTAAAAAAATAAGGCTGTTTTTGGGGTTTTTGCTGTTTGTTTTAATTCAGCTACATGCCCAGTACCCGACGGTGCGCGAGCGGGTAAACAATCTTCCTACCTTCGACAATAAAATCATTCACTTCGGTTATTTTTTAGGCTACAATCAATACGATTTTAAATTTGAATACATAGATAGCTATTACAAAGACCTACAATACAAAGACATTGCAGTAATTCCTAAAAAGGGCTTTGTCGTGGGGATGATTGGCGACTTGCGAATCAATAATTTTTTAAATCTTCGTTTTGAACCCGGACTTTACTATTCGCAGCGCGAACTGGTCTATCCAGAGTATACCGAGTTTACTAAAGAATCCGACCGCTACAGAGATATCAAATCCACCTATATTCATTTGCCGTTGTTATTCAAGGTAAATACCCTGCGAATCAACAACTTTCGCCCTTTTATATTGGGTGGCTTCTCCACCGATTTTAATCTTTCCAGCAATCAAAAAAACAGAGATGATAATTCCGGAAACGTTTTTCGTACCACTTCCAATAATTTAAATTATGAACTGGGTTTTGGCTTTGAATTTTATCTGTACTACTTTAAATTTTCACCCAGTCTGCGAGGACTATTTTCTTTTCAAAACGAGTTGGTCAACGATAACGACCCAGACAGCCCTTGGACTGGAAAAATTCTTAATATGTTCAGCCGAGGAGTGGCGATCATCATTACTTTTGAGTAGGGAAACTCGACCGAAACAATTCACTGATTACGATGGCACCGGCAATGGCAACATTTAAACTTTCTGCTCCCGAAACTTTATTAAAGCGGGGAATGGTAATAAAATGATCGATTTCCGACCGAACGGCATCGGACAAGCCATGCGATTCGCTTCCAAAAACAAAAACCCCTTTAGGACGCAATGCAGATGTATAGAGGTTTTGACCTTCCAATTGAGCGCCATAGCTCGGCAATTCAGATTGTTGCAACCAAGGGGCTAAATCCAAATAATGACATTGAACCCGAGCCAAAGATCCCATGGCCGCCTGCACTGTTTTAGGATTGTAACAATCCACGGTGGTAGGACTGCACACCAATTGTTGGATGCCATACCAATCGCACAGCCGAATAAAGGTTCCCAAATTTCCAGGATCGTTGATGCCGTCCAAGGCAATCATTAAGTCCGATGGTGCCAAGGCCGTTTCCTCCGGAATGGAAAATACAGCCAGCAAAGGACTTGCCGTTTTAAAATGCGTAAGCTGTTGCATCTCCTCCCCACTGATGCGTTCACACAACGGATGCTGAAAAGAAAAAGTGGCATAAAGCTGGTGCATTTCATAGCCCGCATCCATAAATTCTTGCACTACTTTTTCTCCTTCTGCAACAAAAAGCTGTTTTTGAATTCGATACTTTTTTTGTTTTAAAAGAAGGATTTGTTTTCGTTGATTCTTGCTAAGCATAAAAATGGCGTATTTTTGATATCAAATCTTAAAGAAGGTGTATCGCATCCATACAAAACTAGTCATTCTTTCTGTTATTTTTCATTTCCTGTATGGATGTGCGGCTACGCAATCTTCCTCCAAAGAGGCATCCATTATCACCAAGAATGAAATTTACGAGACCGAAAAACTACTGAAAAACGATGCGGTAAATCTAGTCGTAACCACCACCCCCAATAGTACTTTTCTGGAAATCCCTTGGCGCAAAAAAATTTACGATTGGAGTCATCCCAATCCAGAAGTTGCTTTTGAAAATTGGTTGCAAAAAAAAGCCAAACGCCCAGCCCGTTTGAGCAAATGGTTTTCTGACAAGCAAGTAATTGCTCTAAAAAACTATGCGGTAAAATTTAATGAATGGCTGCGAAAAACGGGCGAAGCTCCAGCAGTATATGATGCTCTAGCCATAGAAAAATCAAAAAATAGAATCGTTCAATACTATAAGAATTTGGGCTATTTTGATGTTCAAGTTCGCGCGGATAGTCTGCAGCCCAAGCCGAAAAAAATTACCCTTCAATACAACATCACGCCCAATCAACGGTATCTGATCGACAGTATCACAACGGCCATTGCGGCTCCGGATTTGGACTCCTTGTATCAAAAAATGGCGAAAGAGAGTTTCCTTAAACCCGGCGATCCTTTTGTTTTTAGACGTTTCGATGAGGAAAGAGATCGAATTGTCAACCAATTTAGAAATTATGGCGTTTATAATTTCCAAGGGAATAACATCAAATACATTGCCGCCATAGACAGCAGTGGTCAGGACATCAAAATCCCCGTAAAACTTTCCATCGACAATATACAAAGACGAATCAATGATACCCTCTTCGAGTTTCCGTATAGGATTCATACCGTCAAAAAAATTGATGTTTTTATAGAAGATAGTAATGCTGAAAAAAATCGAAATCCGTTTACCGATTCGTTAGTATATGAAAATTTAACTCTGCATAGCAAGGGCAAATTGAAATATAAACCCAATGCCATCGCAGATGGAATTTCCATACAAGCCAATGCGCTATTCAGTGAAACAGATCGAACGCTCACCTATCGCTATTTTTCAAACCTAAAGAATTTTAAATATCCCAGTATCAACTACGAACCCATAGCTGGAGACAGTACAGCACTGGCTGCGCAGATTTATCTAACGCCTAAAGAACGCTTTTCACTGGGATTTGATTTGGATTTATCGCATTCCAATATTCAAGATTTTGGAATTGGACTGGGGGGCGGATTGGGGATTCGAAATGTTTTTAGAGGAACCGAATTATTGGAGCTGAACGTCAAAAGCAATATTGGTGCTTCCCGAGACCTTGCCAATGCCAATGACCGATTTTTTAACCTTTTTGAATTTGGGGGAGATGTCAAACTCAGTGTCCCTCGAATTGTACTCCCCTTTGGGATTGGAAAATTGATTCCCACAAAAATGTATCCCAATACCCAAATGATTTTGGGAACCAGTCTTCAAGAAAATATTGGGTTAGACAAACAATTTTTCAGTACCACCTATCAGTTTGATTGGCAACCCAACGAACAAAAAAAGTTGAATTTTAAATTGATGGACTTGGAGTTTGTCAACAATACCAATATTGACAATTATTTCAATGTCTATAAAAACTCCTTCGATCGGCTCAATAGTGTGGCACAAAATCACACGATTAATCCAAATTGGGTAGATGGAAATGAAAATTTAACCATTCCTGCCGGTAGTCTGTCTTTTATAGATGCCGTACTGCGTGATCAAACCGAAATCAAGCCTGAAAATCCAGACTATAAAATCGTAAATAACATCAAAGAACGTTTGGATCGATTGACCGCAAACAACCTGATTTTGGGATCCTCTTTTAGTTATAATCTAAACAATCAGCAGAGCATTTTTGATGAGAATTTTTTTCAAGTTCGATGGAAATTTGAATGGGTAGGTAACTTACTTCAACTCGCCCACCGGATTAACGGAGGTTCCAACGTTCCTTTTGAAATCAATGGCGTCCTTCCTTCTCAGTATGTGAAAACGGAACTGGATTATATCAAGCATTGGAGCGTAGGCAGAAAGCGAGTGGTTGCCGTGCGCTTTTTTGGCGGAATCGCAATTCCCTATGGCAATGCCACCAACTTGCCATTTTCTCGCTCCTTCTTCTCTGGGGGTTCCAACGACAACCGGGCTTGGAGAGCCTATAAATTAGGCCCTGGAAGCAGCAGCAATATCAACGAATTTAATGAGGCAAATTTTAAATTAGCCATGAACGTGGAATACCGTTTTCCTCTTTTGGGTTCCTTGCAAGGTGCCATGTTTGTTGATGGAGGAAATATATGGAATCTGTGGGACGATGTGGAAGATCCCGCCATGCGCTTTGATGGACTCCAAGATTTATCAGAAATCGCCATTGGTTCGGGGATAGGATTTCGCTATGATTTTGATTTTTTTGTTTTTCGTTTGGATACGGGGTTCAAGACCTATAATCCTGCACTGCCGCAAGCCGATCGATGGTGGACGGAATACCGTTTAAAAAAGGCGGTCTTCAATATCGGAATCAATTATCCATTTTAGATTCAAAAAGTTTAATACTTTTGCGCCAAACAATAACTGAATGGAATTTAATATACCCGCCGGTGTCATCACTGGAAAACAAGTACAAGAAGTTTTTAAACTTGCCAAGGCAAAATCTTTTGCCCTACCCGCAGTAAACGTAACAGGAAACAATACCATCAATGCCGTTTTGGAAACAGCGGCCGAGTTAAAAAGTCCTGTAATCATACAATTTTCAAATGGAGGTGCGATTTTCAACGCAGGAAAAACCCTTTCGAATGAAAACCAACAAGCCGCCATTGCCGGTGCTGTTGCCGGTGCCAAACACATCCACGAATTGGCTACATTATACGGAGCAACCGTTATTCTTCATACCGATCATTGCGCAAAAAAATTATTGCCTTGGATTGACGGTTTATTGACCGCCAGCGAAGCCTTTTATGCAGAACACGGAAAATCTTTGTTCAGTTCGCACATGATTGATCTATCCGAGGAACCCATTGAAGAAAATATCGAGATTTGCAAAACCTATCTTGAACGCATGAAGAAAATGGACATGACCCTCGAAATTGAATTGGGAATCACTGGTGGTGAAGAAGACGGAGTGGACAACAGCGATGTGGATGCCTCCAAACTCTACACCCAACCCGAGGAAGTGGCCTATGCCTATGAAGAGCTAAGCAAAATAAGCGATCAATTTACCATTGCCGCCGCCTTTGGAAATGTACATGGGGTTTACAAGCCTGGGAATGTTAAATTGACGCCCAAGATTTTAAGAAACTCTCAAACGCATATCTCAGAGAAATACAACTTGCCCGAAAATACGGTTGACTTTGTATTTCACGGAGGTTCCGGATCTACGCAAGAAGAAATTCAAGAAGCGATTGGATATGGCGTTATTAAAATGAACATTGATACCGACCTTCAATTTGCTTTTACTGAAGGAATACGTGACTATATGACGGATCATATCGAGTATTTGAGAAATCAAATTGGAAACCCAGAAGGTGCCGATCAACCCAATAAAAAATATTACGACCCAAGAAAATGGTTGCGCTTGGGAGAAGAAACTTTTAAAGCCCGTTTGAAACAAGCTTTTGCTGACTTGAACAATATTAACACTTTATAGTTTTTAGTTTTTATATATTTGACTAAAGCAAACAACTATGAGTTGGTTTAAGCGAAGCGAAAAAGGGATTCAAACCAAAACCGAAGAGAAAAAAGACACGCCCCGAGGGCTGTGGTATAAAACTCCGACGGGCAAGATTATTGAAACTCATGAATTGGCAGAAAATAATTATGTCAGTCCCGAAGATGACTATCACGTCCACATTGGTAGTAAAGAATACTTTGAAATCCTTTTTGACGACAATACATTTGAGGAATTTGACGGCAAGCTCAAATCGAAAGATTTTTTAAAATTTGAAGATTCTAAAAAATACATCGATCGGCTGAAAGATGCCCACAAAAAAACGGGGCTTTATGACGCTATTCGTACCGCTGTAGGGCATTCCAAAGGAAAACCTTTGGTGATAGCCTGTATGGATTTTAAATTTATCGGAGGTTCAATGGGATCTGTAGTAGGCGAAAAAATTGCGCGTGCTGTAGACTATGCCATCAAACACAAACTTCCCCTTTTGATTATATCCAAATCTGGAGGGGCACGTATGATGGAGTCAGCGACTTCCTTGATGCAAATGGCAAAAACTTCGGCAAAGTTGACCCAGTTGGCAGAAGCCCAATTGCCCTACATTTCGTTGTGTACCGACCCCACCACCGGCGGAACTACAGCTTCTTATGCAATGCTGGGAGACATCAACATTGCTGAACCCGGAGCTTTGATTGCCTTTGCAGGGCCTCGCGTGGTAAAGGACACCACAGGGAAAGAACTCCCCGAAGGCTTCCAAACCAGTGAGTTCCAGTTGGAAAAAGGATTTTTAGATTTTATCGCTCACCGCAAGCACCTCAAAGACAAAATCAATCTATACATTGATTTAATTATGAATCAACCCATACGAGAATAGTCTTTAAAAAAAATACTTTTTATTTGATAATAATAGTATCTTTGCTGCTCGTTTAAAAAAACGGTTACATAAAAATCATTTAAATAATATTGGCATGTACATTTCAAAAGAAGTAAAAGAGAACATCTTTAAAAAACACGGAAAGTCTGAAAAAGACACGGGATCAACAGAAGGTCAAATCGCCTTGTTTACCCACCGTATCCAACATTTATCCGGCCACTTAAAAACCAACCAAAAGGACTACAACACTGAGCGTTCTTTAGTGCGTTTGGTAGGAAAACGTCGTAGTCTTTTAGACTACCTAAAGTCCAAAGACATCAACCGCTATCGTGCGATTGTAAAAGAATTGGGCTTGCGTAAATAATTTAAGTTAAGTCTTAAGAGGTTTTACTGAATCTTAGTTTTTCATTGGTTGCAACAACACACAACAGCGTTTTAACCAAAAAATGAAAAATGATTCCAAAAACATTTACACAAGAAATCCGTCTTGAAGACGGAAGAACAATTACTATTGAAACGGGTAAACTCGCCAAACAGGCAGACGGTTCCGTAGTTGTCCGTATGGGCAATTGTATGCTTTTAGCAACAGCCGTTTCTGCCCGTCAGGCCAGTCCTGTTGATTTTTTACCGCTTACGGTAGACTATCGTGAAAAATTTGCTGCTGCGGGTCGTTTTCCCGGAGGTTTCTTCAAAAGAGAAGCTCGTCCGAGTAACGAAGAAGTTTTGACCATGCGTTTGGTCGATCGCGTTTTACGTCCATTATTTCCCAAGGATTATCACGCCGAAACCCAAGTGATGATCCAATTGATGTCACATGATGAAACCGTGATGCCCGATGCCTTAGCCGGTTTGGCTGCTTCTACAGCAATCCAATTATCTGACATTCCCTTTGAATATCCAATCTCGGAAGTTCGCGTGGGAAGAATTGATGGTGCCTTTGTGATCAACCCCAGCAAAGCGCAACTCGCTACGTCTGATATTGATATCATGATTGGAGCCAGTGAAGACTCTGTTGCTATGGTAGAAGGAGAGTTTGACGAAATTTCTGAAGAAGAAATGCTCGAAGCTATTTCTTTTGGACATGCTGCCATCAGGGATCAAATCAAAGCACAAATTGCCCTCGCCACCGAAGTAGGTAAAAAAGAAGTACGTACCTATGAAGAGGAGGATCAAGACGAAGCTTTGGAAAAAGCCATTTTGGATGCCACTTATAAGCCTTACTACGAAATCGCTAAAAAAGGACTTTCTAAAGCAGACCGTTCTGAATTATTTTCTGAAGTAAAAGACAACTACAAAGCCACATTAGGCGAAGAAGTGTTGGAAGAAAAAGGAGAATTGGTTTCTCGTTATCTCAGCAGCTCGCAAAAGAAAGCGGTTCGCGATCTCATTTTGGAAGAAGGAATCCGTTTGGATGGAAGAGCAACCACCGATATTCGTCCCATTTGGTGTGAAGTAGATTATCTGCCTTCTACACACGGTTCGGCACTCTTCACACGAGGAGAAACCCAAGCTCTGGCCACAGCTACTTTGGGAACTTCAAGAGAGGCTAACATTATTGACCTTCCCACCGATCAGGGGGAAGAAACATTCTATTTACATTATAACTTTCCTCCGTTCTCAACCGGAGAAGCCCGGCCGCTCCGTGGTACTTCTCGACGTGAAGTAGGACATGGAAATTTGGCACAACGCGCCTTGAAAAAAGTGATGCCTGACAATTGTCCTTACACTGTTCGGGTTGTATCCGAAGTATTGGAATCCAATGGTTCGTCTTCTATGGCAACGGTTTGTGCCGGTACAATGGCATTGATGGATGCAGGGGTTCAAATCAAAAAACCAGTTTCCGGTATCGCCATGGGATTGATCACCGAGGGGGATCGTTTTGCTGTACTTTCTGATATCCTTGGAGATGAAGATCACCTGGGAGACATGGATTTTAAAGTCACCGGAACTGCTGACGGAATCACAGCTTGTCAAATGGATATTAAAATCAAAGGATTGCGTTTTGACATCATGACCAAAGCTTTGAACCAAGCGCGGGAAGGACGTTTACACATTCTAAAACATTTGACCGACACTATTGCTGTTCCCAATGCGGATGTAAAAGCACATGCTCCAAAAATGATCAACCGACGTATTCCAAACGAATATATTGGAGCCTTGATTGGTCCTGGAGGAAAAGTGATTCAAGAACTTCAAAAACTTTCAGGCTGTACTATTGTTATCAATGAAGATCCTGTAACAGAGGAAGGAATTGTAGAAATTTTGGGGACTTCACCAGAAGGCATTGCCATGGTAGAAGCCAAAATTGATTCGATCACTTTTAAGCCAGTAGTAGGAAACACGTATCAAGTGAAAGTCATTAAAATGTTAGACTTCGGAGCCGTAGTGGAATATTTGGATGCTCCTGGAAATGAAGTTTTACTTCACGTGAGTGAATTGGCTTGGGAACGCACCGAAAATGTGGGTGATGTAGTGAATATGGGAGATGTATTGGAAGTGAAATATTTCGGTATTGACTCTCGTACACGAAAAGAAAAAGTCTCTCGCAAGGCCTTATTGCCAAGACCTCCGAAAAAAGATTAATTTCTATTCGTATTTGTGTAACATTTGTACATTTTATCCGTATACCAGTTATAACATCGAAATAGCATTATGAGACAACTTAAAATTACCAAGCAGGTAACCAATCGCGAAACCGCTTCCTTAGACAAATACCTTCAAGAAATTGGTAAGGTAGATTTGATTACAGCAGAGGAAGAAGTTGAATTGGCACAGCGCATCAAAGCGGGTGACCAAGTTGCTTTGGAAAAATTAACCAAAGCCAATTTGCGTTTTGTTGTTTCAGTGGCCAAGCAATATCAAAACCAAGGATTGACCCTTCCTGATTTAATCAACGAGGGGAACTTGGGATTGATCAAAGCTGCGCAGCGTTTTGATGAAACCCGTGGATTTAAGTTTATTTCTTATGCGGTATGGTGGATTCGACAATCCATCCTTCAAGCGTTGGCAGAACAATCTCGTATTGTTCGTCTTCCTTTGAATAAGATTGGCTCTATCAATAAAATCAATAAAACCTATGCCTTTTTGGAGCAAGCCCACGAGCGTGCCCCTTCGGCGGAGGAAATTGCCAAGGAATTGGACATGACCATCAATGATGTAAAGGAATCATTAAAAAATTCCGGTCGTCACGTATCGATGGATGCCCCATTGGTGGAAGGAGAAGATTCTAACTTATATGATGTATTGAATAGTGGTGAGTCACCCAATCCCGACAGAATGCTGTTGCATGAGTCTTTACGCACAGAAATTGAGCGGGCATTGGAAACACTCACACCGCGTGAAGCCGATGTGGTTCGTTTATATTTCGGATTGGGCAACCAACATGCAATGACTTTGGAAGAAATTGGCGAAACTTTTGATTTAACCCGCGAACGCGTTCGCCAAATTAAAGAAAAAGCCATTCGACGATTGAAACACACCTCGCGAAGCAAAATTCTAAAAACCTATTTAGGATAATTTATAAAGCAACCTTCGGGTTGCTTTTTTTGTACTTTTGTAAAAAAAAATCAATGTCTGCAATTATTGCACCTTCCCTACTCGCTTCTGATTTTGCCAATCTTCAAAGCGAAATCGAAATGATCAACAATAGTAGTGCCGATTGGTTTCATATTGACATCATGGACGGTGTTTTTGTTCCCAATATTTCCTTTGGAATGCCGGTTTTAAAAGCCATTAAAAAACACGCCAAAAAACCCCTAGACGTACATTTGATGATTGTAGATCCGGATCGCTATATTGAAACTTTTTCTAAATTGGGGGCTGCGACATTAACCGTACATTACGAAGCTTGCACACATCTACATCGCACGCTCCAATCCATAAAAACCAAGGGCATGAAAGCCGGCGTGGCCTTGAATCCGCATACACCCGTCCATCTTCTGACCGATTTAATCAACGATATCGATTTGGTTTGCATCATGAGTGTAAATCCCGGCTTTGGTGGCCAATCTTTTATCAAAAAAACTTATGATAAAGTGGAAGCCCTTGCTTCCATAATTAAAAAGCATCAAGCCACAACACAAATAGAAATTGATGGCGGGGTTACGGATCAAAATGCACAAGCACTCATCGCCAGTGGTGCCCATGTACTTGTTGCAGGAAGTTATGTTTTTGGTGCAGAAAATCCTGAAGCCAATATTCGCGCTTTAAAAAAATAAGTTTATCCCTTTCAGGGCTTAGGTCTAAATTGAACTCTTCTGTTTTCGGCTCTTCCTTCCGGTTTGGAATTATCCCCTATAGGATTAATTTCTCCAAAGCCAAGTACCTCCAAACGTCTTTGATCCACACCCAATTTGACTAAATAATCCCGAACCGCTTCTGCTCTTCTAAAAGAAAGATTTTGATTGTATTCCTCGGATCCTTCTTCAGAAGCATAGCCTTCAATGAGTAAATGACCTTCCGGATTTGCCATCAAAACGTTTTTGATGTCATCAAGTACAGCTCTTGTTTTTCTCCCTAAAATCAAATCACTATCGGCCATGAAATTAATTTTAGCTCCAAATTTGTTGAGTGTTTCTATAATTTCAGAGGATATTTCGGGGCAACCGTCATTGGAAGTTGTTCCCTCTGTATCGGGGCAAAGATCGTCTTTATCAAAAATGCCATCACCATCCGTATCTGGCCAAGGACAACCCTTGTTTTCCAGAGAACCGGAAGTCTCAGGGCATTCGTCTTCAGCATCTGACACACCGTCTGAATCACTGTCCGGACAACCCGACATTGTGAGTAATCCTGCTACTTCGGGGCAAAGGTCTTCATGATCGGCAATTCCATCCCCATCGGTGTCTGGGCAACCCTTCAAAGCAGCTGTTCCTGCCAATAGCGGACAAGCATCTTCTTTGTCTTGTATGCCATCGTTATCGGAGTCGGGACAACCGTCAAATTCAGGAATTCCAGGTACATCTGGGCAAGCATCTTTTTTATCGGCGATTCCGTCTCCATCACTGTCCCTATTTCCCCACTGGTAAAAGAGGGTAATGGTATGCTGAAAATGATCGATGCCATAATTTTCTATGGCATTTCTAAAACTTGACTGAAAAGAAATCCCCACATTATCGGAGTACATCAAGTCAACACCTATTCCGCCAAAAAAAGTTTTGGAAGCGTTTTTTGACAAAAAAGAAACTTGTAAATCATTATCATTAAGGTCAAAATTAGAAAGACCATATCCTCCTTTTATAAACGGTTGAATTAAGGAGTTCTCCAAGGGACGATAGGTAATAAACCCATCCAAATGATAATAAGGATAATTAACATTCGTATCACCTTCCACCTTGGTGATGGAATTCCAACTTTGTTGAGTTCCAATGGAAAAACCTGAAGTGATATAGCGGGCAATGGAAAGCGTTGGAATAGAAGCGTTCCAGTGATTAGAAATATTAAAAAAATCTTGAAAAAGATCTCCAGTCACCCCTAGGGGGCTATTCATATCTCCCGTGGGATAGGTGTCAATAAAATTGACTCCCAAATCCACCCTCCAATATTGATCTTTGGTTTGACCAAAGCTCATGGTAAAGGCAATTAAAAAAAAGAAGTGTAATAAGTAATTTTTTGTCATGCGTTGGAGTGCTATTCTGTCATTTTCTTTAATAACTCAAAATTGTCCATTTTATTGTAAATCACAATACAAAAGAAAAAAAAACAAGAATGCTAAACTTCAACTACAGAAAATAATCTTCTCCCTATTCCAAATCTTTTCCTCCCTTAAAAATAGAAGGAAATCTTTTTTCTATCCAATCTGGAATATAGTTTTTGTTTTCGTCCTTTTCAATACCGGCAGTTGTAGAAACAACGGCATATAAAATAACCCCGCCTACAAGTACAAATGCTCCGATAATTACAATGTAAACTTCATTCATTAATACAAAATTTATAGTATCACCTAAATTACAAAAAAATTAAACACAAAAAACCTTGATGCCTAAATTCCAGACTGTTGAAATAAGTTTGCTTTAAAATCTTTTAAAATACTTATCTTTTATCGCATGAAAGAGAGGCTTTTTTTGGGACTACTTCTATTGGTTTTCAAGACTTACGCGCAAACGCTATATGTGCTGGGAACACTACAAGATGGGGGTGCTCCGCACATGAATTGTGAAAAAGAATGCTGTGCGTTATCCAAAGAAAATGATTTTGTTGCCAGTTTGGGCGTGATCGATACCAAACAAACTTATTTTTTTGATGCAAGCCCCGATTTTGTTGCTCAATCGCGCTATTTACATCAATTTTCAGAAAATACTACCCTTGGAATCTTT
>JABISF010000009.1 GCA_018699935.1 Flavobacteriaceae bacterium | reverse complement strand
TCCAATATTGGCGGCCAAATAAGGCTCGGCGCCCAATCGTTCGCATAGGTTTAAAAAGTCGTGGGTTCCAAAACTGTTATTTTCAATCACGCCTCCCCACCAACGGTTTACAATAGAAGGGCGTTCGTCCTTGGGACCAATACCATCTTTCCAGTGATAGGTGTCGGCAAAACAGCCTCCCGGCCATCTTAGGTTTGGAATTTTCATTTCTACCAAAGCCTCTATAATATCGTTGCGAACTCCATCAGTATTGGGAATGGGGCTGTTCTCGCCCACATAAAAACCTTCGTAAATACAACGTCCCAAATGCTCGGCAAAATGCCCGTAAATGTGTTTACTGATGGTGGGAGCATCTGCTGAAGGCTTCAATTGAACCGAAACATTATTGTTTTGGGACAACGCCCATTGAAAGCTAGTGATTGCCACAAGGCAAAAAAGAAAAATATTTTTTTTCATGAGTAAAATAGTTTTAACGGTTAATCTCCGTCTTTAGAATTTATAATTAAGTTTAAATGTAATCATGAATTGAGTAAATCCATCAGGACATTCAAAAAAACACTAAAAAAACAATGGATAAATTGAAGATTTCGGGCATTTTTTTAATAAAATCACTAATATTGATGTTGAATTAACATCCTTGTCTAAAATCTCTTTCCCTATGAATACACGCCTTTTCTTTTTTGCATGCATCCTCATTATTGGTGCTGCCTGGGGACAAAAAAATCCGGAGCAAAAGACCGTAAATTTGGAGGAAGTAACGGTGGATGGAGACAACATTGATTCCAAACTTCAGAAAAAAATTAATAAGCTTAAAAGCCCCAAATGGCTCACTATTATTGGGAATAAAGGGTCTTTTGAGGACAATAAAAGTAGCTATATCGCCAAAAATTCTTTTGAATCACGTCAAGAAAATTCAGGCCGATTGGTCAACCAAACGCGTGGGCAGTTTGTCTACGACAATGTTGGTGTCAACCGAAATTCACAATATGACTACGACCGTTTGGAATCGCGATTGATACAAGTGGCTTTGATGCATCCCGAAGTAACTTCGGTAGATATTCGAATTACAGCAAATTGTGACGGCTATCAAGGTGTACAGTTTTTATATATTTTTAAAGAAGACCTTGATCTATTACGAGCGGTCAATTCCATCGAACGATTTGCTAAAAAAATTAAAACTTCCGATCTAACAGTGATTCGAAAGATTCAAATCATCACACAAGAGCTTTGCCTTTAAACCTAAAATGTTGGATCCGATTTTAATCCATTTATGAAACACTTTTCTTTTCTCCTTTCCTGTATTTGCCTCTTCTTTTTTATTATTTCTTCCTGCCAGCAGTCTCCTCAAAAACAGACTGTTGAGAACTCCGCCCATTATCCAAAAAGTGAACTGGAGGTGCAACATGGAATGGCGTTATTCAATCAACATTGCGCCAGTTGTCACAATTTTATGGGAAATGAAATTGGTCCCAATTTAAATGGAATTACCTCTAAAGTGAGCAAGGAATGGCTCGTGAACTTCATCCACAACCCCCAAGCGGTGATTGACCAAAAAGACGAAAGAGCGGTTGCCCTATTCCAACAATACAAAATGTATATGCCCCCATTTCCCCATATTAAAGACAAAGACCTCGATGATCTTTTGGGATTTATCCACAAATTCTCCGAAGCTGAAAAAAAGAATAAAAGCAATCGAACCGGAGGCTTGGTGGATCCCATAAAAAAGAAAATTTACCCCTCCGACCTAAGCCTTGTGATTGAGGAATGGTTGACGATTCCACCCAGTTCAGAAACTTCGCCAAAAACGAGAATTAACAAAATAGAAACTTTGAAAACCCAAGGTAAAGAACGCCTTTTTGTGGACGATTTAAGAGGAAAACTTTATGAAATCGTTGACAATAAACCTCTGGTCTATATGGATTTTCAAGAGCTGGAAGAGCAATTTATCCATACGCCCGGTTTTGGTACGGGTTTGGGAAGTGTTGCTTTTCATCCAGATTTTGAACACAATGGACGCTTGTATACCACACATACGGAACCGGCAAAAACCCAGCCCGCCGATTTTGCCATAGCTGACAGTGTTCCTGTCAAATTACAATGGGTCTTACTCGAATGGGAAACCCAATCCCCCTCGGCAACACCTTTTTCGGGCAGCAAACGCGAGCTTTTACGGGTCGATATGGTGACTCAAATTCACGGAGTACAAGAAATTGCTTTCAATCCCTTGGTGCAAAAGGGAGATGCTGACTACGGAATGTTGTATGTGGGTGTGGGGGATGGAGGAGCCGCTCTGGCGGGGCATCCCTACCTTTGTGACGACCCCAATCGTATCTGGGGGAGTGTATTGCGAATCCAACCCGAAAAAGGAAACAGCGCCAACGGAAATTACAGCATCCCCAAAGACAATCCTTTTGCCGATGGCAACGAGGGATTACCCGAAATTTGGGCGCGGGGGTTTCGAAATCCGCATCGATTCTCTTGGGACCGCAGCGGTACCAAAAAAATGTTGATTTCCAACATTGGACAGCACAGTGTGGAAGAAGTCAATTTGGGTGAAAAAGGAGGACATTACGGGTGGCCGCATCGCGAAGGAACTTTTTTGTTTGATCCAGAAGCCAATACCGAATTGGTCTATCCTGTGGATGAAACAGATTCCACATTTATCCCACCCGTTTTGCAATACGATCATGATGAAGGGAATGCCGTTTCGGGGGGCTATGTTTATACCAGTGATTTGATTCCCGATTTAAAGGGAAAATACCTTTTTGGAGATATTCCTAGAGGCTTTCTTTTTTATGCTGATGCAACCGCAATAGAACAAGGAAAACAAGCCAACATTCACGGTTTAGGGCTTGAATTTAAAGGTGAAAAAACGAGTTTGGCGGCCATGAATCCCAACCAACGGGTCGATCTTCGATTCGGGACAAATCAAAAGGGAGAGGTTTTTATATTTACCAAAAGCAACGGCACCATCTATCGAATTACGGGGGTAAAAAAGAGCACCTTATAAGGACGCTGTTTTTTCCAACAAAGCTTCCAAAGCAGTTTTCAAACGTACTTGCGACCATTTTTTTATTGGAAATCCTTCCACCGCTGCTCCTATACGAACAAGTGTTCGACTCCAAAAAAATTGATCGGCAATGTGGGGAATGATTAATTGGGGTTTTCTGGCTTCGAAAGCATTGTGTACCGTTCCCGATCCACCGTGATGAATCACCGCTTTTATATGCTGAAATAAAAAATCATACGGAATCTCTTCTACCACAAAAACCCATTTGGGAAGTAATTTGGGGAGTTCAATCCCACCCCAAGAAGTATTGATAATGATGGGTTGGCGCAGCTGTTCGCAAACCGCCAAAAGATCGCTCCCCACTTGTTTTGGTTGTGCATTCACCATACTTCCAAAACTCATATAAAGGGGAGCAGGGTGCTGCCCTAAAAAAGTCATTAGAGCCTCCGAAGGTTGAAATTGACCGCTGTTATCACGTTGTAAAAAACCCGTGATTTTAGCTTGGGAAGGCCAATAATTGGGTTTGGGAAAAAGCTGTTCCGAAATGCTGTACTGCACTTCCAACCGCTCTTGCATAAACGTATGTATGCGTTTTGCGTCAAGCTTCATTTTTTTCGCTTTAATAAATTTCTTACCATAGCCCAAAATGGATTGATGCACCAAGGCAAAGGTCGCCCAGCGATAGGTCATCCGATTCCACCAAGCAGCCCTTGGTTTTCCAAAACCAATATGGGGTTCGTGTGTTACGCTGTGCACCATACAGGGGATGGGAGAAAGTAGGCAAACTTCCCCCTTTCCTTGAATTCCCCAAAGCAAGGGGTAAATACATTTGATATGAAAAATTATTTTGTCCGGCTCAAAGGCAAGGACGGCAGCCTCTTGATCCAAAATGAGCTGTTCTTGTATGGGCCGGGTTTTGGAAATAAGGCCCAGTATTGTTTTTATACGCGACCAGCCACTCCCCACCTGACCGATAATGGCACGAACCGATGGACTGTTGACTAAGTCAAGAAAGGCCGCCGATTGCGGAAAAAATTGAGGGCTTACTTCTTTCGCCAAAGTCTCCATTTGCGCCGGCATACAAAAAGCTATCGCATTGCCTTGTTTTTTCAATTGCTGCCCCAAAGCCAAAAATGGTTCCATATCTCCCCGACTTCCCAAACTGCACAACAAAATTTTTTTCATGGTTGAATAATGGCATTAAACAGCTTTACTTTCCTCGATCTTTAAAGAAAAAGACAAAAAAGCTTCCGTAGAGCGAATGTATCAAACTGGAGATGGCGGCGGGTATGGCGGTCATGGGATTGGCAAAATTTTCTTGTGCCAAAACCACTCCTAAACCTGAATTTTGCATGCCTACTTCGATGGAAATGGTTTTGGCTACGGCTTTGTTTTTAAAGGCGACATAACTGATCAAAAAACCCCAGACAAAGCCGAGCAAATGCAAACTCATCAGTGCCAACAAGAGACGAAATCCCGAATTTAGGATGATGTCTCTTCCTTGACCAATTATACTGGCTACAATCAGCGTGATTAACAAAACGGCGGTCATGGGAGCATAGGGTAAAATTTTTGCTGTTTTCTGAGGGAGCCATCGATTGAGCACCACCCCCAAAGCCACGGGAAACAATACCACTTTTAGACTGCTGTAAAACAAGCCCATGGCATCTACCTCAACATAACTCCCCGAAAGTTGACCCATCATCAGTGGGGTGAGTACGATTGCTCCTAGGGTAGAAAAAGTTGTCATACACACCGACAAGGCTACATGCGCTCGGGCCAAATAGGCGATGACATTCGAAGCCGTTCCCCCCGGACAACAAGCCACCAAAATCAGACCGACGGCAAAAAAAGTGGGCAATTGAAAGAGATATCCTAGTGCCCAACCCAACAAAGGCATAATCGTAAATTGCAATACAATTCCGGTGAGTATCCAGCGGGGCGTTTTTGCCACTTGCTTAAAATCACTCCATTGCAAGGTCAAACCCATTCCCAACATAATTCCCCCCAAACCCAGCGTGATTAAATTCCCTTGAAACCACACAAACAATGGCGGATGCCAAAGTGCCAGCGCAGAAGCGATAGACACAATCCAAGGAAAAGCAGCGGTAATTCGTTCAAAAACTGAATGCACGGTGGTGTTTATATAGGTAAGATAATGAATTTTAAAATGTTGTTGAAATTCATTTCATCCCTTTTTATTATTTTTAAGTTACATAAAATGAACAATCCATGTATCAACATACCCAAGCGGCAAACATAGCCGAATACATCGCATTGGCGGCTCCATCCCTACAGGAAAAACTTCATCAGATTCGTGATTTAGTCCATTCCGCTTTGCCCGAAGTGGAAGAAAAAATCAGTTATGACATGCCCACTTTTAAATATCAAGGAAAAATCCTGCTTCATTTTGCCGCTCAAAAAAAACATATTGGTCTTTATGCTTTACCTGCCACTAATGTTCAATTTGCAACCGCTTTAAAAGACTATAAAACGGGTAAGGGTTCCATACAGATTCCCAATGATAAAGATTTACCCCTCGCCCTGATTGCAGATATTATTCAATTCCGAAAAGCTGCCATTGAAGAGCAAACACAAAAAAAGTAAGTCTTCAGCAGCTTAATAAATACAGCTTTTATTGTCCGCTTTTAGATAATAGGATTTATAATTTTTTGCTTTGGAATCCATACAACCGCACAGATTCAGCACTTCGATATTCTTAAAATCAATCGGGTGGCTCTCGGCTTGAAGGGCAATATAACCCGTATCGATTAAATTACCGGCTTTGGGAATCCAAATTTCTTTATTGGTCACTCCCATTCGCTCCCAATCTTCGCCCCCGTTGGCTTTGCTGATAAAAGAGGCATCAATCTGAGGTTGGGAGTAGGTCAATACGGTGTCATTTTCCACAATGTGAATGACCTTTTCCGATCCCATAACGAGGGTTTCGGTATGCACCCATTGGTCGCCGTGATAGGTTTTTGAGCTGGAGTTGATGCAATGCGTAAAATCCAACACCTCGTTGAAGACGACCGCTGTTCCGGGCGTACATAAGTTTGCGGTCGTACGTTTCGCTTCCCCAAGTCCTCCGAGCAGCTGAACTTCTATAGAAACCGGAAAATGTTGTTCAAAAGCATTGCTTTCCGCCGATTGCGAATGCAACATCACCCCACTGTTTCGGACGTTCCACGCTTCACCTCCGGGAGTTTGTTCTCCTGTAAATCGATAATCAAATCTGATTTTATAATAGGAAAAAGGTTTTTCATAATAAAGGTGTCCATATTTATCGTCAAAGTTTTCGTATTCGTCATACACCACTCGAAGCATACTATCTTTCACCTGAAAAGTGTTTTTATAATTGTCGTTGAGTGGACGATTCGCAATTTTTATGTCCCATCCGCTCAGGTCTTTCCCATTAAAAAGTGCTATCCATTCTTCTTTGTTCGGATCTTGTTGGGGGGTTTTTTCTCCGCATGCCAACAGCAAACCAGCGATTGCAAATACAATGACTTTTTTCATAAATATAAAATTTACTAAAAATAAGTTTTTTTGGAATAGAAAGAGAAAAAGCACAAAAACGAGCTGAAAATCAATGTTTGGCAACTTAAAATAGAGTGATAAAGCTGCTTTATTTTAAGTTAAAATTTCAAACATTTTTAATGTATACGATTTATACGCTTTTGTCTTTCCGTAGTTTTGAGCCTTTTGATGATGCGGATCTTTGCCCCAAGCCGCAATGGCCGTTTTGGATTCCCAATAACTGATGGTCACTCCTTTACCATTTTTAAAACGATGGCTTTCCATTCCTAAGAAGCCTTTTGCTGTGGCCACCCGATCCTCCATTGCTTTGGCATAGATAAGGTAGTCTTCATCCGCTAAGGAATTTAACTCCGTCTCAAAAACAACAGCAAATTTGGTCATTATTCGTCTTGATAAATCTTTACACTAAGATTTCCAGCGGCATCCATGTGGGCTCTGTACATTCCCTGAGAATTCATTTCCATGGCAATATTTCCTTGTCGATCAATCCCAACAACACCACCATTACCTCCCAATGCTCCCATTTTTTCATGGATTACAATTCGGGCAGCTTCACCAATAGATAAACCTTTATACTCCATCAATGCGGAAATGTCATGCGCTACAACGCTGCGAATAAAAAATTCTCCCCAACCGGTGGCGGAAATGGCACAAGTAGCATTATTGGCATAGGTTCCCGCACCAATAATGGGGGCATCCCCAATCCGATCCCATTTTTTATTGGTCATCCCACCGGTGGAAGTGCCTGCTGCCAGATTTCCGGACGTGTCCAAAGCCACACAGCCTACGGTCCCCATATACTGCTGTTTGACATATATTTCTTCCGAATGCAGCAAGGCCGATCCCGCCTTTTTTGCTTCTGCAGCTTTTACACGCTCCAACGCTTTTATCCGTTTTTCGGTAATAAAATAGGATGGATCCACCAGCTCCAAGCCTTGTTCTTTTGCAAACTGATCGGCACCCTTGCCTGAAAGCATTACATGTGGCGAATTTTTCATCACCTGAATGGCCGCTGAAATCGGATTTTTAATGGTCTGAACTCCGGCAACGGCACCTGCATTCAGCGTGGCTCCGTCCATAAAAGAAGCATCCAAAGCAATGGTGCCTTCAGCTGAAAGCACAGCTCCTTTTCCTGAATTAAACAAAGGGGAATTTTCCATTACGTGAATGGTTTTTTCTACCGCCTCTTGACTGCTGCCTCCCTGCTTTAAAATCGTATGACCCGCGCGAATGGCTTCTTCCAAAACCGTTCGATAGGCGGTTTCTATTTCGGGAGTCATATTTGCTCTTAAAATCGTCCCTGCACCGCCATGAATGACAATGCCAAACGTGGGTTCTTGCAGTGCTTTTTTGGAAACAGGTGCTTTACAACTTTGTGCTAAAAGGGCTAAGGCTAAAAGGAAAGGTTTCATAAGGGGGGTTTTGATTTTAAAGTTAATCGATTTTCTAATAACCCAGTAAATAAAGCGTAAGGAAAACATCAAAATAGTAACTTTTGGTGAATATAATCACCAAAAGTCATGATTCAAAGATTTTTAGAACAAAAAATAATTGAAAAATTAGATACGGGTAAGGCGATTCTTTTGATTGGACCAAGGCAAGTTGGAAAGACAACTTTGATTCAATCCTTATTAAAAAATAAAGCGCATTTATTTCTCAACGGCGATGATCCATCCGTTAGGAATCTGCTGAATCAACCCAATACCGAGGAGCTGAAAAGTATCCTAGGAAGGCACACCATTGTATTTATTGATGAAGCACAACGAATAGAAAATATAGGGATTACATTAAAACTTATTACCGACCAATTTAAAACAGTGCAATTGTTGGTCAGTGGCTCCTCTGCCTTTGAATTAAATGATAAAATCAATGAACCATTAACGGGTAGAAAATGGGAGTTTGCCCTCTATCCTACCGCTTGGGAAGAATTGGAACAGCATCTTGGTTTTGTAAAAGCACAACAGCAATTGGAATTGCGTTTATTGTATGGAATGTATCCCGATGTGATCAACAATCCTGGATCGGAAATTGAGATATTAACCCAATTGACGAATAGCTACCTATACAAAGACCTTCTCGCTTTTGGAGGAATTCGAAAACCAGAGGTATTGGAGAAATTAGTAAAAGCTCTCGCTTTACAAATTGGTGCTGAAGTAAGCTACAATGAGTTAGCACAATTGATTGGTGTTGATAAAAACACGATTAGCAGCTATATCAATCTGCTCATACAAGGATGTATTATCTTCAAATTGCCCAGTTATAGTAATAATTTGAGAAATGCAATAAAGACGAATCAGAAAATTTATTTTTATGATACTGGAATACGAAATCGTGTGATCGGCAATTTTAATCCAATTGAAGAGCGTTCTGACAAAGGGGCACTTTGGGAAAATTTTTTAATCAGCGAACGATTCAAAAAGAAGGCCTACCACCAGAGTTTGGCGAGTTCCTATTTTTGGCGAACCAAACAACAAAAAGAAATAGATTATGTTGAAGAACAGTCTGGGCAAATTAGTGGTTTTGAATTTAAATGGAATCCTAATGCAAAATTGAAAAACTCAAAGACTTTTACTGAAACGTATAACGCTGCTGTAAAATTTGTTCACCGAGAAAACTTTAGAAGCTTTTTGATGCCCTAATTTTTAAATGCCTTAGAAAAGGTGTACTTATTTAAAATACATTATTTTTATACAAACTTTTATCCTATGTATGCGCTACTAAAACCCATTCATTCTTTTTTTGCTTATTTGGTGCTGATCACGTTGGTGCTCGCCTTGTTGAATGCTATCCGCGGAATTTTCGCGAAAAAGGAGTTTGGAGCCACCGACCTTCGATTGAGTCTTTTCGCCCTTATTTTCTCTCATTTACAACTTGTCATCGGACTGATACTCTATTTTGTATCGCCATGGTTTGACCAATGGTCTGCACTCGGAATGAAAGGCGTTATGGGTGATGCTTCTGCCCGCTTGTATTTGGTGGAACACCCCTCTATGAATCTTTTGGCACTGATCCTTATTACTATGGGTTGGTCGCTTCACAAAAGACAAACTACTTCAGGGAAAAAATTCTCTCGAATTGGGATTTTTTACGGCCTCGGTCTTCTTTTCTTGTTGAGTCGTATTCCCTGGAGCAGCTGGATCTAAAACCCCTACAACTTGAGATTTGTTCGTAAATTAACGAGCCAAAACCTACCCTCAATTGGAATTATCGGTAGTGGCAGTTGGGCTACTGCCCTGACAAAAATCATCACAGACAGTGGTCATCATGTCCATTGGTATGTGCATAATCCATCTTCGATTAAATATTTGTTGGAACATCACAGTAACCCCAAATATCTGCGTGGAGTAAAATTTAAAATGGAACAATTGACCTTGAGTGCCGACATCAATGAAGTCGTCCGTCATAGTCAGTGGTTGATTCTCGCAACTCCTTCGCTATATATTGAACAAGCCTTACAAAAGATTAACTCCCCAATCTCTAACAAAATTATTTTTTCAGCGACGAAAGGAATGGTTCCGGAATCCCAACGCTTGGTGGGGGATCACCTTTTTCATCATTACGGAGTAGGGCGACGACAATTGGGAACTATTACTGGGCCCTGTCATGCGGAAGAAATTGCACTTGAACGCTTGTCTTATTTGACGTTGAGTAGTAATCAACGGAAGATCACCCGCATCGCCAGTGCCTTTTTGGCCTGTGATTATGTAAAAACAGTTCGTTCTTCCGATCGGGTGGGAACCGAATATGCGGCTTTGTTAAAAAACATTTACGCCCTGGCTGCCGGAATTGCCAATGGCCTAGACTACGGAGATAATTTTCAGTCGGTTTTGATTAGCAATTCCCTCCGAGAAATGGATTATTTTATTCGAAAAATTCGAAAGCGTCCCAGTCCCATCACCCATTCTGCCTATTTGGGAGATCTTTTGGTAACCGCCTATTCGCCTTATAGTCGCAATCGAAAATTGGGCGTGTTGATTGGCAAAGGCTTGAGTGTTGAAGCCGCAAAATTAGAAATGAAGATGGTGGCAGAGGGCTATTACGCTTGTAATTTTGCCTATGCTATTCGGCTAAAAAAAATGATGAAAACCCCGATTTTGGATGCGGTATATACCATCCTTTACCAAGGGGCAGCGGCCAAAAAAGTCCTATTGAACTTGGCTCAAAAGCTGACTTAAAGCGTGCCTTTGAATTGATTTAGAAAGCGAACATCATTTTCGAAAAACAAACGAATATCGCTAATTTGATACAACAACATCGCAATCCGTTCGATTCCTAATCCAAAGGCGTAACCCGAATATATCTCGGGATCGATTCCACAATTTTTAAGAACGTTGGGGTCTACCATTCCACAACCCATGATTTCCAACCAGCCTGTCCCCTTGGTGATGCGATAATCAATTTCGGTCTCAAGTCCCCAATAGATATCCACCTCTGCACTGGGTTCGGTAAAAGGAAAATAAGAGGGTCGTAAACGGATTTTGGAGTTTCCAAAAAGGGATTCGGTAAAGTATTGCAGGGTTTGCTTGAGGTCGATAAAAGAAACATTTTTGTCAATATAAAGTCCCTCCACCTGATGAAAAATACAATGTGCTCTGGCAGAAATGGCTTCGTTTCTAAAAACGCGTCCCGGAGAAATGGTGCGTATGGGAGGTTGATTGTTTTCCATGTGGCGCACCTGAACAGACGAAGTGTGTGTGCGCAACAAGATATCCGGATTCGTTTGAATAAAAAAAGTGTCCTGCATGTCTCGGGCGGGATGATGCTCCGGTAAGTTCAAGGCTGTAAAATTATGCCAATCATCTTCAATCTCAGGCCCTTCGGAAATCGTAAAACCAATCTGTGTGAAAATATCGATGATCCGGTTCTTCACCACCGAAAGGGGATGTCGATTGCCCATAGCAAGTGGAAATCCCGGACGACTGATGTCGCCCAACAGCGCATTGGAATGCTGTTGCTTTGACTGGGCTTGAAGGTGCTTCACTTTTTCGGCAACGGCTGTTTTCAATACATTCAGTTCTTGTCCATATGCTTTCTTCTCTTCGTTGGGCACTTCCCTGAAAGCTGCGAAAAGGGCGTTGAGAATTCCTTTTTTTCCGGCATATTCAATACGAAATTGCTCCACTTCCTGCGGATCGGAGGAGGCAAAAGCAGTAACTTTTTCGAGGTGTTCTTTTACAGCATCTATCATAGGACAAAAATAAAGTAGTTTTATGAAATTACCCCCTCCTTCAAAAAGTATTCTACTATAGCTTGTTTCATTAACAAACTCTGTTCACCTGCTTTAAGGTGGGGAAGGTTTTCTATAAGTTCAAAATGGGGCCAGCCCTCCTCGTCGTAACAATCAAATCGATAATACCCATAGGGTTCTAAAACCGTACAAATTCCAATGTGGATGAGGTTGACATTATCGTCTTTTTTTAATCGTTTATGCACCTTGCCCGAGGCTTGTAAGCCAATCAAATACAAGATGCCTTCCACTTCCATATCCGCCCCGTCGGAAAAACGCTCACTAAGGGTGGCAATGAGGTTTTCCCATCGTGTTTTGAGTTGTGGATCACGTGTGCTTTTTTGCATGCCGCAAAGGTACATTTTTATCTCCTGAAAAAAAGTTTTCCGAAAGAGTCGCTTCCTATAAACATTCAAAAAATTATTTTTTATTTCAATGTCCTAAAAAGGCGTATCCAAATTCCAAAAAAAATGTACTTTGGCAAAATGAATGGACTTGACATTGCCATACTTATCCTTTTCGCTATTGGTGTTTTTAGAGGCCTCTTCAAAGGACTTGTTTTGGAGGTTGCCGGATTGATTGCCTTGGTTTTGGGAATTTTAGGAGCCTTTCGTTTTTCAAATTTGATGAGTGCTTTTTTGACGCAATGGGTGGATTGGAATCCCAAATGGATACAAACCATAAGTTTTATCTTACTTTTTATTTTAATTGTTTACGCCATCAGCCTACTTGCCAAAATGCTTACTAAAGCACTGAACTTGGTTGCCTTGGGCGGGTTGAACAAATTGCTGGGAGCTGCTTTTGGAGGATTAAAATTTATTCTCCTGCTCGCTGCTTTTGTGCTGTTGTTTGAAAATATTTCGGAATACATCACCTTCTTTTCCCTTGAAATCATTGAGACCTCAACGTTTTATCCCATGCTTTTAAAGATCGGAAGTTTGGTTTTTGATTGGGTCTTTCAAAGCAACGCTCTGAAAAATATGGATCAGTTGGTTAGTTGGGGGCATCCAACCGCCGTATACTTCCATTTTTAATCCAACCTTCAGATCCGTTTGCAATTCTAATTTTTTGCCACTCTTGGAGTTCATCCAACACTTGTAATTGGGTGCCTTCATGCAATAAAAACAATATTTCACTGCGCTCATTGGGTTCGGAGCGAATCTCCACTTTTTTAGAAAATAAAATGGCCTCAACCGTTTCCTCTTGTTGATTGTAGATACTCATGGCAATAGAAAAACTTCCGATAAAACCAACGATGAAGAGCATTGCAAGGGCAAAAAAATTACGCTTGCTGCGCGAAGATCGGAAGGTGAGATAGGCAACAATAGCAGCCAAAAGCAACCATGCCAATAGCACGGTTAACAGTGCCCAAGATTCTAAGGAAAGGGCACTAAAGACCCTGTTTTGCAATGTTTTAAGTTGAGAAGTGGGAAGCACTTCAATGGCATCGATGGTCATATTTTGAGCAAATGCACGATTGACCCGAATGTCCTCATCATTGGGAGCCAAACGTTTGGCTTTTTCAAAATAATAAATACTTTCAGCCACCTTGTTTAATTTATAGTAGGCACTCCCCAAATTGTAATAAAGTGCTGCGCTGTGTTGTCCCATTTTGATGACTTGCTCATAGAGCGTCGCGGCTTTCCCAAAATCACCTTCATTATAGGCCGCATTGCCCTCCTCAAAAACAGGCCCCATAGAGGTTTGCCCCAAAAGGGTGTGCGAAGTAAATAAAAACAGTACGACCAAGCCTAAAAGTGTTTTGCCAACTGTTCTTTGGAAATGTAAAGCGGTGTACATCATAGCTGTTTGTCTATTTGAGCAATAATATCACTAGCATTGTCGAAATCTTGTTTCATTTGGACCGTAGCTCCGGGAGCATAGCGTGCCAATTCACAATTTTCAAGGATAGAAATATAGGTTTTGGCCGTTTGGCTGGCTACCTTTTTCTGTTCAAGTAAGCTCAATATCTTGGGTTTACTCATTTCCGAAGTTTCTATTTTTAACTTGGCCTTGAGATAATTGTGCAGTGCTCTTTCCAAGGCCTCATAAAAAGCTACTTGCTGACCCATGGTTTTTTTGGCAGAACTCAAGTATTTACGTGCCAACTGTTGCGCCCGACGCTGCTTGGAATTCATCACATCTTCGGTTCTGCTGAACACCCATTTTTTCAAAACCAAGGCCAAAACGATCAATCCAAAAGGGAGCAAGAGTAAGCCCCAAAACCGAGTACTCAGCCAAAAATTGGGCACATTGATGAAGGTCAATGCAGTATCCAATTTGATGAATCGGAAGGAATCCTCCGTGGGATTGACTAAAATTCGGGAGACTTCATCCACAGCGTTGTTGGCGCCATTCGAAGCCAGGGGTCCTTCAAACACATCCACGATCAGTTTTTGTGAATCCATTGTTTTGTAGCGTTCTTCTTTGGGGTCAAAATAGCTGAACTTAACGATCGGGATGGGATACTTTCCTTGGAACTGCGGTACGATGGTGTAAATTTCCTCCACGCTGCCCTGCATGCCAGAGAGTTTGGTGGTCACATTTTCAATGCGTTCGGGTTCGTAGATTTCAAGCGTATTGGGGACTGTCAGTTTGGGAAGCTCAAATAAAATTAAATTTCCCTTTCCACTCACTTTTATTTTGGCTTGAAAAGATTCAGAAGCTTTCAAAGCGTCTTTGTCCAAAATAAGGTCGAAATCAAATTGTCCCACAGCGCCCTGAAATCCTTCGGGCTGATTGGTTTCCGGCAGGGGTTTGACGTTGATGATTTTTTTTCCTGTAGTGACTGTTTTTTGAGTTTGTTGATAAACCCGATTTCCAAATAAATCCCTGCGATTGGAAGGTACTCCAATACTCAAATTTAAGGTAAGAGGTTCCAAAGTGACTTTGCCTGTCTTTTGGGGATAAAGTACCGACTTTCGCCATACCACCTCATTGTAGGGTTCTCCTCTATAACTGCCGCGAGGATTGATTTGTGCCTTGCCAATTTTAATAATATGATTCCAAAAATCGGAAAAATTGGGGCTTTCCATTTCCTGAACGTCCTGCAAGTTGATCGGATTGCGATAGTACAATTTGTAAATCACCGTAATGCCTTCATTTAAATAGGGTCGATCATTAGAAATTTCGGCAACTAAATGAATGTTATCATCGGTTAAATAATCAATATTATTGGGATCATTGGGTGTTTTTACTGCTTCGGTCACTACTATCGAAATGGGGGAGGTTTTATACACTTCTCCACTAAACGTCATTTCCGCTTGACCGATGGTGATCATCCCCTTGGCGTTGGGAGTAAGGAAATAGGTATAGGTTTTTGAAAAACTACGAACCCCATTCATCCATGACCTACTGACGGATTGTTGAGGTCCGCTCACCACCCGAAATCCGGAAAAATTGGGAGGTTGGAAATTGTCGCCGTTTTCGTTCATCACAAAATCTACGCGCAAGCGTTCATTCAATCCCAAACGTTTTTTACTCACTTTGGCTTCAAAACTAATTTGTGCCGAAAGCGACCCTACCGTAAAAAGAAGGAGGGCGAAATAGTAAAATGGAATGACACTGTTTTTAAACATCGCTTACCAGTCTTTTTTTCCACGGGTTTTAACGCCTTGAATTTGCTTGGCATTTACCTTGTCTTGAACCGATTTTTCCTGATTGTTCATGGCTTCTAACAAACTTTGAATTTGTTGAGGAGAAAGTTGCCCTTGGCGGGGTGCTTGGGGCTGGTCTTTTTGCTGTTGATCGTTGGGATTTGGATTTTGATTTTGATCTTTTTCCTCATCTTTGGGCTCGTCTCCCTCTTTGGATTCACCCTCATCTTTTTCCTGGTCGCCTTCGTCTCCTTTTTGCTCCTGATCTTTATTGTCTTTTTGATCCTGATCCCCTTCTTGATCTTTCTGATCTTCGTTTTGATCTTGTTGATCCTGCTGATCTTTCTTGTCTTTATTGTCGTCCTGTTCCTGCTCTTGTGGCGGTTCTTCATTGTCTAGCAACTCCTTGGCTAGGGCATAATTGTAGCGTGTTTCCTCGTCGTTGGGATTGTTCCGCAAAGCATTTTTATATGCCTCAACCGCTTTTTGGTATTGCTTTTCCTTCATAAACACATTGCCCAAATTGTGAAAGGCTCGGTGTTTTTCATCTTTAGAGGAAGCCACTTTTTGAGCTTGAAAAAAACGTTGGGAGGCTTCGTCATATTTTTCATCCTGAAAGTGTGTATTGCCCAAATTAAAAAGTGCCGCAGTTTTTTCCGGTGCCAATGAAAGTGCTTCTCGATACGATTTTTCAGCAGCGACATAATTTTCCTTTTCAACGGCTTTGTTGCCATCGTAAATACGATTGTCTATTTTCGAATCCTGTGCCCATGCCAAGGTCGAAAAAATCAAAACACTGATAATTATTGATCCTTTATGCATTGTTATTGTTTTCATTAAACAAATTCAATCGTTGTACCCATTTGGTTTTGGTCTCAAACAAAAATAAGTCTAATACCAATAAAAATAAAGCCCCAATCAAGAAAGCTTGGAAACGATCCTTGTAGGTGACATATTTTTTTGCTTCAAATTCCTTTTTATCCATGGCTTTAAGCTCCTCGGAGACAAAGTCTAAAACGGCTTGGGTTTGATTCCCATCCTGAAAAGCACCTTCAGTGGCTTTGGCAATGGCCTCCAGGACTTCGGCATTACGTTTGGTGATGACTACTTCGCCCTCCAAATCTTTTTTATAGGATTCTACGACTCCATTGCGTTTCAAAGGTATGGGTGCCCCTTTTTCAGTTCCTACACCAAAAGTGAAGATTTTAATCCCTAATTCTGCTGCCCGTGCCGCTGCATTTTGGGCATCTTCAGAATGGTCTTCTCCATCAGAAATTAAAAAAATCACCCGATTGGTTTGGTCTTCGTCATCAAAAAAAGTTGCCGCCAAATCAATGGCACTGTCCAAAGCGGTTCCTTGAGAAGACAACATATCGGTGTTGAGTGCTTGCAAAAACATTTTGGCAGCACTATAATCCGTGGTAATCGGGAGCTGCGGTACTGCTTGAGCAGCATAGGCGATGATTCCCACTCGATCACTTGCCAATTGGTTCAAGAGTGCTGAAACCAATCGTTTCGATTTTTCCAAACGGTTGGGCGCAACATCTTCGGCCAACATGCTTTTGGACACATCGATGGCAAAAACGATATCCACTCCCTCTCGTTTGACTGTTTCCAATTGCGTCCCAATTTTGGGGTTGATTAATCCAAAAACCATGAACAAGAGTGCCAAACTCAACAAAATCAATTTTAAATTCGGTTTAAATCGAGAACGGTCGGGACTCAATACGTCCAACAAATGTGAGGCTGCAAACTGCTGTTGGATTTTTTTTCTCCATCGTAAAAACAAGAGATATCCAAGCCACAACACGGGGAGCAGTGCAAACAAATAGCTGTATAGGGGTGCGTCGAGTTGATACATTTAGATAAAACTTTTAAAGAGGGTGTGCCGCAAAAGCCATTCCAAGAAAAGTAATCCCATGGCCAAAAGGACTAAATATCGATACTTTTCTTCGTAATTATAATATTTAAATTCTTCTACATCGGACTTTTCCAACTTGTTGATCTCGTCGTAGATTTCCTCCAACTTTTTGTTGTCGGTAGCTCTAAAATAGAGCCCTCCAGTGGCGGAGGCAATTTCTTTGAGCAAGGCTTCATCGATCTCTACCATAGTCATGCCGTATTGAAAACTTCCGTCGGGGCGAATTCCTATGGGGGCGCGCGCGGTTCCGTTGCTTCCTAGGCCGATGGTGTAGGTTTTGATGCCAAATTCCACGGCCAATTCCGCAGCAATTTTAGGGTCAATAAAGCCTGAATTGTTCACTCCATCGGTGAGCAAAATAATGATTTTACTTTTGGCACGACTGTCTTTTAATCGATTAACTGAAGTCGCCAATCCCATGCCAATCGCTGTTCCATCTTCGATCAGTCCTTGATAGGAAATTTCTCGCAGCGAAGATTGCACAATGCTTTTATCACTTGTTATGGGGGTTTTGGTATAGCTTTCTCCAGCATAAACCACCAATCCAATCCGGTCTGAAATCCGGTCGTTGATAAAGGTCGCCGCCACGCGTTTGAGTGCTGTCAAGCGATCTGGTTTTAAGTCCTGCGCCAACATACTGGAAGAAACATCTATGGCCATAACAATGTCAATCCCCTTGTTGGTTTTGGTACGTGTGGAAATGTCCACCGTTTGTGGACGAGCAATGGCTAAAACGAGCAATGCAAGGGACAATAACCGAAAAACAAACAACAAAGGGCGCAACCGCAAACGCAGTGTCTTTTTAGACCCAAATCCCTGGAGTGAAGAAATCTTGAGTTTGGCTTGGTTTCTTCGCCAGGTCAAAAGATGCCAAGCGATGAGCAAAGGAAGCACCAAAAACAACCACAGATAGTTGGGATTCGCAAAATAGATTCCTTCAAACACGATTATAATTCTTTTATAAGTTCCAAACTATTAATGATTCTACGCTCTATTTCGGGAGCATAGCGATCTTCTTTTTCGTACATCAGGGTGACAATAATGGTCCCTTCTTCAAAAGTGAAGAGCAAGGCATTGTAATAACTTCTGATCCGTTCTTCGGCTCCTTTTCGAGGATAATCCAAGGTTCCATAGAGTTTTGCCACCGGCAATCCCGAGGGGAGTGTCACTGCATCGTCTTTAATTAAAATATTGACGGCCCCCTGCGACTCAAAATTGGAAATGATGGCAGCCACCAATTGTTTTCCTTTTTCCAAATCGGCCTCTTTAGGATCTTGCTGCGGAGCTGCCAAATCGGCCTGGGATGGCTTGGGAAAATCGAAACGCACACTCACATAGAAAGGAGCGTCAAAATTGCCCATCACAAATTCCTTAACGGTAGAGTCGTCGCTGGGAAGACGTTCCAACACCTGCGGGGTTTCCAAACGCAAGGGAGGTGTCCCGTATTCACTTTTTACCCAGTTGGCATCCAACATTACTTTGGTGGGATATCGGAACAAAGTGTCTTTCACCGGATGGAATCCATAGACCAACATACTGGAGATGAGCCCAATGACAAGTAATAGACCCACGCCAGAAACGCCCCAAATAAGACGTTCTTTACGACGCTTTTTGAGCATCATTTCCTTATAGGCGGCTTGTTCTCGAAGTTCTTCTTCGGTGGGTTCGGGCAATACCTCTTTGGTTTCAATAACTACTCCCTCTACCACAATTCGATCTTGTTTTGCCATTCCAAACTCCGGCACAGATTTGGCGAATTTGACCAAATCCGCATTTTCAAGGACATTTTTCAGCCTTTTGATCGTTTGTTTTTCAAGGGTAAGTTCCCCCGCATCTCGCAGCATTTCCAATTTTAACACCAATTGGTTGGTCGTGCTTTCCAAGGCATCGACTTTGGCGTCTTCTTCTAAATAGCGTCGAACCACATCGGTCAATCGCGAATAATAATCCTTAAAGGCCTCTTGATCTTGAGGAGCTTCATTTTCCAGGGCTTTCAAGGCTTCAATCGCTCTTTCAAAAGGGGGTTTTTCTTGGGCTCTTAATTCTTTTCTGCGCTTTTGGAACAAATAGGTGTACAGGCTTCCAATCAACAAAAAAGCGATCAATAATCCCCAAAGAATTTGGGAAATCAAGGCATCGTAATTCTTTTTAACCTCCTGTAAGGGTTTGATTTCAAACAAGTTTTGTTTTAGCGTATCGACTTCAACAGTGTTGACACGTATTGGAATAATATCTGCAATTTTGGAAAATCCATTCACCAACACCTGCTGTTGGGGGAGGAAATAATTCCCAGAGTCAAATTGTATCAGGGCGTATTTTTTAGTGTATAAAAAATGAGCCTGCGTGCGAAGCGTATCGATGGGGGACTCCTCCAACAGTTCAAAAGGAGCAAAAAGCGGCTGCTCAGGAAAAACCACTTGGGCCGTACTGTCTGCCTTAACTTGAAGGGTATAATTTAACTGCGCCCCGATTTTGACGGTGGTGGTGTCCACTGCTACATTCAAAACTGCATCGTCCTGAGCATAGCTCCACAGACTCCATAAAAACCCAAAAATAAGTCCTGCTTTTTTCATTTTATAGGCGTGCTTTAAAATAGCTCAACAGTTTTTTAACATAGCTTTCATCAATCCGACAACTCAAAGTTCCCGCTCCATTTTTCTTAAAAAGCGTTTCAAAGTACTTCACCTGTTCCAAATAATGTTTGATGTAGTTTTGGCGTAACTTTTTAGATTGGGTATCTACCCATTGAATCCCTCCCGTTTCGGCGTCGCGCATGGGTACTATTCCAATATTAGGCAAGTCTTCTTCCAAGGCATCGTATACTCTAATCCCCGTAAGGTCGTGTTTTTTGGAAGCAATTTGGAGGGTTTTCTCATAATTCGTGTCCATAAAATCGGACAATAAAAATACAATGGCGCGCTTTTTTAAGATGCCCGACAAAAACTCCAGTGCCACACTGATATTGGTGCGTGTACTTATTGGTTTGAATTCCAAGAGCTCACGAATAATCCGCAAAACATGAGACCTTCCTTTTTTGGGCGGAATAAAGAGTTCTATTTGATCTGAAAAAAGGAGTACCCCCACTTTGTCGTTGTTCTGTAAGGCTGAAAAAGCCAAGGTAGCAGCAATTTCGGTAAGGATCTCTCGTTTGAATTGATCTTGCGTTCCAAACATTTCTGAACCACTCACATCCACCACCAACATCATGGTGAGCTCGCGTTCTTCCTCAAAAACTTTAACAAAGGGTTCGTTGTAGCGTGCTGTTACATTCCAATCAATAGCGCGCACATCATCTCCGTATTGGTATTGACGAACTTCGCTAAACGTCATCCCTCTTCCCTTAAACGTACTGTGATATTCTCCACCAAAAATATGATCGCTTAAGCGACGGGTTTTGATTTCGATTTTTCGAACTTTTTTTAATAGCTCTTTGGTATCCATAATACGGAATGCTTCTTATATAGTGAACGGATATGAAAACTACTAGGGTACTTCTACCTCATTGATGATTTGACTGATGAGGTCTTCTGTAGTTACATTTTCCGCTTCGGCTTCATAGGTAAGTCCAATTCTGTGGCGTAGCACATCATAGATTACGGCGCGAACATCTTCCGGAATCACATAGCCTCTGTGTTTTAAAAACGCATGACATTTGGCAGCCGTAGCCAAATTAATACTTCCCCGCGGAGAAGCTCCAAAGCTAATGAGTGGTTTGATCTTCTCGAGGTGATAATTTTCGGGATAACGGGTCGCAAAAACGAGGTCTAAAATATATTTTTCAATTTTTTCGTCCATATAAACCTCCCGAACTGTTTCTTGTGCGCTGAGAATTTGCTTGGTGGACACCACCGATTGTACTTTGGTATTTGCATTGTTGAGGTTGTTTCTAACAATCAATTGCTCCTCATCAATTTTTGGGTAGTCAATGACGGTTTTCAGCATAAATCGATCCACCTGAGCTTCCGGTAAGGGATAGGTTCCCTCTTGCTCTACTGGGTTTTGCGTAGCCATTACTAAAAAGGGGGCTTGGAGCTTAAAAGTAGTATCCCCAATGGTTACTTGCTTTTCTTGCATGGCCTCTAAGAGTGCCGATTGTACTTTAGCCGGAGCTCGGTTAATCTCGTCTGCCAAAACAAAATTGGCGAATATGGGTCCTTTTTTAATTGAGAAATCATTCTCCTTGATGTTGTAAATCATCGTTCCTACTACATCTGCAGGAAGCAGATCGGGGGTGAACTGAATACGACTAAAGCTTCCTTTGACGGCTTGACTCAAGGTGTTGATGGCCAATGTTTTGGCAAGCCCAGGAACCCCTTCCAACAGCACATGTCCTCTTCCCAGCAGTCCAATCAGCAATCGTTCTACCATGTGTTTTTGACCCACAATAACTTTGTTGATTTCTATAGTTAGTAAGTCTATGAAAGCACTTTCTTTTTCAATTTTAGCGTTTATGGCTTTTATGTCAATGGTATTTTCAGTACTATTTTCCATGAATTTTTTTCTTTTTTTTGGATAGCAAAAATGTAAAAATTATTCTTCCTCGGCTGTTAACAATTGGTTAAAAATTGATTGTAGGGAACGATTCCAAGCCATCAATAGTTCTTATTTTAGAGGTTAAAATAGATTTTTTTATTCAAATGCAACAGTTTTCAAGAATTATTTCCGGAACTATGACTTGGGGGGTGTGGGGTAGTGCTTTTTCCAAGCGTCAAATGACTGCCTATATGGAGGCCAACGTCGAAATGGGAATCAGCACATTTGATCATGCCGACATCTATGGGCACTACACTACTGAAGCTGCTTTTGGGGCGGCCTTTTCAGAAAGCAGCATTGATCGATCGCAGGTTCAATTTATTTCAAAATGTGGTATTCAACTTCCTTGCGATGCCCGACCGTTGAAGGTGCAGCATTACGACTATTCCAAGGCGCATATTCGCATGAGCGTTGAAAATTCACTCAACTATTTACAAACCGATTATTTGGATTTGCTGCTCTTGCATCGCCCCAGCCCCTTGATGGAAGTGCATGAAATTGCTGAAGTCCTCAACGCTTTGAAAAAAGAGGGCAAAATAAAAGCCATTGGCGTTTCAAATTTTACTTCCTCACAATTGATACTTTTGCAACAAGCCCTTCCGATCGCATGGAATCAATTGGAATGTTCATTAACACATAGCGAACCCATATTTGACGGTACTTTAGACGCTATGCGAAGTTCCGGGGTTCAAGCCATGGCCTGGGGAGCTTTGGGAAATTACTTTAAAAAGAAAACCCCTGCACAGCAACGCATCGCTACCCTGATGACTGTTCTTTGTGATCAATATCAATGCTCCGAAGCACAACTTTTAATCGCTTGGCTGCTGAAACACCCGGCACCTATCCATCCCGTTGTGGGAACTACCAACCCCAACAGGATGCAAGCCTTTATCGATGCCGTCAACATCCCTCTCGATATCCAAGATTGGTTCCTGCTGCTGGAAGCCAGTTTGGGCAAACCCGTCCCTTAGAAATAAACGTAAAACGAAACTATAAACAATGGAAAATAAAACGGTACTGATCACGGGAGCAACAAGCGGCATTGGACGTGCAACCGCCCAAAAAATGAGTGACGCAGGTGCGCGATTGATTTTATGTGGTCGTAGAAAAGAAATACTGGAGGCGTTTGCAGCAACATTGTCCACTCCCGTCCATGTCTTGGTCTTTGATGTCGCCGATAAAACAGCCGTTTTTAAAGCCATTGAAGGGCTTCCACCGGCGTTTCAAGCGATTGACCTTTTGATCAACAATGCCGGGAATGCGCATGGTTTCGACCCCGTGCAGACGGCTTCCTTGGACGATTGGGATGCGATGATAGACAGCAACGTAAAAGGATTGATGTATGTCACCAAAGCCGTCCTTCCGCAAATGGTGGATCGAAAAAGCGGGCATATTATCAATTTGGGTTCCATTGCCGGAAAAGAAGTCTATCCCAAAGGCAGTGTCTATTGCAGCAGCAAATTTGCCGTAGATGCTTTTTCTCAAGGGCTGCGCATCGACCTCAACCCTTTTGGAATTCGAGTGGGCACCATTCATCCGGGCATGGTGCACACGGAATTTTCCAAAGTGCGCTTCAAAGGCGATACAAGTCGCGCAGAGGCCGTGTATGAAGGCGTTACTCCTTTGGTGGCTGAAGATGTTGCAGACGCCCTTTTTTATATGGCTTCTACCCCCGCTCATGTCAATGTTGCCGATCTTGTTTTGCTGCCTACTCAACAAGCCAATGCCACCGTTGTTCACCGAAAAAAATGATAAACAAACGCCTACTTGTTAAAGCCCTTCTTGCGCACAATAACGAAAATAGTTTTTATGACAAAAAGCTAAAAATCACTTTGGACAACAAAGAAGGAAAAGCTAAATTTTTAAAACATATTTGTGCCTTATCCAACAGCAATCCGCACAATAATTCCTATTTGGTTATTGGCGTTGAAGACCAGGAAAATAAAATCGTTGGAGTGGATTTTTTTGATGACAGCAAGATTCAAAATTTGATCAATGCCTATTTGATCAACCCTCCCGATGTTTTGTATGAAAATATTCCTTTTCCGCAACTTCCCAAAGGCAAAGTTGTAGGATTGGTCACGATCAAACCCACCACGGCAGTCACTTCTTTACTCAAAAATATTTGGAAATTTAAGCAAGGAAATCGCTTTGTGAGAATTGGTAGCGTTTCAAAACGCACGAGTGCAGATTTTAGGGTAGATCCCTCCAATGCGACCACCGTGCAGCATATCGAAAAGCATGCCCAAAACAATATCCAACTCACCTTGGATGGGGTGGTGGATTTTCTGAGCAATCACAAAGATGAGGTACAAGCCAATTACTTGGTTTTTAAAGAAAGTTTTGTGGTGTGTTGGGCGGGAATAGAGAAAAAAGTGAAATCCGGAATCTATTATTCTCGGGTTGATATAGAATTGATTAACGAACAAGTCAAACTTTTTTATTCCACTTTGGACGAGGTTGAAATTGCATGGACAAAGAGTGAATTTATCATTACCGAATACGTGCGTTTGGGAATCTCGGAGCAGTTTCGTTTTTTCCCCCTTGAAGCACTCACCATTACTTTTTTAGAAAATGGAGCCTATCAAATTAACAGCAACCTACTTTTCAAACCTCCTCAACTCGACAAAAAAAACTTGCAACACCTATTCACTACACATCAAAAACTATTGGATAAAATTGAAAATAATCTGAAGCTCAACGCTCGAGAGGAAGAAAACTTACTCCAATTGCCTTCCCATTGTATGCTTTGTTATTTAAATGAAATTCCCGAAGCCTTAGACCAATTGGAACGATCAAAACCCATTTTAAAGGCTTATGGAACAAATTATTTTCAAGCCTACAAAGACACCCAACGGATTCTGCGAAAAATTAAATACAATTAATTAAAATTTTTTAATTTTAAAGATCAAATCTTTATTTCAGTGCAAACAAGAACCTACGGTGTCCTCCTTTTTTTAAGTTTCCTTTTCTTTCGTTGTTCTGACAACAGCAATATTTCCGCTCCTGATAATTATTTTGAAATCGATGGGGGGAGATACAGCATTTCCGATGCTGGACTCACCGATTTCGGACGCGACCCTACTACTTCGCTCTACGAAGGGCATTTTTTGGTTGTGGTGTTTATTACCCAAGGCATTCGTTTTGATCAAGATTCCAATGGAGATCTTCTTCTAAAAGGCGCTGGTGCCCTGATGGGACTGGTCACCTGTTCCAATACCGAAAACCGATTGGAAGACGGCACCTATTTTGTAAACCTCCGACCCCCTTATGCAGTCCGTGATCTTGCTGTTGGTTTTTACACCACTGATTTTGATCAAAATAAAGTGGAAGGACGTTATTTTGATTATGAAGGAACAGCCTTGCTTTCCGGAAAAATGACGGTTTCCCATCGACAAGAAGTAACCATCATTCAAATGGATTTGCTCAATGAAAATAGGAAAAAAATTCGATCCTACTATGAAGGGGAATTGGATTTACTAACCTACAATTACATTCCTAAAATTTTTGATTAATTTTTAAAAAACCCAAATTTTATTAGCATGCCAAAATTCCAAATCATCAAAACCATACAAATTCACAAAAAAGCGGATGCTGTTTTTAAATATATAAACGACTTTCATTTTTGGCCCAAATGGTCCCCTTGGTTGATCGTTGAACCCCAGACCCATGTAGAAGTTCAACAAGACGGGAAGTATTTTTCTTGGGAGGGAAAAATCACCGGAAGCGGCGCCATGCGCATTGAAGAGGAACAAGAAAACAAAGCCCTCCTTTGTGACCTCCAATTTTTTAAACCTTGGAAATCAAAAGCGAAAACTACCTTTCATTTGACAGAGGATAAGGGAACCACCGAAGTGACTTGGAAAATGGACAGTCAGCTACCCTTCTTTCTTTTTTGGATGAAAAAATCGATGGAAATCTTTATAGGGATGGATTATGAACGGGGGCTAAAACTTTTAAAAAACTTGTGCGAAGATGGAAAAGTACATTCTCAATTGGAGTTTAGAAACCTTGAGTCCCTTCCTGAAATGCCCTATATTGGAATTGAAACCCAGTGCAGGCTCTGCGAGTTGGGCCCCAAAATGGCTACAGATTTTGGAACATTGATGGCTTATATCGAAGAAAATTATGCGGATTTAAAGGCAGGAGATTCATTTACAATCTACCACGATTTTAATCCTGTAAAAGATCACGCCCGCTATACCGCTGCTTTTCCGGTGCATCGTTTGCCTGAGTCGTTGGAGCCTCCGTTTATTTCCGGTGTGATTCCAGAATTAAAAGCGCATGTGGTGCGTCATAGAGGTCCATATGAACATTTGGGCAATGCTTGGTCGGCACAACTTATGTATCAAAGAGCGAAAGTTTTTAAACTCAATAAAAAAATTCCTGCCTTCGAAATTTATCGAAATAGCCCTCTGGATACCGCACCAAATGATTTGATTACGGACATCTTTTTTGCTGTTAAATAGGTTTATTGTAAATCAAAAAAGTAAAAATCATCCAATTTAAATGTGCCGTCGGAGGCGGCCTTTCCGCTTCCCGTGTAACGAAATGCGATATGTATTTTTGGCCCCAAAGATTTCAATGAAATTCTTCCTGACTCAACCCATCGCAAATCATCGGTTCCTGGGGTGGCAATCGTGGCGTTTAGTGGTTTCCATGTTGCTTTATCCAAACGCTGTGAATCTCCCATAAAATCCGAACTGTATAAGACCTCCAACTCCGCTTTATCGCCAAACTGAGAAGAACTGCGAAATTGAAATTGGGGTTGACTATAGCCCAAAAGATCAAATGGAGGAAGAATCAGCCAACATACCGAGCTTGAGTCTCCCGATCGATAAGAGCCAATGGTTAAGGACTGCCCCAAGGTGTTTTCATCTTCCATCACTTGCCAATAGACACTCCCCTTTTCAATGCTATTGAACCAACCCGCTCCCTCCCATTTTCCCAAGGGAGCCGTTTCAAAACTTTCTCCAAAAGGAGGATCGCAACGATTGTCTTGAAAATCAATATCTGCAGTACTATTGATTTTGAGGATGTTTTTGTCGTTGTAAAAATCGCGTGTCAATATCCCCTGCACCCTTCCGGAAAGACTAGGTAGTTCCAGCGATTTAAATTTGGCAAAAGTGCTGCTACTCAAAAAAAGAGAATAATAATCCGAACACGCCAAGAGTTGACGTTCGCCTTCAAATTCATCGAAGGCCTCGCCAGAAAACGATTTTCCTACCTCACTTTGGGCAAATTGAACCTGTTCAAAGGCAACCCACAGGCCAATATGATTGGGGTGGATTGCACCCATACGAATCGATTTTGGAAGTATGGGAAGCTGTTCCTCAGTCCGAAAAAGCTGATGTTCTATTTGCGCTTTGGGCAAAACCCCCACCCCATCGGCTTCATAGGTACCCAGCGATAAGATTCCCTGTTCTTTTCCTGCACCCAAACCGTTGAGGCGAATTAGGACTTTCTGACCCGGCGGATAGACCGTATACAAACTCGTTTGATCCAACAATAAACGCACCCCCGGTTGCGGATTTTCGGCTTGATCTTGAACGTATAATTCCTTATAAAAATTTCCTCCGGCATCGCTACTGCTCACATAGGCAGCTACCCATAAATCTTCTTCCTCTAAACCAAAATGGACAAAACCAGAAGGACTTTGTGCCACACGCTCAGCAATCGCTTGCAGTTGGGTGGTCGGTTGGGGAACTTCAAGTTGATGTTCTGGAATTTCAAAGTTTTGAGGAGGTGCACAACTCAAAATTGTGAGGAGCAAAAAAGTAATTGGTGTTTTCATGATTAAAAACGATAATAAAATGTGGTGAAATAGGTGGTGCCGCGTCCCCACCAGTACTTAGGTGAAAAGAGCGGAAAACTACGGGCGCGATCTTCTACAAAACTCCGATAGTTGGCATTACGACCCTGTTCGTATCCTCCGGTTTTATAAAACGTGTTTAACAAATTTTGAACGCTTAGAAAGAACCCTGTGTAATGGCTTCCTATACGCCAAGATTTTCCTGCCGTAGCATTCAATAAAAAATAGGGCGAAAACGCCTCTTGTCGCAGCCATTCCTTGGCTTGATCGGCATCGTATTGCGGATCCATCTGACCGTCTTGGTCGGTATAAAAATTGGGGGATCGGGTGAGGGGGTTGGGGGCTAAGAAAGCATTGGAAAAATAATTTCCATAGACCGACAAACGCCAATAATTGGGATCTTCATAGGCAAGGGAAAGGGAAAAGGCTTGCTGCGGCCCTCCGGGCAGTGCCAATCCTTTGAGTCGAGTGCGACCGACATATCGGATTCCTTGATCAAAACCTGCTTCCACTGCAGTGGCCGAGGGTGCTGTGGCTAAAAATAATTGGGGTGCGTTTGCATACACAAATTTTCCCACAGCAGCAATCGCAGTGAGCTTTAACTCGGGTACAATATACTGCTGAAAAGCCACCTCAGCACCCCAATGTTGTTGGGCAACATCGGTTAAAATTTCTTGGACAAATAAGGCCTGATCCCCTCCAACACCATCGGCAAAATAGAAAGAAATATGTTGCAAATTGGATTGTGAAATATGGTAAAAAACCGATTTAAAATAGGTTTTCGGCGATTGAAAAAAATAGCCTAAATCGATTTGCCACAAAGCCTCTAAATGCGGATTGGGAACGATGAATTGATGTTCTCTTGGATTGAAAAACAGATTTCTATAGGCGGGTGGTCGGAGCTCCCATCGCCCGTTGATAAAAACTTGATGCCTTCCCGTAAGGGCACAGTTGACCCCTGTTTTTACTGCTGTTCCGACAAATTTATGCACTTCGCTTGGACCCCAACTATGCTTGGGAAAATTACCGTTTTGAAAATTTCCATAACGTTGATAGTCTCGTTTGTCTAGCGCCATTCCAAAAAAAGCATCCCACCCTTTTTGGGAGTAGTTCAGTCGGTTGGAAATCTCCAAAGCTGTCGTTTTTATTTCGTAATCATATAAAAAATGAGCGCCTACTCCAAGGCTTCGATTGGGATTTAAAAGGTCGTTTTGAGCTTGCTCAAAAGTCGCTGCATAAGGGTTCAAATCCCAAATTCGAGTGGCGCCCAAAAGGTCGGTGGGGGTGGCATAAAAAGTGCTTTTTTCACGACTGTAATTCACTTCCGAAGACCACCGCAATGAAGGGGATAGTTGCCATTGTTGTTGTACATCCTCTTGCAAGGCATAGGTGGCGTCCTCGGGGTTGTTTTGATAAATATCCTCCCACGGCCATTGCCCCTGCTGTTCAAGGGCTGCTCTAGCCCAATAAGCGGCTGTGTAATCGGGTTTCAGCGGGTTTCTTAGGGCATAACTGGGTAAGTATTGATAATAAATGGGGTCGGGGTTTTGTCCGCCACCTTCTAAACTCTGCCCCACTATACGATGTCCATTATAAAACATCCGCCCACTGGCTATTTTTCCCCAAGAATAGCTTGTATTCCATTGCCAAGTCAAATTTTGATGGGCCTGCCAATAGTGATTAAAAAGAAGTATGGGGGTTGCGATTTTCGATTCGCGACTGTTTCGCAACACGCCCTGTTGAAATCCCCAATAGGGATTGTATTGGCGTCCTTTTAGGTCAAAAACTTCTTGGGTCATCGGCGCATTTTTCCCTCTGCGTTGGGGGGTATATACAGCAGTCAACACACTGCTGTGTTGGGGATTCCATTGCTTTTCAACGGAGCAAGTCATTGCATTGGCATCGTATAAAGTCCCTTCCACATAACCTTGTTTTCCCCATCTTCGCGAAACCAAAATGGCATATCCCCACCCTTTTTCCCCGGGTTGTACTACATACGAAAACATATTTCTAAATCGATAGGACGCATTAGAAAAGGCCAGAGAAGCTTTTGCTCCTGGACGCAAATCGGAGGGTCGCAAAGAAAGGCTCGTGAGTCCCAAAAATCCACCAAACCCCATGGAATTGCCTTGAATTCCAAAATGAAATTGTTGGCTGGCGTTTGTAAAATCATTCAGCCCTCCCCACTGTCCCCATTGGGGTTGGCGGGTGTAAAAAGAATTCATTTCCACCCCATTCAATCGGACTTGGTGATGGGAATTGTTCAAGCCCCTCAAACGAAAAAAACTACTACTGAATTGATAAGCGACCGCCTCTAAAAAAGGATTTTTTCGAGCATTCAAAACACTCCCCAACTGATTCCGATCGAGGGCATCTGTGAGCGCTTCTAAATCCTCACTATCAAAAACCGGAGTCGACTCCTCTTGGATGGGTTGTGGTCGGAATGTCCATCGACCCAAATCAATCTGATCACGATCTCCGGAATGGATGGGTATGGAAACACGATCTCCTTGATATTGGAGGATTAAATTGCCTTTTTCCTTGGGAATCTGCAGTTGAAACGAGCCTGTTTTATCCGTAGTGGTTTTTCGTTGGGAGGATTCCCACACTATATTGACAGGAAACAAAGGAAAATTGGATTCGTCAACGACGATGCCTTTGAGTAGGCATTGTGCTGACAAAAATTGGATGCTCAAAAACAGGCACAAAAGTATCCAACAGCGCATGAGTAATGATTTGAGTAATCATAAAATTAAATATACTTTTACAGAATAAAAAATCCAAATTTTGAAAAAGATCCTACTTCTTTTTAGTAGTATACTTTGCTGTGTGCAATGCCAATCTCAGGAATATCAGCTGCACAGCATCGCTTTTTACAATGTCGAGAACCTCTTCGATACGGAAGACGACCCAACAACCTTCGATGAAGATTTTACCCCCAAAGGAAGCTATCATTGGACGAAAGAAGTTTTCCAACAAAAAATTGATCAATTGGCAACGGTGATGGCAGGAATTGGCAAAACCACCACAAAAAATCCACCCTTATTGATCGGACTTAGTGAGATTGAAAATAGAACAGTTTTAAACACCTTGCTCCAACATCCCCAACTCCAACCCTATGGCTATGCAATCAGCCATTTTGAATCTCCCGATTCCCGTGGAATTGATGTTGCACTGCTGTATCGCAAGGATTATTTTTTGTTGGAAAACCAAAAACGATATGCACTCCGTTTGGTAAATCCAAAAACCCAATTTCGCACAAAAACTAGAGATCAATTGGTGGTGAGTGGTTATTTTGAAGGGGAATATCTTGCCGTTCTCGTCAATCATTGGCCATCGCGCCGAGGAGGTGAAAAGAAAAGCCAGCCCCTGCGAATCAAAGCAGCTCAACTGCAGCGAAAAATCATCGATTCCCTGCTCCAATTAGACCCGCCACCCAAGATTATCAGCATGGGTGATTATAACGATAATCCTACTAACAAGAGCTTAAAAAATTTGGTGAATCCCAATAATAAAGCGTTGACCGCTGAAGAGGCTTTGTTTAATCCCATGCTTCCCCTATTTAAAAAAGGGGTCGGAAGTTTGGCGTACAACGATCAATGGCATCTTTTTGATCAAATCCTGTTGTCTTCCTCGTGGAAGCAATCGGAGGATTTATTTTTTGTAAAAGCCGCAGTATACAATCCAGAGTTTTTAAAAACCCCAACAGGAAAATACCAAGGGTATCCCTTTCGAATGAAAATTAGGGGAAATACGTTGGAAGGATATTCGGATCATTTCCCGGTTTACGTCTTTATTGCAGAAAAAGATCAATAGGGATTAGGAATCTATTAAAGGTTTAAAACTCTAAGGACAAATCCATCGGGGCTTTCGGCATAGATGCCCGAGAAAGGCAGTCCAACCTCGATGGCTTTGGAACGAATATAATCGCCATGTCTAAAACTGTGGTATAGCACATCAAAATCGAGTTCCCCCTGTGCATTAAACACGGCATCGTCCGCCTGATTAAAAACATATACGGGAGGATCGTTGGCATCCATAAATGTGCGATAATCCAATGCCTCCAAATCGCTTTGCGAGGGTTCCCCTTTGTAAAATTGAATGAAAAGCTCGTCTAATTCAGCATTGCTGTTACGTACATCGTCCAAATTTAATTCCGGGAAAACCTGCTCCCATTCATAGAGATTGTAGGTACTTTGCGCTGCCAACGCCAAAATTCCTTGTACTTGTTGGTTGCTTGCTTCGCGAAAACCATTCCATTGGGCAATTCCTGCCCCAGCCGAAACTCCAGCGAGAATAATTTTATCTCTTGGAATCTGAAGCACCTCCAAATGGGAACGAATAAAATCAAGAGCAGCGGTGCCGTCTTCCAAGGACGAAAGTACGCCCGAATTATCGGATGTATTGATGAAGCTATAGTTGGCACTAACGATTCCAATATTATTATCCAACAGTTGTTGCATGGTGCTTTTTAACAAATCACTAAAGGCATCTGCTTTGTCGCCAGAGACAAAACCTCCACCATGAAAAAAGAGGACCACTCCTTGCAACACAGCGGCATCAGGCAATAAAATATCTAGCGTATTGCGTTCCCCATTTCCATAGCGCACATCCTGAAAAAAAAGTGCATTTCCCTCCAAGGGATCCGCTGAAGCATTGACCCCTAAACGGCTTTCAAGGAGACTGGTAGCTAGAGTAATATCTTCTCCTTTTTCACAGGCGAGGTAGAAGAGTGCAAGCAGTAGGACAATTTTTTTGGGCATCATTTTTATTTTAAAGATATAATATTACAAATTTATTCATCAAGTCCTTCCGGATACAAAAAGTGATTGTAGGGAAAACGGGTGATATGAATTTCGCGCACTTCTGCATACACACGCGTCCGAAAACCGTCTAAATTATCTTTGTTCAATGCCGAAATAAAAATGGCTTGACCATTCATCCGATGCATCCATGTGCGCTCCCATTCGTCCAAAGAAAAGTGTTTGGCTTCGCGTTGGGCGATGAGTTCGTCATCATCCCAGGGTTCTGGTATATAAGCATCAATTTTATTGAACACCACAAGCGTAGGTTTGTCCAAACTTTTAATTTCTTTTAAAATTTGATTGACCGAATCGATATGCTGTTCAAAATTGGGATGGGAAATATCCACCACATGCAGCAGCAAATCCGCCTCTTGCACTTCATCCAAAGTGCTTTTGAAGGACTCCACCAACTGGGTAGGAAGCTTACGAATAAATCCTACCGTATCACTGAGCAAAAAGGGCAAATTTCCCACGACTACTTTTCGAACCGTAGTGTCGAGCGTGGCGAAAAGTTTGTTCTCTGCAAACACATTGCTTTTAGCTATCACATTCATCAGGGTGGATTTTCCCACATTGGTATAACCCACCAAAGCGACACGCACCAAAGCTCCGCGGTTGCCCCTTTGAGTAGCCATTTGTTTGTCGATGGTGATTAATTTCTTTTTTAACAGAGAAATTTTATCGCGAACAATCCGGCGGTCGGTTTCAATTTCGGTTTCTCCAGGACCCCGCATTCCAATCCCCCCCCGCTGGCGTTCGAGGTGCGTCCAAAGTCCTTTCAAGCGTGGTAGTAAATATTCGTATTGCGCCAATTCTACTTGGGTACGGGCATAGCTGGTTTGGGCACGTTGTGCAAAAATATCGAGTATCAATCCGGTGCGATCTAGGATTTTAACTTTTAAAACTTTTTCAATATTCCCTTGTTGAGCGGGCGTCAGTTCATCATCAAAAATGACTGTGGTCACTTCGTGCTCTTTAACAAATTCGGCAACTTCCAACATTTTCCCAGTACCGATAAACGTTTTGGGGTTGGGCAAATCTATTTTTTGGGTAAAGCGCTGTAATACCTCTCCTCCTGCCGTATATGCCAGAAACTCCAATTCATCCAAATATTCTTTAGACTGATCTACATTTTGACGATTGTTGATAATCCCCACCAAGACCGTTTTTTCAACTTCTAGTGATTTCTCTTCGATCATAGTGTTAGGTGTTTTTCCATTTTTTTAATTGAAAATGGGTTCCGTCAAAAACCCCATAGGTGAAATGCGAAATCCAGTCGCCCAAATTGATGTAGTGGGAGGTTGCTGATAGTGTTATTTCCAAAGGGATGTGACGGTGTCCAAAAATAAAATAGTCGCGGTGTTGCTGTTCCAATTTTCTTCGCGCATATTGTGCTAACCATTCTTTTTCATCTCCCAAAAAAATAACGTCTTCCTTGCCTGAAATCATTTTGTTTTTGACCGATAAATACTTCCCCAAGCGCATTCCCACATCGGGATGCAGGGCTCGATATAGCCGTTTTGCCCAAGGATGGGTAAAGAGTTTTTTCATTCGTTTATACCCTTTATCATGAGGGCCCAGCCCATCGCCATGACCGATGAAAAAAGTGCGTTTGCCAAGCGTAAAATCCTGAGCTTGGTGATAGACCCGAATATTCAATTCAGTTTCAAAATAATCCTTCATCCACAAATCGTGATTCCCAACAAAAAAATATACGGGTATCCCTTGATCGGTAAATTCCGCTAGTTTTCCCAAAATCCGGACAAAACCCTTGGGAACAACGGTTTTGTATTCAAACCAAAAATCAAATAAATCACCCACCAAAAACAGGGCTGCCGTGTCCTTTTGGATGCTGTTGAGCCAATGAAGAAAATGGGTTTCCCGAGCCCGGCTTTCCGAAGCTGTGGGTGCTCCAAAATGTTGATCCGAAGCAAAATAGATGTTTTTATTTTTGGGAATCTCCATCAAAAATTATCCAATAGCCTGCTCCAAATCTGCAATCAAGTCTCTGACATCTTCGATGCCTACACTCAAACGGATGAGCGCATCCACCACACCGCTTTTTTCACGTTCTGCTTTGGGAATAGAGGCATGCGTCATACTGGCCGGGTGACCCGCTAGACTTTCCACGCCGCCCAAGGATTCCGCCAAAGTAAACAGTTGGAGACGTTCCACAATTTTGATAGCGGCTTTGTAATCCCCCCCTTTGGTAACAAAAGATAGCATCCCTCCAAAATCATGCATTTGTGATTTGGCAATCTGATGATTGGGATGCTCCTCAAATCCAGGCCAAAAAACGTTTTCGATTTTGGGATTATTTTTTAAAAAATGTGCGATCTCGCGTGCGTTTTCACAATGCCGTTGCATTCGAACATGCAGGGTTTTGATACCTCTTAAGGTTAAAAAACTGTCCATGGGACCACATATCGCTCCACTGGCATTTTGAATAAATCCAATACGTTCTGCCAAATCGGTGTCGTTGACAACCAATGCGCCCAAAACTACATCGGAATGTCCTGCAAGGTATTTGGTCGCAGAGTGCATTACTATGTCTGCGCCCAAGGTAAGGGGTTGTTGTAGATAGGAAGAAGCAAAGGTGTTATCCACGGCCAACAAAATTTTGTGTGTTTTTGCAATTTTGGCAACCGCTTGAATATCAATGATATTCATCATGGGATTGGTGGGTGTTTCCACCCAAATTAATTTGGTATTGGAAGTGATACACCGACTGATGTTGGCGGTGTCTTCCATGCCTACAAAATGAAATTTAAGTCCAAAGCCTTCAAATATTTTGGTAAACAAACGGTAGGAGCCGCCATAAAGATCGTTGGTAGAAATAATTTCATCGCCCGGTTGGAGGAGTTTTAAAACCGCATCCATAGCTGCCAAACCGGATCCAAAAGCAAACCCAAAGTTGCCACCTTCAATACTGGCCAAAGAATTTTCTAACGCCTTACGGGTGGGGTTGTGCGTACGACTGTATTCAAAGCCTTGGTGCCCTCCGGGGGTGGTTTGTGCATAAGTGGACGTTTGATAGATGGGCGGCATCACAGCACCATAGGCTTTGTCCGGATGCTGACCTCCGTGTATCGTTTGGCTATTAAAGTGTAACTTTTCTTTCATAATCTCCCTTTTTTGGGCGTTGTAAAGGTATTTGATTTTCAGGAAAACGGATGTTTTTCAATAAAAATCATTTTTCTTTGTACGTAAAATATTTTTCATGCGTACTTTTTATTATTTAAGCAGTTGCGATACCTGCAGACGTATTCTTAGCAACCTCTCCTTAGATGCTTCCATTGCACTTGTTGACATTAAAAAAACGCCTTTGGACGAAGTTGCTTTGCAGGAACTCCATCAACGCAGTGGGAATTATGAAGCCCTGATCAACAAAAGAGCGCAACTGTTTAAACAACGTGATTTGAAAAATAAATCCTTGAGTGAAGTCGATTTTAAGGCTTTGTTATTGGAACATTACACCTTTTTAAAACGTCCGGTTTTATTGTACGATGACCAGCTTTTTGTTGGTAACAGTGCTTCAACCCTTGCGGCTGCGAAAGCTTTTTTGGATGGACAATAGAACGGTTGCCCTTTTTGCTGCCTTGGGTGCCACCACCATCTATGGACTCAATCATACAATTGCCAAAGTGGTGATGCCCCATTTTGTAGGGCCCTTTGCTTTTATCCTCCTTCGTGTGGTGGGAGCTACTCTGCTTTTTTGGTTGGTCTCACCCTGGATGCCCAAAGAAAAGATCGATCGCAAAGATTATTTCCGAATTTTTGTTGCCTCCTTTTTCGGTATGTGTCTCAATATGCTGATGTTTTTTAAAGGACTTCAACTGTCCACGCCCATTAACTCCGGGGTGATCGTTACCATGACGCCCATCATTATCCTTATTCTTTCTTCTATATTTTTAAAAGAAGTACTCAATCTGTCGAAAGTGTTGGGTATTTTACTCGGCTTTGCAGGCGCCATCATCTTGATTCTTTATGGAAATACCACCTTGATCAGCAATGCGCCCAATATTCCCTTGGGAAATTTTTTGATGTTGTGCAACGCCACTTTTTTTGGTATTTATCTGGTGATGGTAAAACCTTTAACCCAAAAATATCACACGGTCACCATCATGAAATGGATGTTTTTGATTGGGATCTTTTTGACCCTCCCGGTCACCTATAACGAGTTTTCAATGATTGCCTGGAAAAGTCTTCCTTTTGATGCGATTTGGAGAATTGCCTATGTAATCGTAGGGACCACTTTTTTGGCTTACTTTTTGAATGTTTTTGCGCTGAAAACCCTACCCGCAACCACCATTGGCGTGTTTACCTATTTACAGCCCATCATCGCCATTTTCTTTGCTTTGGCCACCGGGAATGATCAGCTGGATTGGGTCAAAATTTCCGCTTGTTTACTGGTTTTTACGGGGGTCTATTTGGTGTCTAAAAAAGTTACAAAAGAACGTAAAGCTTCAAGGAACTGAATGCAGTCTTCTTGAAAAAGTTTACAAAGGAAGTTTTCAGATTTCAAAGTTGAGTCTACAAAAACGTATCTTTAAACGTCCAAATCGTTTTCTACTTATGTCTAAGAAACTAATTTTAAAAAAAAGTCTATCCGAAGAAACTCTACAAAGCAGTAGCTTATCGTTTATCCCTAATGAATTCGATCACTGATTATTATACAAGTCATCATATAAATGGGGTGAGGACAAAATAAACGGAGCCCTTGAAGTTTTCTCAATCCATTTTTTGCTTATTTCATCACTTAAATGCAGCCTCGCATCAATTCCCTTAAAAGTTGGATTATCGAACCACATACGATGGGAATCCCAATGGCAATTGATGTAGTGCACGGCTTTCACAACATCTTTGTTTTTTTCAATGGCATCAAAAAAGGGTACAAACCATTCCTCCCAAGCCATTTGCGCTTGCTGTGGGTTGGAGAGCTTCATTTCTTTTGTAAATCCTTTATTTCCCTCGGGATCAACAATTAAATCAGGAGAAGTTGGCGTTGCCTCAGCAATAAAAACGGGTTTTCCTTTTTTGCGGGCAAATTCAAACATTTCGATTTTTGGCCACATGTGAAAGAATGATACACCCAGCCAATCAACATAATCATCCCCCGGATACCATTCTTCCAATTGTTCTTGCGAAGACATAAAACCCGTGGATTGCCACACATAAGCGGTGTTATTTACACCCTTTGCTCTCAGCTTATCCACCATTCGTTTGTAGGCTGCCTAAGTGCTTTCTCTGTCGTAATGATTCCATGGATGCCCATCAAATTCGTAAGCAATTCTTAAAAAAACGGGACGTTTTCCTAACGACAATAAAAAATCCGCCAACTTTTCTATAAATACATCATGGGTGCCCTCTGCCACTTTTTCTTCATGGTTGACAAAGGACAGCCCTATGGCTAAAGCCATATTAGTGTAACTGGGACTTTGCAGTTGCATCTTTGCATTGTAATGATGATCACCCCAATCATTGGTTTCCCATAAGCCGTCAAGCCCTTTGTGAATAAAGCCGAACGAAGTGTCTCCGGGATTGATGCTGGTGTAGGTAGTCCAGCCTGCGGGTTTGTCAAAATGATCTAAATAGCCGTCATTGAAGGCCTGCAGACCTCCCACAGCTTCGAGTTCTTGCCCAACAAAGAGCAATACTCCTTCTTTGGGTTCGAACTTCGCCCGTTTTTGAACTTCTTTGTTTTCGGAATGATTTTCTTTGGTTTGCACCTTCTTTTTACATTGAACTAAAAAAAGGGTTAAAACACTGATTAATAGAACCTTAAATTTCATGATTTTTTTGAATCAATTTGGGTTTAATAAAGTTAAATAATCACTTCAAATAATTTTTAGACTTATGAATCCTGAAATCCAGAAGATTTCAAATTACAATAAATTGCATTAATGGGATTTATTTAACTGTTTTACAGTTATTTATAAATAAAAAGTCGAGGCATTCCATTTTCACTTAATCGTTTCAGTGGATTTTTGAACGGCTGGGGAACCATTGATCAAAAAACCAATTTCTAAGTGTGCAATTTTTAACCTCCAGATTGGGGGAAAAGGGGTGTTGGAAAGACGACTGTACCTTAAAAAGGGAGGTGCTTTATTTGGTAAAATGAATTCGATTCATTCAAAAACAAAATTGTAAAAAGGTATACCGCTGCCCTTTTATTCCTTTAAATCCTTCGGAACTTTATTCCATTTTCGGGTGTCTTTGGGGGTCAAAACATGATATTCGTTTGTTTTATAGGAGGCTTCAAATTGGTCGATCAAAGACTGCGGAAGTGCTGCCAATTTTCTTGTTTTTAGATTCATCCAGCCGCCCATCATCTCGCAACGAGCAATATTTTCCCCTTTTTGGTTGTAATAATTGTGTTCAAACTCAAAAAAAGTACCCTCGGAACTCATTCCTGCCAGTTCAAAAGAAACCCTGATTTTTTCATCGGGCAAGACTTCTTTAAAGTAGTACAGGTGCTCATTGAAGACCACCGGACCTATCGACAAATCCTGTAAAGACTTGTGATTAAGACCGATATGCTGCAAAAAAGCCATTCGCGTATCGGAGGCATAACTGATATAGGCGATGTTGGCCAAATGACGATTTGCGTCCAAATCATTCCAACGAATTTCAAATTCTTTTAAAAACATGTGTGCAATTTTTCTATAAAACTATTCTTTTTCTATTTTTAGCAAAATTTAAATCGATGAAAAAAATTATTGCTCTTTTTAGTGTTGCCCTTCTTTTAAGTTGTGGCTCCAAAACAGATAAGAAAAAGGGATTTGAATACCAACGAACTCCAAAAGAAACCAAAACGACTCCTCAAAAAACGGAATCTTCCGTTCCCGTGGACCTCAGTAACAAAGGTATTGGTCCAATAACGGAGGTAAAACTAGACCGTTCTGTGGACACTGAAAAAGCAGATCAGGGAGCAACCCTTTTCAAACAAAAATGTACCGCTTGTCACATGACCGACAAAAAATTGATTGGTCCAGCAATGAGCGGAGTCTTGGAAAGACGTAGTCCGGAATGGGTGATGAATTTACTTTTGAATCCAACGGAAATGTTAAAGCAAGACGCTGTTGCTAACGCCTTGCTTAAAGAATACAACAATGTAATGATGCTCAATCAAAACCTCAGCGAGGAAGAAGCACGTTCCATTGTAGAATATTTGCGAACCTTATAGGGACCAGGATTTTCCTCCTGTAGCTTCCATAAGGTCAACACAACCTCTTTGTTCTCCGGGGATGGGTGCATAAGCCATCACATTTTCACCAATAAATTCATTGGTTTTAAATGCGTTGACGGTCAAGCTTCGCAATTGTGTAGCAAAACCAGCCGCTTCTTTTTCATCCGCTGGAGGCGTGTCCGCTTTCAGATATTTTGCCAATTGTGCATCCCATTCTTCGGTGGTAACTGCACTCAACTTTGCCTTTCCGGTACTCGCCAAAGTGGCTGCCATAAACGCATCAGCTCCTGCTTGAAATTTATCTTGTCCCTCAACATCCCATACTGCAGCAATGTATGCATCAGCAAATTCAGGAAGTTTTAACTCGATCGCTCCCGGAATATCCGTGGCGGGAATAATGAGCTCCATAAGGGAGGACACCGCGGCAAATTGTTCTTGCGAAAAGAAAGCAGTGGCATAAGAAGGTGTTGTTTGACAACTTTGAAACAAACTGACCACGGTTGGAGTAACCGCAATGGCACCTATTCCTGTTCCAATATTTCGTAAGGCTTTTCTTCTATCCATTTCTATATAATATTAAAGATTCATTTTTTTCAATTGTTCTACAGCGTGATTGGCTGCTCTGGCCGTTAAGGCCATATAGGTCAAGGAAGGGTTGACATTTCCAGCGGAAGTCATGGCAGAACCGTCCGTCACATAGACATTAGGCACGTCATGCAGCTGGTTGTTACCATTCAAAACCGATGTTTTTGGATCGCGCCCCATACGAGCAGATCCCATTTCGTGAATTCCCAATCCGATGGCATAATCACCGTCATATCCTTGAACGTCCTTAAAGCCTGCATTGGTCAGCATTTCTTCTGCCTGTTGTTGCATGTCTTTACGCATATTACGCTCGTTTTCTTTGATGGTAGCATCAAAAGTAACGGTGGGAAGTCCCCACTGATCGAGTTTGTCGTAATCCAAGGTCATTTTATTATCGTGATAGGGTAAAATTTCACCAAATCCACCCAAACCAATTCTCCATTCTCCGGGGGTTTGGATCATTTCCTTAAATCCAGCTCCGTAAGCCATTTCTTTGATGGCTTCCATCCATGAACTTCTTGATGCGCCTCCTTGATAGCCGTAGCCTCTGAGGAAGTCTTTTTGATCGGTTTTTCCACCAATATTTCTAAAACGCGGAATATAGATCCCATTGGGACGACGTCCGGTGTAGTACTTATCTTCGAAACCTTCGTACTTTGCCGAAGCACCTACTCCAAGGTGGTGATCCATAATGTTGTGTCCTAACTCTCCGGAATCATTCCCCATTCCATTGGGAAAACGATCGGATTTGGACTGCATCAGTATGGAAGTAGAGGCAATGGCAGAAGCACATAGGAAAATTACCTTGGCTTTAAATTCAAAAACTTCACTGGTTTCTGTGTCGATTACTCGAACACCTGTAGCGCGTTTGGAATCAGCATCATACATCACTTCGTGTACAATCGAATTGGGTCGAAGGGTCATGTTGCCTGTGTTTTCTGCTGCAGGCAAGGTCGATGAATTACTGCTGAAATACGCTCCGAACGGACAACCTCTTCTACAACGATTGCGGTATTGACAATTACTTCTTCCCAAACCGGGTTTGGTGCCTTCAGTAATGTGCGCCGTTCTTCCCATAGTAACAATACGATCGTCATATTGCGCTGTTAAGGAAGATTTAAAGACATCTTCAACACAGTTCATTTCCATGGGCTTTAGATAATTTCCATCAGGAAACTGAGGAAGTCCCACATTTTCTCCACTCACTCCAATATAGTCTTCAACATAACCATACCATGGAGCCATATCCTTATAACGAATGGGCCAATCTACGGCCACACCATCTTTTAAATTCGCTGTAAAATCAAAATCGGTAAGACGATAACTTTGTCTTCCCCAAGTGAGGGAACGTCCCCCTACGTGATATCCCCGCATCCAATCAAAGCGATTGGTTTCGTTGTAGGGATGTTCAAGGTCGTTTACAAAAAAATGTTTGCTGGATTCGGTCACTGTATATCGCGTCCGACTCTGCTTGGCTTGCTTCATTTTGGTGTCCTGTGTAATTACATCACCGGTTTTGTAATCCCAAGGATCATTGTTCATGGTGGTGTAATCTTCCACGTGTTTCACCATGCGGCCTCGTTCCAAGACAAGTGTTTTTAATCCTTTTTCACACAATTCCTTTGCAGCCCAGCCTCCACTGATACCTGTTCCTACAACAATTGCATCATAATTTGTTTCCATAGTTGAGTTAATTAATTTGGTCTATTTTATTATGGTAATCTTCAAATATAAAGATTTTATTATGTCATCATAAATAAATGTATAATTTTAGGTCATAATTGCCAATAATTTAAACGATGAAAAACAATTTTTACACCTTGAGCAAAACTTTTGCCTTAATTTTTGCAATAGTTTTCACCCTTGCCGCATGCAAAAACAACCCAAAACAGTCGGCTCCTGAGGAGACCGCTACGAGCACGGAACCCTTTTTTAAGCTTTCCTTAGCCCAATGGTCCATTCACCGTACTATTCAAGAGGACGGAATGTCTCCTTATGATTTCGCCCAAAAAGCCAGCGAATGGGGATTTGAAGGTTTGGAATACGTCAACCAATTGTACAGCGATGTCATGCAAAGCGAAGACAAAGATGCAGCCATTGCTGCTTTTGTGGAAAAAAACAACGCCCTTGCCAAACAATACGGCATGACCAATGTGTTGATCATGATCGACAATGAAGGCGACTTGTCCGCTTCGGACGAAGCTGTCCGTCAAGAGGCCATTGTCAACCACAAACGTTGGGTAAAAGCAGCCAGCGAGATGGGATGTCAGGCCGTACGTTTGAATCTTTATGGAGAAAAAGATCCCGAAAAATGGGTCGCCAATTCCACCAAAAGTCTTAGCGAAATCAGTGATTATGCAGCTGCGATGAACGTCAATGTAATGGTGGAAAACCACGGAAGAATCACTTCTAATATTCCATTATTATTAGAAGCAGTTACAGCTACTGGAAAATCCAACTGTGGATTGCTTCCCGATTTTGGAAACTTCTGTATGGCGGAAGAAGGCTACGGTTCTATCTTTGACGGGAGCTGTGCCAATGTGTACGATCCTTATTTGGGTGTGAGTCAAATGTTGCCCCACGCTTTTGGAGTGAGTGCTAAATCCTATAATTTTAATGAGGCCGGAAACGAAACTTTTATCGATTACCGACGTATGTTGGAATTGGTTAAAAAATCTGGTTATAACGGATTTATAGGCGTAGAATACGAAGGAAACAATCTTCCCGAAACCGAAGGCATCAAAGCAACGCAAAACTTACTTTTACGTCTCGCTGGAGAAATTTAAACCTATGAACGGCAAACTTAAAGTCCAACTTTCTGTAATGATGTTCCTCGAATTTTTTGTTTGGGGGGGATGGTTTGTCACGATGGGTACTTTTTTGTCACAATCTTTCAACTCTAGTGGTGGCGAACTGGGCATGGCCTATGAGACACAGTCCATAGGTGCCATTATTGCACCCTTTATTATTGGGTTGATTGCGGATCGATATTTTGCCGCACAAAAAATATTGGGGATCCTCCATTTGGTAGGAGCCGCACTGCTCTATATTGCCAGCACGGCAGAAAGCTTTGATGCGTTTTATCCCTATTTGTTTTTATATATGCTGCTGTATATGCCCACTTTGGCCTTGGTCAATGCCGTGGCATTTCGCCAAATGAAAAATCCATCCAAAGAGTTTGCTCCCATTCGCGTGTTGGGAACTATAGGTTGGATCGCCGCAGGACTGACGATCGGACAATTGGGCTGGGAAAGCGATCAGCTTTTAAAAAATACTTTTTATATGTCTGCGCTAGCCTCGGCCTTTTTGGGGATTTACAGTTTTTTCCTACCCAACACACCGCCCGAGGCAAAAGGAAGTGGTGCCATTCAATGGAAAGAAATTTTGGGCTTGGATGCCTTGGCGCTCCTTAAAGATCGATCCTATTTATTCTTTTTTGTGGCTTCGGTATTGATCTGCATTCCTCTGGCATTCTATTATCAACACGCCAATCAGTTTTTAAACGAACTGGGAATGGAGGCCGCCGCCTCAAAAATGACTTTGGGACAAGTGTCCGAGGTCCTTTTTTTGTTGTTGCTCCCCTTTTTCCTAAAACGATATGGCATCAAAATGACCTTAATCGTGGGGATGTTGGCGTGGGGCTTGCGCTACCTTCTATTTGCTTTTGGCGATACTGAAGGACAAACCTGGATGCTGCTGTTGGGGATCATACTGCACGGATTATGTTATGACTTTTTCTTTGTTTCTGGGCAAATATATACCGATCACAAAGCCGGAGCCCAATTCAAAAGTTCGGCGCAAGGGCTTATTACCTTGGCTACTTATGGAGTGGGAATGTTGATCGGCTTCCGCTTGGCCGGAATCTTAACCGATTTGTACGCTCAAGAAGAAGGGCATTTATGGCAACAGATTTGGTTGCAACCTGCCATTTTTTCTTTTGTCGTATTAATCTTATTTTTAATCACATTTAAAAATGAAACTATAAAAATTAAATCACTATGAGTAAAATTAGATTGGGAGTCCTAGGTGGGGGCGGCGATTCACTCATCGGAGTGCTACACCGAGTAGCCTCTCATATGTACGATCGCTACGAAATTGTTGGAGGCGTTTTTAATCCTGTATGGGAAGAAAATATTGGCTTTGCCAAAAAAATTGGCGTGGACAGTACACGGGTGTATATCGATTTCGATGCTTTTATTGAAGCCGAAAAAGATAAACCTGCCGACGAGCGCATCGAAGTTGTTTCGGTTTTAACCCCCAACTTTCTTCATTTTCCAATGGCTAAAAAATTATTGGAAAACGGTTTTAATGTCATTTGCGAAAAGCCTTTGACTACTTCCTATGAGGACGCAAAAGTCTTGGAAGCCTTGCAGAAAAAAAACAACGCCATTTTTGCTGTAACTTATACCTATACGGGTTATCCCATGGTGCGGCACATGAAACACCTGATTGCTGAAGGAGCCTTGGGCGAAATTCACAAAGTGGATATCCAATATTATCAAGGATGGATCAATCCTGTGGTGCACGACAAAGAAGTGCGAAAAACCGTTTGGCGATTGGATCCTGCCAAAGCAGGAATCAGCTCTTGCATTGGTGACATCGGTACCCATGCGTTTCAAATGGCAGAATATCTCACTGGAATGGAAGTTTCCTCCCTATTGTCTGACTTGAACACCCTCTACGATGACAATCCTTTGGACATCGACGGAACGGTGCTCATTCGCTTTGGCAACAAAGCCAAGGGGGTCATTCGCGCCAGTCAAATTGCAACGGGTGAAGAGAACAATCTTGCCGTGGCCGTTTATGGAAAAAACGGGGGTTTCCGATGGGAACAAGAAAATCCTAATTTCTTGTACTTCCTCAAAGACGACGAACCACGCCGCGTAATTAAACCCGGAAATGCCTACGTCTCTGATGTGGCTGCCGACGGCACCAAACTTCCCGGTGGACATCCCGAAGGCATCTTTGATGCGATGGGAAATATCTATAAAGGGGTGGCCAAAGCACTGCGCAATGAAACCTCCTTTAATGGAGAATTCCCCACCATGAACGATGGTGTACGGGGAATGATGTTTATAGAAAAAGTAGTTGAATCGAATAAAAATGGAAACGTATGGCTAAGCATGGACAATCAATGAAAACGGTGAAAGGACCGGGCATCTTTTTAGCCCAGTTTGTAGACAAACAGGCTCCTTTCAACAGCTTGGACGGAATGTGTCAATGGGCCGCCGATTTGGGCTATAAGGGCATTCAAATTCCTACTTGGGAAAACTTCCTAATCGATTTGGACAAAGCTGCCGAAAGTCAAACCTATTGCGATGAGCTGAAAGGCAAAATCAATTCCTACGGCTTGGAAATCACCGAACTTTCTACGCATTTGCAAGGACAGTTGGTGGCGGTGCATCCAGCCTATGATTTGATGTTTGACAATTTTGCCCCCGATGCCGTAAAAAGAAATCCAAAAGCACGGACAGCTTGGGCTGTTGAGACCATGAAAAAAGCGGCAGTAGCCAGCAACCGTTTGGGGCTAAAAACCCATGCGACGTTCTCCGGAGCACTGCTATGGCACACCTTTCATCCCTGGCCGCAACGTCCCGACGGATTGGTAGAACTCGGCTTTTCTGAACTTGCCAAACGTTGGAAACCCATTTTAGATGTTTTTGAAGACAACGATGTGGATGTGTGTTATGAAATCCATCCGGGGGAAGATTTGCACGATGGGGTGACCTTTGAACGCTTTTTGGAAGCGACAGGCAATCACAAACGCGTCAATATCCTTTACGATCCCAGCCACTTTGTCTTGCAACAGCTGGATTATATTGAATATATCGATCATTACCATCAGTTTATCAAATCCTTCCACGTAAAAGATTCTGAATTTAATCCAACCGGGAAAAAAGGGGCTTTTGGTGGTTATGGCGATTGGATCGACCGTGCCGGACGCTATCGTTCTCCGGGAGATGGTCAAATTGATTTTAAAACCATCTTCACCAAATTGACCGAATACGGTTGTGACGTTTGGGCGGTTATGGAATGGGAGTGCTGTATCAAAAGTCCGGAACAAGGGGCGCGTGAAGGAGCTCCATTCATTCAAAGTCATATTATTGAAGCCACCCAAAAGACCTTTGATGATTTTGCCGGAGGGGAGATCGATCAACAATTTTTGCGTGATATTTTAAATCTTTAAACGGTTTTTTTGAAATCCGCACCCATTCATTTCAACGCTCGCAAAACAAGAGCGATTTAATTTTTTGGTGCGTATTTCAACGGCCCAAAAAGCTTGGGCAAACTTTTAAGTGCTAGTAAATTTAATTCTTATGAAAAAAATATTCCTCTGTTTGGTTCTTGCGGGATGTATTTCCGGAACCAAAACTCCTGAAGCCCAAGCCACCTACTCCGGTGATTGGGAAGTGCTTTTTGACGGAGAAAGCCTCAACGGTTGGCATCGTTTTAACCACAAAGGCATTCCTCCTATATGGACCGCCAAAGACGGTGTTCTCACTTTTGATCCTGCGCTTCGTCCAGAGGGAGATTATATTCACGACCTCATCTCCGATAAGGAGTTTACCAGTTTTCAATTATCCATCGAATGGAATATTGCGGAAGGTGGAAACAGTGGTGTTTTTTGGGCCGTACAGGAGGCCGAAGGCTTGCACAAACCCTATTCTACAGGGCCCGAAATTCAAGTCTTGGACAACGAACGCCATCCGGATGCCAAAGCCAATCCAAAATTCCATCAGGCCGGAGCCTTATACGATTTGGTGCAACCCACCCAAGATGTGTGCAAACCTGCCGGATCATGGAATCATTTTTTGATTACGATTGATCATAACAAAAACGAAGGAAGTGTGGCGCTCAATGGGGTTACCATCGTAGAATTTCCGGTGCATGGTTCCCAATGGGATGAGATGATTGCCAATTCTAAATTTGCCGATCCTTGTGATTTTAGACATTTTGCCAAAGTAAGAAAAGGGCGAATTGGTTTGCAAGATCACGGAGACAAAGTTTCCTTTCGAAATATAAAAATAAAAGAACTCTAATCCCTCGTATATGATTATGTCCATGACGGGCTTTGGTAAAACAGAAGCCCAATGGAAGGACAAGCGCATTCTGATAGAATTGCGGTCTTTGAATAGTAAAACTGCAGACATCAACCTTCGGACCCCCTCTTATTTGCGGGAAATGGATACCGAAATTCGCAAACAGCTCATCCAGCGATTGTATCGCGGAAAAATTGATGTGAATATTTTTATCGAATTTAACGGCGAAAATGCACCTACCACCCTCAACAAAGGGATTGTTAAAGGGTATATGGAACAATTGAGAAGTTTTGATGTGGCGGATGAAAAAGATCTTTTGGCACTCGCCCTTCGACTGCCCGACACCCTTTCCTCCGAAAAAGAAGTATTGGAAGACGACGATAAAAAAGCGGTGAAAGAGGTGTTGGAAGTGGCCTTGAAAGATTTGGAAAAACACCGCATCGACGAGGGACAAGAATTGGAAAAGGATTTTTTATTGCGCTTGGCGATTATCGCCCAACTTCTTGACGCCGTCCGGGAGGTTGATCCAGAACGAAGCGCCAAAATCGCTGACAAATTGCGAACCGCATTGGACGATCTTAAAGTGGAAGTGGACAGCAATCGCTTTGAACAAGAATTGATTTTCTATCTCGAAAAGTTTGATATCACTGAAGAAAAAGTGCGTTTGCAAAATCATTTGAATTATTTTAAAGAAGTATTGCAAAACGAATTTCCCAACGGAAAAAAACTCGGGTTTATTGCCCAAGAAATGGGTCGTGAAATCAACACCATCGGTTCCAAAGCCAATCATGCCGAATTGCAAAAAATAGTGGTTCAGATGAAAGACGAATTGGAAAAAATTAAAGAACAGTTGTTGAACGTATTGTAGATGAAACAAGGTAAACTTTTGGTTTTTTCGGCTCCTTCTGGAAGTGGGAAAACAACCTTAGTGCGCCATCTTTTGCAACAAGATTTACCTTTGGGCTTTTCCATATCGGCAACGTCCAGAGCCCCGAGAGGCAAGGAAGAAGAGGGAAAAGATTATTATTTTTTAAGCCCCGAAGCCTTTGAAGAAAAAATCAACACCGGAGCCTTTTTGGAATATGAGGAAGTCTATGCCGGCACCTATTATGGAACCCTAAAAACGGAAGTAGAACGCCTTTGGCAAAACGATTTGCACGTACTTTTTGACATTGATGTCGTGGGCGGTTTAAACATCAAAAAACAGTTTCCCGAACAAACCTTGGCACTGTTTGTCCAACCCCCCTCTTTTGAAATCTTGGAAAAACGGTTGCGAGCAAGGGCTACTGAAACCGAAGAAAAAATTCAAATGCGCTTGGACAAAGTCCAAACCGAATTAAACTATGCCCCACAATTTGATTATTGCCTTATCAACGACGATTTGGATACCGCTAAAAAGGAAGTTGTTCGAGTGGTACGGGAGTTTCTTAATTCCTAAAGGTTAGCTACCTTTGAATCGTGAAATTTACCGCATTGTATTTTGGAACATTTAACCCCATTCATTTGGGGCATATCGCTTTGGGCAAGTATTTTGCTAAGCAAGCCGACATCGAAGCGGTGTGGTTTGTGGTTACCCCCCAAAATCCTTTTAAGGTAAACGAGGCATTGTTGGACGATGGTTACCGTTTGGAAATGGTGCGTTTAGCATTGGAAAACGAACCCAAGCTCCACGCTTCTGAAGTTGAATTCTCGCTCCCAATGCCCCATTATACCATCCATACATTGGAGCACTTAGATCAAGTCCACCCAGACAAAAATTTTGTATTGTTGATGGGGGAGGACAATTTGGTGCATTTTGAACGTTGGAAACAAGCCGACCGTATTCTCGAAAAAGTTTCCCTCTTCGTCTATCCTAGAGCGCACCCAACGCCTGTCCCCCAGCACCTGCTCAACCACAAAAAAATACAATTATTCGATGCGCCCCAATGGGATATTGCCTCCAGTGCTATCAGAAAAATCATACGCCAGGGCGGAACCGTGGAACACCTTATGCCCCCTGCCAGTTGGGCATATCTAGTAAAAAATGGGTTTTATCAATAAAATAATTTTTTTTTTAAGCTTTAACTCCCATTATTTATGAAACACGAACAAAGCTATCGTTGGGCGTAGAGCTTTTAATAGGTCTCGGCGCTGGCTTTTTTTCCTTAAAACCCATCCCCTTTTTTTTTGTAGGTTGTACCCTTTTAGGCTGGGGACTAGGGCTACTGTTAGGCGTATTTCCTGACAAACGAAAATAAATTAGAAGCATTATATCGAGTGGTAAAATTTGGAGGCGTTACCAAAGTTTGGTAATTTTAAAACAAAAATAGAACATTATGGGAAAGAATACGTCCATTTCACTAGGAGCATATTTTGAAGATTTTATCAATAAAGAAGTACAATCAGGGCGGTATAATTCTGTCAGTGAGGTGATTCGTTCTGCTTTACGTTTGTTAGAAAAAGAAGATAAAAAAGAACAAGAATTGATTAAAGCACTTAAAGAGGGTGAACAAAGTCAAACGATTGAAAATTTTGACCCTAAAGCAAATCTCGATGCATTACGATAGTAAACATTTATGATAAATGGAGATATTGTCAATCCCTTTAAACTCTTTTTGATTTCTATAGAAAAATCGATTCAGAACCCATTGAAATCATTCGAATTCTTCACCAAAGAATGGATTCAAAAAAGCACTTACAATAGATAAACCCTTAATATAATAAACTATTTACCCAGCAATACTTCCTCCACCAATCGTTTCGTCAACGCTTCCCGGCTCCAGTGTGCGAGTTGAGGAAAACTGTTATGAAGATTTGCTCTCTGCGTGGCGGCTTGTTGTATAAAATCAAAAATACCTTTTGTATCGCGAGCTTCCAACATCTTGGCAGCACTCCCTTGGTCAACAAATTTGCCTGCTGCGCTCGTCGGATTTCCAATGGAGAGTAGGGGAACTCCCGTAGCCATATATTCCAATAGTTTCCCAGAAATCATTTGTGTATCGGCATTCTCAAAAATAAAGTTGAGCAAAAGATGTGCACTTTTCATCAGTTGTATGGCTGCACCGTGTGAAACATACCCGTGAAAAACGAGTGCTATATTCGGATGTTTTGATCGTATGTCCGCTATAATCTCTTGTCCTATATTTCCCGCTAAAGACAAACGAACCGGCAGTTGTTCTGCGATCTTATCCAAGGCTTTTAAAACGGGCGTATAGGATTGATTTTCCGTCAATAAACCCGTATAAACCACATGAAATACCTCCTTTGGTCTTTCCCCAGGGGTAGCCGCCATCAATTCTGCCTCATAGCCATTCGGCAGCGCAACAAAGCGTTGTAGGGGAGCTTTCCTTTTTAATTGTTCGTGAAAGGCACCCCCGAGGGTGGTCAATACGCCGTCGGCAGTTTGGAGTACTTGTTGCTCCAATTGACGATCTTTCTGCTGGGTTTTCGCACTGCGGAATAAATCTTTGTTATAAAACACTTCCGTCCAAGGATCGCGAAAATCAGCCCACCAGTGGAGATCGAAATGAGCCTTCAGTTGGAGCCCTGCCAAATGAGTGGAATGGGGTGGTCCAGTAGTTATTAAGTGAGAAATCGCTTCCGTTTCCAAAACTTTTTTTGCGGCCTTTACGGCATAGGGTATCCAACCTTTACGAGCATCGGGAATAAAATAGTTCCCACGGATATAGGCAGCGATTTTACCCAAAACGCTTTTTTGATGGACGGCACCTTGCGGAATACCTTGGTGTGCATTACCGGTCGTCAAAAGAGAATACCACCGCAAGGGTTCGCGGGTTGGGGTTTTGATTACCCGAATGGAAGCCACCTCTGCAAGCAAACTGGAATCCCAAACGGCATAGGCAGCTTGCTGCTCGTCCACCGTGATGACTATGGGCTCCCAGCCCATTAATTTTAAGTGTTTCGCAAAATACATCCAGCGTTGAACGCCCGAACCCCCGGAAGGGGGCCAATAATAGCTCAGAATTAGGATTTTTTGCGATGGTGTTTTCACCCTTGTTTTTTTGCCTTCCACAAAGGTACGGAAGAACAGGCTTCACCATAAAACAAACTTTTAGCCACGGACTGCAAACGACCCACCAATTGAATATAGGCGTCTTGTGGAAGTGAAGCATCCGAACAACCCTTAATGATGAGCGGCTTTCCAACAAAAGGATGGACATCCAATTGGGCAATACGATCGCTGAAAAGCTTTTGTTCCAAGGCTTCCAAACTCCCCAAGACCATCACTGCAGCATAGGGTTGTAAATGACTGGCCACCAATAAGGCCGCCCAAGCAGGAATTACGGTATCGGCCTGATAAGCAATAGCAACAAAATGATCGGTGTACTGTTTCCAGTCATGGGCATTTAAGGCGGCTCGAAACGGTTTTTCGCGCAGTAATATGCCCTCTTCCAACCATTGGGATAAATCAATAAAAGTGCGTTGCCCTTGCGGTCGATAATCCGCCAAATCAATGGTGACCAGTGCGCTATTGGCTACTTTATTGACAATGGTTTCTTCCATAACTTATAGCATTCCCAATTCCAATTTGGCTTCTTCGCTCATCAGGTCTTGTGTCCAAGGTGGATCAAAGGTGATTTCCACCTCAGCAGTGCTCACTTCGTCCAAAGACTTTACTTTTTCTTCCACTTCCATGGGCAGCGATTCTGCCACCGGACAATTGGGTGTGGTTAGGGTCATCAAAATTTTGACCTCATTCGCTTCGTTGACAAATACGTCATAAATCAGCCCCAGTTCGTAGATATCCACCGGAATTTCCGGATCGTAAATGGTTTTTAAGATGCCTACAATCTTTTCTCCTAAAGCCGCTGTATCGGGTGTATTTGATTCCATAAATTAGTTCAATTGTGTTTGAAAGGCAATGGCGTAAAGTTTGATCTGTTTGATCATGGACAAAAGACCGTTGGCTCGGGTGGGAGACAGATGTTCTCGAAGTCCAATTTCGTCGATAAAATCACTATTTGCATCCAAAATCGCCTTGGGATGTTGATGCGAAAAAACTCGAATCAATAACGCAATAATTCCTTTGGTAATAATCGCATCACTATCGGCAGAAAACACCAGTGCATCTCCTTCCAATTGGGCGTGTACCCAAACTTTGCTTTGGCAGCCTTTGATGATGTTGTCTTCTGTTTTGTAATGCGGATCAATAAGGGGCAAACTTTTCCCCAATTCGATCATATGCTCGTAGCGTTGCATCCAATCCTCAAAAAAGGAAAACTCTGCTACGATTTCGTTTTGTATTTCTTCAATGCTTTTCACTGCTAAAAGGTATAAAATTATTGTAACATCGAAAGGGCTCTTTTCACCCCAGCAACCAGTAGATCAATTTCCTCTCGTGTGTTATAAAAGGCAAAAGAAGCGCGAACGGTCCCCGGAATTTTGTAGAAATCCATAATGGGTTGAGCGCAATGATGCCCGGTTCTGACCGCTATTCCCAACTTGTCCAAAATACTTCCGATGTCGTAGGGATGTATTCCGTCCACATTGAAAGAGATGACGGCTATTTTTTCCGCAGCCTGCCCATAAATCTGTAAGCCCGGAATCGTGCCAAGCTGTTCGGTAGCATATTCGAGCAATTCGTTTTCATAGGCTGCAATATTTTCTAATCCGATTTGATTGATGTATTCCAAAGCAGCACCAAAAGCGATTCCCCCAGCTATATTGGGTGTTCCGGCTTCAAACTTATGCGGCAAATCGGCATAGGTTGTTTTTTCAAAAGTCACTTCGGCAATCATCTCCCCACCGCCCTGATAGGGGGGTAATGCGTTGAGTAGCTCGGACTTTCCGTAGAGCATTCCCACGCCCGTTGGTCCGCAAAGTTTGTGCGCAGAGGTCACAAAAAAGTCAACATCCAAAGCCTGAACATCGGTTTTGAGGTGCGGTGTTGATTGTGCTCCGTCAATCAATACATGGGCGCCAACCGCATGGGCTTTTTCTATGATTTGTCGAATGGGATTGATGGTTCCCAAGGCATTCGAAACATGATTGACAAAGATCAATTTGGTTTTGGAGGAAAGCAACGTTTCGAAGACGTCCATTTGAAGCACCCCTTGTGTATTCATGGGAATGACTTTTAGTAGTGCTCCTGTCTTTTCACATAGCATTTGCCAAGGCACAATGTTGGAATGATGTTCCATCGCAGAAACAAGTAATTCGTCCCCTGCCTTTAACAAAGTGGCATAGCCCGCAGCTACAATATTGATTCCATGCGTCGTCCCAGAAGTTAGGATGACTTCATGGGGATGTTGGGCGTTAAACTGTTTTTGAATGATACCCCTTGCCTTTTCATAGGCATCCGTGGCTTCTTGACTCAATGTATGGACCCCACGGTGAATGTTGGCGTTGTAGCGCGAATAATAATCAACGATGGTTTGAATGACCTGAACCGGGGTTTGTGAAGTCGCTGCATTATCAAAATAAACCAAGGGTTTTCCATTCACTTCTCTGGAAAGTATCGGGAAATCTTGTCTGATTTTTGAAACGTCGAACATCTGCTTATAATTCAAAACCCAAATTCACCCCTAATTTTTTAGCAATTTGAAGATTGATTCTTTTTTTCAAACTGGGTAGTTGCACACTGTTTAAAACAGTATTTGCAAAGGCATAGGTCAACAAGGCTTTGGCTTCTTTTTTGGGAATCCCTCTGGAACGCAAATAAAAAAGGGCTTCTTCGTCCAATTGTCCCACAGTACAACCGTGTGAACATTTCACATCATCGGCAAAAATTTCAAGCTGCGGTTTGGTATTGATGGTGGCTTTGTTCTCCAACAAAATATTGTTGTTTTGCTGAAAAGCATTTGTTTTTTGAGCCACTTTATCCACCACAATTTTACCATTAAATACCCCTTCCGAACGGTCGGAGAAAATGCCTTTGTAGTCCTGATGGCTTTCGCAATTGGGTTGCGCATGGTGCACCAAGGTGGAATGATCGACATGTTGTTGATCTTCCAAAATGGTGACCCCTTTTAAGGTGGATAGGATGTGTTCTCCTTTGTGATAAAAATTTAAATTATTGCGAATCAATTTTCCTCCCAAGGAAAAAGTGTGGACGCTGGCATGGCTGTTTTTTTCTTGAGTAATATAGGTGTTATCAATCAAAGAAGCGGATTCCAAATCATTTTGGAGTTTGTAATAGTCCAAAAAGGCATCCTGATGGACAAAAATTTCGGTCACACTATTGGTGACCACCGCATGCGCTTTTAGGCTTTGGTGACGTTCGATGATTTGTACTTGTGCATTCTTATCCACTACGATCAAATTGCGCGGTTGCATCCAAAGGGAAGTTTCGTTCCCCGAGGCAAAATGAATGATCTCTATGGGTTTTTCTGCCACAACACTGGGCGGAATATAAATATAGGCTCCCTCTTTGGCGTAGGACGTATTCAAGGCCGTCAAACTCTCGTTGGCGGGAGCAATTTTGTTGAAATAGGTGTTGATCAACTCCCGGTATTTGGGTTTAGTCAAGGCCGCTGACATCAAACAAACATCCAATCCATCGTGCGTGGTATTGGACAAGAAAGGACTGTAAACACCGTCAATAAAAATAACTTTATAAGTGTCGGTGTCGTACAGAAAATATTTTTTGACGTCTCGTAATTCAATGGTGGATTCCGATTTTGGAAAAAGGGAATAATCCTGATTGATCAAAGCCGCCAAAGAAGTGTATTTCCATGACTCATCCTTGCGCGTTGGAAATCCCGTTTCCTCAAAATATTTCAATGCCTTGGCACGTGTCTTGTGAACCGAATCCGAAAGATTGACCCCCTCTTCAAAGGCCAAATAAGAAGATATTAATTTGTCTTGAAAATCCATTTATGCCAATTCTTTAATCCAATCATAGCCTTTGGCCTCCAACTCATGTGCCAGTTCTTTGGTGCCAGATTTAACAATTTTTCCGTTAAAAAGTACGTGTACAAAATCGGGAACGATATAATCCAACAAACGCTGATAGTGCGTAATAACCACCACGGCGTTGTCCTTATTTCTCAATTTGTTGACTCCATTGGCAACAATTTTTAGGGCATCGATGTCCAAACCGGAATCGGTTTCATCCAAAATGGCGAGTTTTGGTTCCAACATGGCCATTTGAAAAATTTCGTTGCGTTTTTTTTCTCCCCCTGAAAAACCTTCGTTGAGGGAACGCGATAGAAACTTTGAATCAATATCCAACAACTGCGCCTTTTCACGAATTTTTTTGAGCAAATCACTCGCCGGCATGTCTTCCAAGCCTTGTGCTTTTCGGGAGGCATTGATGGCTGTTTTGATAAAATTGGTCACCGTTACTCCAGGAATTTCAACGGGGTACTGAAAGGATAAAAAGATTCCCAAATGAGCTCTCGATTCAGCATCGAGTTCAGACAAATCTTGACCCCCAAAAAGCATGGAGCCTTTGGTCATCTCATAGTCTTCATTCCCCGCAATTACGGAAGAAAGAGTACTTTTTCCAGAGCCATTGGGTCCCATGATGGCGTGGATTTCCCCAGCTTTTACGTCCAGATCAATCCCGTTTAATATTTTTTTGCCTTCTATTTCGGCATGTAAATTCTCAATCGTTAACATAGTCAGTTTATTTTTTACCCCACCGATCCCTCGAGTGAAATTTCTAATAGTTTTTGTGCTTCAACGGCAAATTCCATGGGGAGTTTATTCAAGACTTCCTTACTAAACCCATTGACGATTAAGGCAATGGCTTTTTCGGTGTCAATCCCTCTTTGGTTGCAATAAAAAATTTGATCTTCTCCAATTTTACTGGTGGTTGCTTCGTGTTCTATCTGGGCCGTATTGTTTTTGGCCTCGATGTAGGGAAAGGTATGCGCCCCACAGCTGTTACCCATCAACAAAGAATCACATTGCGAAAAGTTTCTCGCCTGACTGGCTCGAGCCCCCACTTGTACCAAACCTCGGTAGCTGTTTTGCGATTCTCCTGCGGAAATACCTTTGGAAATAATGGTACTCTTGGTGTTTTTTCCCAAGTGAATCATCTTGGTTCCGGTATCGGCTTGCTGGCGGTTGTTGGTCACGGCAATCGAATAAAACTCTCCGATGGAATAATCTCCCTTTAGAATGCAGGAAGGATATTTCCAAGTTACCGCAGAACCGGTTTCCACTTGCGTCCAAGAAATTTTGGACCGCGTATGGCAAATGCCTCGTTTGGTTACAAAGTTAAAAACGCCCCCTTTGCCCGACTTGTCACCGGGGTACCAGTTTTGTACGGTGGAGTATTTGATCTCAGCGTCATCCAAAGCAATCAACTCTACCACGGCGGCATGCAATTGATTTTCATCTCTTGAGGGGGCTGTACAGCCTTCCAAATAACTCACATAACTCTCTTGATCCGCAATCACCAAAGTGCGTTCAAATTGTCCGGTTCCCGCTTGATTGATGCGGAAATAGGTGGACAATTCCATGGGACAGCGAACCCCTTTTGGGATATAACAAAAAGATCCGTCAGTAAAAACAGCACTGTTTAATCCGGCATAATAATTATCCTTTGGAGGAACAACGGTTCCCAGATATTTTTTTACCAATTCGGGATGCTCTTTGATGGCCTCCGAAATGGAGCAAAAGATGATTCCTTTTTCAGCCAATGTTTTCTTGAAGGTTGTAGCCACAGAAACAGAGTCCATGACAATGTCCACGGCCACACCTGCCAATTTTTTCTGCTCCTCAAGGGAAATTCCCAAACGATTAAAAGTATCCAACAAATCGGGATCCACCTCGTCCAAATTGTTGTATTTGGGGTTGGTTTTGGGTGCCGAATAATAGGAAATCTCTTGAAGGTTGGGTTTGGTGTAGCTAACATTGGCCCATTCGGGTTCTTCCATTTCAAGCCAAGCCTCATAGGCTGACAACCGCCATTCGGTCATCCAGGTGGGTTCCCCTTTTTTCTCTGAAATCTTACGGACAATATCCGCATTGAGTCCCTTCGGAAAAGTATCCGATTCAATATCTGTATAAAACCCGTATTCGTATTCCTTGGTTTCGAGTTCTTTTTTTAATTCTTCTTCTGTATACGCCATTTTCTTAATTTAAAGCGAAAAACTCTCTCCACATCCACAGGTGCGTTGTGCATTGGGATTGTTGAAAACAAAGCCTTTCCCATTTAAGCCTCCCGAAAATTCCAAAGTGGTTCCGATGAGGTAAAGCAAACTTTTTTTATCTACAACAATTTTGACTTCATTGTCTTCAAACAATTTATCTTCGGCTCGCATGTCATGATCGAATTTTAGATCATAAGACAATCCTGAACAGCCTCCACTTTTAACCCCCACACGAACAAAATCCACCGTAGGGTCGAAACCTTCTTCTTGCATCAAAGTAGTAACTTTACTTTTTGCACTGGGTGCTACTTTTATCATTTTGTAAAGAATTATTCTAAATAAAGGGCAAATATAGCGTATTTATAGGGATTTACATACCCTAACGATCGAATTCAGTGATTCAGAAATCGAGTTTATCAATACCAGTGAGCAAGGAGGATGTCTTTATCCCCATGGGCTCCGCTAAAATCCCCATCATTACTGCTGCTCTCGCCAACAACCAAAAGGCTGCCGTCCTTCAAAACCGCTAGATCATAGCCGATTTCCAAGCCCGAACCGGACAGGCGATATTCGGCCAGCGCATCGCCTTGCCGATGGCATCGAAGCAAGAGTAAATCATTGGCCAAAGGGGTGCCGTCTCGGTCGGCGGTATGACCTACGGCAAAGAGTGCTCCTGTGGAAGTCTGCAACAACGCCTGACCGGAATCGAAAGCAGTCGTTCCCAAATTGTTCATTCTTATGATTTTCCCTCCTGGTGTCAGCGTAGTCAAAAGAAAATCTGAATTTCCCAGTGTCCTTTGGACATCCCCGTTGGTACTGTCACTTTGCCCCAAAAGCATATAATTCCCATCCTGATTTTCTAGTACGGAATAAGCAATATCATAGCCACTCCCTCCAATGGATTTTTCCCAAAGTAGGGTTCCGTTTTGATCCATTTTAACCACCCAAATGTCGTAACTCCCATGAGGGGAAGAAATGTCCACATCTTGACTTTCGGAAACACCGACCAGCAAAAAATTGCCGTCCGAGGTTTCGATCGCATCGTAGGAGCGATCGTTATTGGTTCCACCAAAATAGCGTCGCCAAAGGATTTGACCTTTTTTATCAATTTTATGACACCAAAACTCTCCCACACCATGGCGCGTCGAGGAGGCATTTAATTTTTTTTCGTTGCCGAGACCATTGGATGCCGTGACGTCTAAATAGCCGTTAAAAAATAAATTTCCATCCGCCGTTTCAATAATATTAAACGCATGATCATGCCCTGCAAAACCATAACTGCGTTCCCACATCAAAGCTCCCTGAGCATCCACAACCAAAACCCAATTGTCATGCTGTCCTTGGTTGTTGGAGGCATCTCCGTCACTACTTCTGCTGTATCCCACCAAAGCAAAACCCCCTTCGGAAAGTTCAATCAAACCATGTCCACGATCATCGTCTGTACCCCCATAGGTTTGCTTCCATTCCAATTGATGCGAAGCACTAAATTTTAAAAGAAATATATCGCTGTCCGTTGTGTTCTTAAAATCAAAATCTCCATCGGAACTTGAGGTATTTCCCAGGATTGCATAGCCCCCATCTTGGGTCGCAATGACTGCATGTGCAATGTCTTCTGAAGTGCCGCCAAAAAGGGAAACAAAATCCCATACCCCTTGGTTTTGTGGAAATTCAGGCCAATCGGAGGAGGGTTCCAACGAACAAGAGATCATAAACAAAAACAAAATACCAACCGTTTTTTGCATCGATCAATTGGAAGCTTTAACTAAAAACAAACCGGAATTAATATCGCTGATGAGGATGACACCACTTTTGAAATAGGGATACACATTCCAAACTCCCGTAAAGTCAGTGGCGTCATCATTGGGGTAGGTATCAAAAAACCCGGTTTCTGACATTTCTTTCTCTGCCAAATTGGAGAGGTCAATGGCTCTAAAACCAGCGGAATAATTGGCCAAATAGAAAACCGTTCCATTCACATAGCCGTTGTGATCGATGGCGTTGGTGGGTCCAAAATAATCGTGAAATAAGATGGCATTCTCAATGTCGCGTATATCAAAGACACGCGTTTGTGTAGGACTTCCATATTTGTATTCATCGAGCTCATCTCCCAAAAGTATATAGGCATGATCTTCGGTCAACCAAGCTTGATGCGTATACCCCCCATTGGCATAGGTAATATTTTTAATCCGCTGGGGGTTGGATTTATCCGTAACATCCAAAACGACCAATTGATTGTTTGCCCCACCATCGCTATTGCTTGCAAAAAGCAGTTCTTTGCCTTGATGCTTGGTGTCGGGACCCTGGTAGATGACCGCTTGAAGGTCGTGTGTGTAAGAAGCGTCTGCATACCCTCCCGCCAAAACAGGGTTTTTTGGGTCGTTGATGTCAATAAAAATAGGCCCCCCTTTGTATAGGTCATTATTACCCACCACATAGGCAAAACCCGTTGATTCATTGATGGCAATATTGTGTGCATTCCCAAAATCGGTTAAATGTACATCGGCGGTAAAAATTTCATTTTGGGTAGCGTTTCGCAAACGCGTCAAATCAAAAACTTGAAGTCCATGTCCTGGGGCTTCGCTAACGATAAACGCATGATCGTTAAAAACTTTGATGTCTCTCCACTGGCTTTCCACGGAAGCCGCCAGTAATTTTCCCAAAATAATAGGGTTTTCCGGATCGCTGATATCTACAAAAGCCGTTCCTTCATACAAACCCATCAAAGCAATCTCTTTGCCTGTTTCGGGATCGGTCCATCCCCAACTGTCACTACCCGACTCACTTTCAAAAGTCGCCAAAGAAATATTGGCTAACAAGTCATAACCCGAACAGGGGAAAATCCCCGCCATTCCATCCACACAGGGCGTGGCGATTATCGGTGCCGGATCGGTGTTTCCATCTTCCAAAGTGGATTCCGAATCGGAATTTGGATTCTCGTTTTCGAGAACCTCACTTTTGGAACAAGAGATAAGTATACATAATATAAAAAGGAGAGAAAAGGGCTTCATGAATTTTTTTTTTAAAATTAAAGAAAAAATAGAAGTACGAAAGCATGTTTAAGGTTTTGTTAAGAGTGTGTACTTTTGTCAAATGCTAGAAAACAAGAATCCCGCCCGCACCCCGCTCAGTACTTTAGGAGAATTTGCACTTATTGATCATTTGACCCAACACTTTCAATGCCAAAACAGCAGTAGTGTTTTGGGTGTTGGAGACGATGCTGCCATACTCGATTTTACCAAAGGACAAACCCTTGTCAGTACCGATCTTTTGGTGGAAGGCATCCATTTTGATTTAAGCTATATGCCCCTGAAGCATTTGGGCTATAAAGCTGTCGTGGTCAATCTTTCAGACATTTATGCGATGAACGCAAAACCTACACAAATCACCGTTTCCCTAGCGGTTTCCAATCGTTTTACGCTCGAAGCTATCGAAGAACTCTATGCGGGAATTGCTTTAGCATGCAAAAATTACGCTGTTGATTTGGTTGGTGGGGACACCACAAGCAGTACTACGGGTCTAATTCTTTCCATTACGGCACTCGGCAGAGCCTCTAAAAAAGAAATTACCCTCCGATCTGGCGCACAAGACAACGATCTTGTGGTACTCAGTGGAGATTTAGGAGGCGCCTATGCCGGCTTGCAAGTTTTGGAGCGTGAAAAAGCGGTATTTGAAGTCAATCCCAACAACCAACCGGATTTAAGTCAGTATGGTTACAGCGTAGGTCGACAATTAAAACCGGAAGCTCGAAAAGATATTATTGAATTGTTTGAAACGTTAAAGATTATCCCTACTTCCATGATTGATGTCAGTGACGGTCTTTCCTCCGAGATTTTGCACCTTTCCAAAGCTTCCCAAAAGGGGATTCATATTTTTGAAGATAAATTACCCATCGATCCGGAAGTAATCAACATTTGCGAAGAATTTAAAATCAATCCCACCACTGCCGTTTTAAACGGAGGAGAGGACTATGAATTGCTGTGTACCATCAAACAATCCGACTACGACAAAATAAAATCCCACCCATTGGTGAGCATCATCGGTCATGTAACAGATTTCAATTCAGGCTGTCAATTGATTACGGGTTTGGGGCAGCAAATTCCATTGACAGCTCAGGGCTGGCAATCATTTAAAGGGGAGGAGGATTAACCCAAAGCCACGTCCAAAGTCATCATCACAATAAAGCCCAGAATAAAGCCCAAGGTGGCAATATCGGTGTATTTGTCTTGTTGGGTTTCCGGGATCACTTCTTCCACCACCACAAAGATCATGGCTCCGGCGGCAAAAGACAAGGCATAGGGCAAAAGGGGCGTGAAAAAGGTGACTGCTGTAGCCCCAATCACAGCGGCTATGGGCTCTACCACAGCAGACATTTGACCGTACCAAAAACTTTTAAAACGACTCATTCCATTGCGCCGTAGTGGCATGGAAACGGCAATTCCTTCGGGAAAGTTTTGAATCCCAATTCCTATGGCCAAAATAACCGCTCCGGCGATGGAAGCCTCAGGAATTCCGGCAGCCACGCCACCAAACAAAACGCCCACCGCCAATCCTTCCGGGATGTTGTGAAGTGTAATCGCCAACACCAACAAAGTCGTGCGGTGCCAAGGGGTTTTTATGCCTTCACTCTCTTTAAAATTGATGTGGACATGCGGGAGGATTTTATCCAAGGCAAAAATAAACAACGCCCCTAAACCAAATCCTACGGCCGCGGGGATCACTTTTACAAAACCCGTTCCGGGACTCATTTCAATACCGGGTGCCAAAAGACTCCAAAAACTTGCGGCTACCATAACCCCTCCGGTAAATCCCAACAATCCGTCCAAAACAGCACGTTTTAAGGTTTTGACAAAAAAAACTGTGGAAGCTCCCAAAGCAGTTAAACCCCAAGTGAATACCGTTGCTAAAAAAGCACCCAGTATGGGGTCTAGCGTTTGAAAATATTGAACAATTGATTCCATTAATTTTTTGAATAAATATATTATAAAATTAAAAACTTCTATTAAAATAGCTTTTGTAATTTTTGATTTGGTTACTTTTATGACTGCATTATGCCAAAAACATCTTTCGACTATATCATTTGTGGGGGTGGCGCTTCCGGTTTGTTATTCGCCAAAGCGCTCTGTGAGGATCCTTTCTTCTCCAGCCACAGCATTCTTTTGATTGACAAGGCAACCAAAACGACCAATGATCGCACTTGGTGTTATTGGGAAATTGGTGAGGGTTCTTTTGACTCCTTACTCGAGACCCAATGGGATAACGCCATTTTTAAATCACATGGTTTTAAAACGCAGTTTGCACTCCATCCCTACCGCTACAAAATGCTGCGTTCTGAAAAGTTTTATGCAAGCGTGCAGCAAGTCCTTCAAAAAAACCAATGCCTGCATCAAATCAAGGCGGAAGTAACCGACATTCAATCCCAAGCGGAGGAAGTTAGGGTCAGCACCCCAGAAGGGGTGTATCGCGGAAAACAAGTATTTAACAGTATTTTTAACCCCAAGGAACTTCTACAACAACAAAAATATCCCGTCTTGCAGCAGCATTTCGTTGGATGGTTTGTCAAAACCCAACAGCCTCATTTTTCTTCCGACACCCTCACTTTTATGGATTTTGATATCCCCCAAGAATCTGCCACCCGTTTTTTATATGTTCTTCCCCTCGATGCGCACACCGCTCTGGTGGAATACACCCTTTTTTCGGAATCTCTCCTTACCATAGAGGCCTATGAAACCGGAATTAAAAATTATTTAAGTCAATTAGGAATTACCGCTTACGAACTCCTTGAAAAAGAACAAGGTGCCATCCCCATGAGTTGTTTCCCTTTTGAAAAAGCCAACACCCACAACCTCCTTCATATTGGCACTGCAGGAGGATGGACCAAGGCCAGCACGGGTTTTACTTTTCAAAAAAGCCATCAACAAGTCCAACGGCTCCTTCCCTTTTTGAAACGTGGAAAACCACTCAGCCGCTTTGCTAAAAGGAATCGTTTTTGGTTTTACGATTTATTATTTTTAGATGTTTTACAACGAAAAAATGAAAAGGGAGGCTTATTATTTCAAAAAATGTTTGAAAAAAACACGCCTAAAACCATCTTTCGATTTTTAAACGAATCAACGCATTTGGGAGAAGAGCTTCGAATTTTATCGAGTTTTCCCATCGGTTGGTTTGTCAAAGCCTTGATCAAACGCTTGTTTTAGAGGGTGCGACCCATCAATTGTTTTCCAAACTGCTGAAAAAGCTGCTGTTCCGGGGCTCCCAAACCACTGTTATGAAGTTTTTCAAAAGCCGTCTCGGTATAGGCTTTCACCAATGCAGTACTCTTTTCTAGGGCAGCCGTTTCCTGAAAAAGCGCTTTTACCGCTTCAATTTTTTGCGTGGTTTCTTCCGGTTTGGACTGAAACCATTTTTCCAAAGCCGTCTGCTGCTTTTCGGTTCCCAAGGCCATGGCTTGATGATACAAAATGGTTTTTTTATTCTGTAAAATATCCCCTCCCACTTGTTTTCCAAACGTCTTAGGATCGCCAAAGGCATCCAAAATATCGTCTTGAATTTGGAAGGCAATTCCCAAATCCACCCCAAAGGTATACATATTATCAGCTTGCACGGGATCAGCACCTCCCACCAATGCCCCCATTTTCAATGCACAACCTACCAAAACGGCTGTTTTCAATTGTATCATTTGAAGGTAGGCCGTGGTATTGACGGCGGACTGTTTTTCAAAATCCATATCATATTGTTGTCCTTCGCACACCTCCAAGGCGGTTTTACTCAAGAGTGTGGTCAACGATTTAAACAAACTTCCTTCATAGTGATCCAATTGTTGATAAGCCAAAATGAGCATCGCATCACCGGACAAAATTCCGGTATTGACATCCCATTTATGATGAACTGTGGCTTGCCCTCTTCGCAGCGGAGCTGCATCCATAATATCGTCGTGCAGCAGGGTAAAATTGTGAAATACTTCAATGGCCAAAGCGGCCGGAAGTGCTGTTTCAGCATTTTTTCCATAGGCATCGGCAGCCATCAAGGTTAAAATGGGACGCAATCGCTTTCCTCCAATTTCCAAAATATAGCTAATGGGAGCGTATAAAGACAAAGGTTCCTCACTCGTATTGAAAGCATCTAAATGGTTTATGAACTGCTGAGAATAGGAATCGTGTATTGGCATGCCGAATTTTTGGTAAAAATACAATTTTCAAAAAATCTCTTTCTTAAAAAACTTTGGAAACTTTATTTGTTTTTAAAGTTTCCAACCTTATATTTGCAAAAAAATGCTATGAAAGAGGAAATCATCGCACATGCGATTCCCCTTTTTTTTAAATATGGGTTTAAGAGTGTTACGATGGATGACATTGCTCAGGATATGGCAGCCTCCAAAAAAACACTCTATTGTCATTATGCCACCAAAGAAGCATTGGTAAAAGCGGCATCACTCTCCCATTTGGATTTGTTTTTTAAAAAAGTAGGACAAATTGCCCATCAGGCCAAAGATCCGATTATTGAGCTCTATCTCATCAAAAAAGAGGCCCTGAAATTCCTTACTAACGAGACTACCTCACCGGTCTACCAGCTTCAAAAATACTATCCCGCCGTTTTTAAAGTCGTCAAACAAGAAGAGTTTAAGTACCTGTCCAATACTTTAAAAAACAGTTTAGAAAAAGGAATTAATATGGGGGTTTTCCGTCCCAATATTGACATTGGATTTGTAACCCGCATTTTTTTTAATGGAATCCGAGGGATTACAGACTATTCGCTTTTTCCCATCGAACATTACAAGATTGACGATTTGCTGATTGCCTTTTCGGAATATCATCTACGAGCCATTTGCAGTCCCAAAGGAATTGAAATTTTAGAAAATTACATTGCTGACCTTAACATATGAGAAATATAATAAATTACATCTTCCTGTTTCTTATCCCCTTATTGGGGTGGGGACAAAATCAATCGGAAGCCGTTTCCTTAAAAGAAGCGGTTGCTTTTGGTTTGGAAAACAACACCAACATCATCAGTGCCAATTTGGATGTCCAAAAGGCGTATAAAGAAAAATGGAACACCACCGCCATGGGCTTGCCTCAGGTGGATGCCAGTGTGAACTATCAAAACTTTATTGAACAACCTGTTTCCCTCATCCCCGCCCAATTTTTTGGTGGAAAAGAAGGAGAATTTGCAGAAGTTCAATTCGGTCAACCCCAGAACATGGCGGCCGGAATCAACCTGCGTCAATTGCTGTTTGACGGATCCTATCTGGTGGGCCTGAGAGCCAGTAAAGTATATCTGGAAATTTCAAAAAATTTATTGGATAAAACCGTGATTGAAGTTCGCAAAAACATCGTGAATTCCTATGCTGCTGTGCTATTGGTGCAAGCCAATATTGAATTTCTGCAAAAGAATAAACAAAATTTAGAGCAGAATTTAGAGGAACTTACGGCACTTTGGAAAAACGGTTTTGAAGAAGAAGAAAGTGTAGAACAATTACGCTTGACCCTTTCGGGAATTAATACCCAATTGAACTACGCCGAAAACATCCAGCAAATTTCTTTGGATCTACTTAAACTTTTGTTGGGATTTCCTCCCGAGAAAAATTTAGTCCTCACAGATTCGTTGGAAGCCTTGACTCAAGATCATTTGTTTTTTGAAAAAGAGGCTTTGGACGGCACTGACAATATTGATATAAAAATTGCTCAAAACAATTTGGATTCAGAAGCTTTGTTGTTGGACCTACAACGTTCTAAAGCACTGCCCAGATTGGCGGCCTTTATCAATGGAAACTACACCGGCTTTGGGCAAAATTTTGAGTTTTTAAACCGCAACCAAAAATGGTTTGGCAGCAGCCTATTTGGGGTCAATCTCGAAATTCCACTTTTCAGTAGTTTGGGTCGCTCTGCCCTAACCCAAAAAAGCAAAATCAGTGTTGAACAGGCCGAAATCAATCTTGACGCTGTAAAAGATCGCATTCAAATTGAAATTCGAGCGGCTCAAAACGATCACGAATTAGCCGTAAAATCTTACTTCACTGCCAAAGATAATCTTGCCCTCGCCGATCGGATTGAGCAAAAAAATAAAACTAAATTTTTTGAGGGACTTGCCACCTCATTTGAATTGAGACAAGCGCAATTACAGTTGTTCAACGCACAAAACAATTATGTAAAAGCCATTCAAACTCTTATTGACAAAAAAATAAACTTGGAATCATTATTAAACACAAGCGCCGTAAAATGAAAAAAATCATATTCCTAATCAGTACCGCAGTATTCGTTATCAGTTGCAACAACGAAAAACCAAGCAATACAAATCCCGCAACTCAAGAGCAATCCCTAGAAAGTCTTGAAGCTGAGAAAACCTCTTATATCGAAGAACTTAACGCATTGAATAAAAAACTCGATGCCGTAAACCAGGCGATCCTGGGTAAAAGTGAAACCAAAAAGCAGGAATTGGTAACTTCTTTTGAAGTACAACCGCAAGCTTTTGAGCACACCATCGAAGTACAAGCCAACGTAAGAACCCGTCAGAGTTTAGAACTACTCCCTGAATTTGGTGGGCGTTTGAACAAAATTCTAGTCAAAGAAGGGCAAAAGGTAAAGAAAGGAAGCTTGTTGGCACAAATTGACGATTCCGGTTTGCAGGATCAATTGGAACAAATGCAATTACAATTGGAATTGGCAAAAACCACCTTCGATCGTACCGAACGTTTGTGGAATCAAAAAATTGGTTCTGAAATGATGTATCTGGAGGCCAAAACCCGCTATTTGACCGCCGAGAAACAAGTGGCTCAAATGCAAGAACAATTGGCAAAAACTAAAGTTTATGCTCCTTTTTCTGGAGTGATTGACGAGATAATAGCCAAAGAGGGAGGGCAAGTAGCCCCGGGGATGACGCCACTACTTCGCCTGATCAACCTCGACAATATGTATGTAGAATCATCTGTGCCCGAAAATTATTTGGTAAACATCACCGAAGGGAGCAAGGCATCCGTTTATATCCCCGTTTTGAACCAAACGCAAGAAACCGTTGTGAGACAAACCGGCAACTACATCAGCCCCGGAAATCGCACCTTTCGCGTGGAGGCTCCTTTGGAAAATGCTGAAGGGCTCATTAAACCCAACCTCTCGGCACGCCTTTCTGTGATTGATTATGCCAATCCGAAAGCGTTGATGATTCCTTTGAGTATTGTCCGAGAAAATGCTGCTGGACAAAAATTTGTTTTTGTACTCACCCCCACCGAAACCGAAGAGGTCTTTACGGCACAGCTAACCTTTGTAGAATTGGGAAAATCCAAAGCGGAAATGATCGAAGTCACCCAAGGACTTGAACCCAATGCACTGGTGGTTGATGAAGGATTTCGACTGCTCCAAGATCAACAGATCGTGAAAAGAATTTCAACTAATTAAACTCTAAAATGAAAGAGAAAAAAGTAAAAGAATTTTTATTCTCCAATTGGGCCATTGACCACAGCACTGTGGTCTATGTCATCATGGCCATCTTCTTGATTTTAGGGATAGGCGCCTATTTTTCGATGCCTCGAGAGGATTTTCCAGAAATTAATGACACCAAAGTATTTGTCAATACAATCTTTCCGGGAAATACCGCCGAAGATATCGAACGATTAATAACAGATCCCTTGGAGGAAGCCTTAAAAGGAGTCACTAATTTGGTAGAAATTCATTCCACTTCTTCGGAAGATTTTTCAGTGATTGAGGTCGAATTTGACGAAAATATCTCCATTGATGATGCCAAACAAAAAGCTAAAGATTTGGTAGATGGGATTACTTCGGGTGCCGATTGGCCTGTTTTTAATAATGCTAAAGTAGAGCCCAATGTATTTGAATTGGACTTTTCGGAATTGCGTCCCATCCTCAATATCAGCATGATTGGCGACTATCCTATTGAGCAGCTCAAAGTTTATGCGGAACAATTGGAAGCTCAAATTGAAGCCCTCCCGCAAATCAAAGAAGTTAATATTAGAGGAATACAAGATTTTGAGGTCGAAGTAGCCGTGGACATATATAAAATGACGGCTGCAAAAATTTCGTTTAATGACATCCTCAACGCCATCGGCAGAGAAAACACTACGATATCTAGTGGAAATATTGTTTTGGGCGATCAACGCAGAAATATTCGTTTGATTGGTGAAATTGATGATCCGGACGATCTAAAAGATTTCGTTATCAAAACAGACAAAGGGGCTGTTTATCTTGGAGATATTGCTACAGTTCGTTTTAAAGAAAAAGAACGTACCTCCTATGCCCGCTCTTTTGGAAATACAGCCGTATTGCTTGATGTGGTCAAAAGAGGTGGAAATAATTTAGTCCTGGCTTCACAAGAAATCAGAAGTATCGTCGCACAACCTGAAAAAATTGGACTGCCCAACGATTTAAAAATTGAGGTCTCCAATGACCAATCCAATATGACGCTCAATCAAGTGAGTGAATTGGTGAACAACATCATATTTGGGGTTATTTTAGTGGTCACCGTACTGATGTTTTTCCTGGGCTTTAGAAATGCCTTGTTTGTAGGTTTTGCCATCCCAATGTCCATGTTTATGTCCTTTATGGTTTTAAACGCTTTGGGATATTCTTTGAATACCATGGTGCTTTTTGGTTTGGTCATGGGTCTTGGGATGTTGGTGGACAACGGAATTGTGGTGGTTGAAAACGTTTACCGTTTGATGGAAAAAGAAGGAATGACTCGGGTGGCTGCTGCCAAAGCAGGAATTGGCGAAATTGCTTTTCCCATCATCATTTCTACTGCCACTACCATTGCGGCATTTGTTCCTTTGGGAGCTTGGCCCGGTTTGTTGGGTGAATTTATGATCTTCTTTCCCATCACCCTCTCTGTTGTTTTGGGATCTTCCTTGATTGTCGCCCTGTTTTTTAACTCCATGTTGGTGTCCCGATTTATGGATATCAGCGATCGAGAAATCAGCAGTAAATCGCTTTGGCGATTAACCATTTTTATGGGAGTTCTTGGAATCCTTTTGCTTTTTGCAGGAGGGGGCTTTCGCATCATTGGAAATTTGATGATTTTGACGCCCTTATTGTTTTGGTGTTATAAATATTTTATCAAAAAATGGGCGCTTAAATTTCAATATGGTTTTTTAACTCGTTTGGAAAACCGCTATAAAAGGTTATTGACATTCGCCTTGAGCGGTTATCGCCCTGTTGCTTTTTTAGGGGGTACTTTTGCCTTGCTTTTCACTTCGTTTGCGTTGATGGGGATTTTTCCACCGCAAGTAGAATTTTTTCCCAACAATCAGCCCAGTCAGATCATGGTATATATCGAATACCCGCAGGGTACCGCCATTACCAAAACCAATGCTACCACCAAACGGATTGAAGATGAAATTTATGAAGTCCTCAATCTACCCGAATACAACAACGGTGACCTAAATGTTCTTGTTGAATCCGGCGTGGTTCAGGTAGGTGAAGGTGCTGGGAACCCACAAACTGACATGGGAAACACTAACGAACTTCCCCAAAAAGGAAAAATCACGCTCACCATGCGCGAGTTTAAATTCCGGGAGGGTGTTTCTTCGGAAAAACTTAGGGAGGCGATTCAACAAAAACTTCAAGGAAAATTTTCGGGCGTTGCCATTTCCGTAGAAAAAGATGCCAAAGGCCCTCCGGTGGGCTATCCCGTGACGATTGAAATTACGGGAAAAGATTATACAGAATTGATTCGAACTGCAGAACAAATGAAGGAGTTTTTGAATGCTCTAAATATTGCGGGAGTGGAAGAACTTAAAATTGATGTGAATAAAAACAAACCCGGAATTCAATTGAATGTCGATCGCAAGAAAGCCGGAGAATTGGGCGTCTCTGCCTCACAAATCGGACAACAACTAAGAACCGCTTTGTTTGGTGCTAAAGCCGGAATCTTCAAAAAAGATGGGGATGATTATGAAATTAATGTGCGATTTAATCAAGCGACTCGCTATGACAACAATGCGCTGTACAATCAAAATGTAACATTCCGCGATCAAGCCAGTGGAAGGATTAAAGAAATTCCAGTAGCGGCCTTGGTGAGCAGCAAAAACACCAATTCGTTCAGTGCCATCAAGCACCGACAACTCACCCGAGTAGTCACGTTGTACTCCTCTGTTTTGGCAGGCTACAATGCCAATGCCGTGGTGGCGCAAGTGCAAGAGGCACTTCAAAACTTTGACCTTCCCGATCAAGTCAATTTTAAATTTTCTGGAGAAATTGAAGAACAAGAAAAAAACATGGCGTTTTTAAGTAGAGCACTCGCCACAGCATTGGGCTTGATCTTGTTATTATTGGTGTTCCAATTTAATTCCATCTCCAAACCGCTCATTATTCTTTTATCCATTTTCTTGAGTTTTACGGGAGTCTTTTTAGGCCTGATTGCCTTTCAAATGCCCTTTGTCATACTGATGACCATGATGGGAATTATAGCCCTCGCTGGGATTGTCGTGAACAATGGGGTCGTATTGTTGGATTATACCCAACTGCTGATTGATCGTAAAATTTTAGAAGAAAATATTCCCGAAGGGAGCATGTTACCCAAAAATTTAGCTACGGAAGCAATCATCGAAGGAGGAACGGCACGTCTTCGTCCCGTTATCCTGACCGCCATCACTACCGTGTTGGGATTGGTGCCACTGGCTATCGGTCTTAACATCGATTTCTTTAGCTTGTTTTCGGAATACGATCCGCAAATCTATGTGGGGGGCGACAACGTGATTTTCTGGGGACCGCTGGCTTGGACGGTTATTTTTGGATTGACTTTTGCCACCTTCCTCACCCTCATCATAGTGCCGGCCACCTTCTCCATTATATACAGTATCAAGCTTCGATTAAAAAAGCTTTTATAAAGCCTAAAAATCCTGCACCACTCCGTGCAGGATTTTTTATTTTTGCCACAACATAAGAAAATATGTATAGAACGCACCATTGTGGAGAACTCTCCCTCGATCATTTAAACCAGACCGTCACCCTGTCGGGATGGGTACAAAAAAGCCGAAACAAAGGTTTTATTATTTGGGCAGACCTGAGGGACCGCTATGGGATCACACAATTGGTTTTTGACGAAGAACGCACCCCCAAAACAGTTTTTGAACAAGCGCAAAACTTGGGTCGTGAATTTGTCATTCAGATCGAAGGGACTGTGATTGAACGCGAGTCGAAAAACCCACACATGACCACCGGTGCAATTGAAGTTTTGGTAGAAAAACTCAGCTTGCTGAATGCATCGCAAACCCCTCCCTTTACTATCGAAGACAAAACCGATGGAGGAGAAGAATTGCGGATGCAATACCGCTATTTAGATATTCGCAGAAATCCTGTGAAAGAAAAATTAATCTTCCGTTCGCAAGTTGCAATGACGGTTCGGAATTATTTATCTAAGGCCGGATTTATAGAAGTGGAAACCCCCTATTTGATTAAATCCACGCCCGAGGGTGCTCGGGATTTTGTGGTGCCTTCGCGTATGAATGAGGGGCAATTTTACGCGCTTCCTCAATCGCCACAAACCTTCAAACAATTGTTGATGGTAGGAGGAATGGACAAATATTTTCAAATTGTCAAATGCTTCCGCGATGAAGATTTAAGAGCCGACCGTCAACCGGAATTTACGCAAATCGACTGCGAAATGGCCTTTGTCGAACAAGAAGACATTTTGAATCAGTTTGAAGGGTTGACCCAAGCACTGCTCCAAACAATCAAAGGAATTGAACCCAAAGCATTTCCCCGAATTTCCTATGAGGAAGCCATGCGAAAATACGGAAATGACAAACCCGACATTCGCTTTGGAATGACCTTTGCCGAATTGAACGATTTGGCACAAGGCAAAGGCTTTGGCGTTTTTGACAGTCAAGCCTTGATCGTTGGTATTGCCGTACCCGATGCCGCGGAAATGAGTCGTAAAGAAATTGACGCTCTGATCGATTGGGTAAAACGCCCTCAGATTGGTGCCAATGGATTGATTTGGGTAAAATGCAATGCCGATGGGAGTTACAAATCTTCTGTAGATAAGTTTTTTAACGAAGCCGATTTGGCAGCATGGGCGCAACGTTGTGAAGCCAAAGCGGGGGATTTACTCCTCGTTCTTTCGGGAGCTGTCAACAGTACCCGTACTCAAATGAGTGCCTTGCGTATGGAATTGGCGGAACGCCTTGGATTGAGAAACCCCAATGAATTTGCCCCGCTGTGGGTGACTGACTTTCCGTTGTTGGAATGGGACGAAGAAAGCCGTCGCTATCACGCCATGCACCATCCCTTTACGGCGCCCAAACCCGAACATAAAGAATTGCTTAAAACCGATCCCGGTGCAGTAAAAGCCAACGCCTATGATTTGGTTTTAAACGGCAATGAAATTGGAGGAGGATCCATTCGAATCCACGACCAGCAGTTGCAATCAGAAATGTTTGACCTTTTGGGCTTTTCCAAAGAAGAAGCTCAGGCGCAGTTTGGCTTTTTGATGAATGCCTTTCAATACGGTGCGCCCCCCCATGGTGGGATTGCTTTTGGCTTGGATCGTTTGGTTGCTATTTTGGGCGGTGAAGAAACCATCCGGGACTTTATTGCGTTCCCCAAAAACAATAGCGGTCGGGATGTGATGATTGATGCCCCGGCACCCTTGGATGCGCAACAATTACATGAATTAGCACTACAATCTACAGCCCCGCCCAAAGAATGAAAATCGTTTTGCGTTTATTGTTTATTTTATTAGTGGCGGGCATCGTTTTTGGGTTTTATTACCGTTCACAAATCGATTTTAAATGGGGAGAACGCATCATCGGTTATTCCGTTTTGGGAGGAACCTTTCTTTATCTTCCTTTGTTTTTATACCACCGCTGGAAGGGCAAACGATTGAAAGATTATACGCTTAGCGAAGAGAATTTTAAAAAGATGCGGGAAGAAAATTGATTGGTGAAATTGGAATTACAAAATATTTAATGAAGCTGGCTTATCAGAATATTTAAAAATCAACCCTCAACTATTGCACCTTTATAAAGACGGGCATAAACATGCTTCCGAAAAAACTAGTAATTAAAATTATTAAATGGCTTCATCACTTTGCACGGGAATTGCTTTCCACTGCACCGTTTTATTATTTTTATATAACAAAAGTTTAAAGAATTGTTGGTAGTATAACAGCCCTTAATTTTCAGAAAAAAGAATCTTAAAAATGATTTTTTAAATGAAAAATATTGATACTCAAAGGTTTTTGAAAATAAAAAGGGGGAAAAGCATCGTAGAATTAGATATTAAGCGTACCTTGCGCCAAAATTAATTAACAATAAACAATGACTGGTACAGTTAAATTTTTCAATGAAGCCAAAGGATTTGGTTTTATTACCAACGATGAGTCTGGAGAAGACGTATTCGTACACATTTCAGCCCTAAACGGCGTGACCCTTAGAGAAGGGGCCAAAGTAGAGTATGTAGAAGAAGACGGTAAAAAAGGGAAGCAAGCTTCCGACATTACCTTATTATAATTTATATATTATTACTATTGCTAAGCGCTTCCTTACCGAAGCGCTTTTTTTATTTCCTTTTTTTAGCGAAAAAATCCTCCAACAAAGCACTGGCTTCTTGTGCCATTACCCCGAAGCGAAGTTGGGTTTTGGGGTGCAGTGCCAGTCCGGCCTGTTGAAATCCTCTTTTGGGATCGGTGGCAGCAAATACAACCCCTTTCAATTGGCTCCACGCCAAAGCCCCGGCACACATCACACAGGGTTCCAAGGTGACATAAAGCGTACAACCCACCAAATATTTTCCGTTTAGATAATGTGCTGCTGCAGTGATGGCTTGCATTTCGGCATGGGCAGTGACGTCCTTGAGTCGTTCCGTCAAATTGTGCGCTCGGGCGATGATTCGTTGCTCTACCACCACTACTGCCCCCACAGGAATTTCGTCCGCCAAAGCGGCCTTTTCAGCCTCCTTCAAGGCATGTTGCATAAAATAGTGGTCGTCTAATTCCATCTTCAAAAATACAAATTCCAAAGGCATTTGTTGACTATTGCTTTTCCTTACCTTTACGGCATGTCAGAAAACCGATTTGCATCAGTCCATCAGCCCGAAGATTTGCGAACGCTTTCCCAAGCCGATTTGCCGGAATTTGTTAGCTATTTACGGCAGCAAATCATCCATGCTTTGGCCAAAGGAGAAGGGCATTTGGGCTCCAGCTTGGGGACCGTAGAACTGACCGTAGCACTGCATTATTGTTTCAACACCCCAAAAGACTTGTTGATCTGGGATGTGGGACATCAGGCCTATGGGCATAAAATGCTGACCGGAAGAAGAGCGGATTTTAAACAATTGCGGCAGTATGGCGGCATTAGTGGTTTTCCCAAACGCGAGGAAAGCATCTACGATACATTTGGAACCGGACATGCCGGCACAGCAATTTCTGCTGCTTTGGGCATGGCATTGAGTGCGCAATTGCAAGGAATCCATCGCGAGCATATCGCTGTGGTGGGCGATGCTTCCATAGCCAATGGAATGGCTTTTGAAGCGCTGAATCATTTGGGAACAACGGCTGCCAATGTGTTGATCATCCTCAACGACAATACGATGGGAATCGACCCCAGTGTGGGAGCTTTAAAAAACTATTTTGAAACCGTAAAAAAAGAAGCCCCTTCGACGCCCAACTTTTTTAAGTCTTTGAATTTAGACTACACAGGTCCTGTGGATGGACATGATGTGTTGCAACTCCTAGAGGTGTTTCAGGAACTCCAAAAAATTAAAGGCCCTCGGATTTTACACTTGGTAACCACCAAAGGAAAAGGACTTACCCCAGCAGAAAATGAGCAAGTAACCTATCATGCACCGGGAAAATTTGATCCCCTTACCGGGAAATTAAACCCTGCCGAGCCCCATCAAAAAATTAAATTTCAAGATGTTTTTGGTCAAACTCTTTTAAAATTAGCCCAGAAAAATAAAAAGATTGTAGCCATCACCCCGGCCATGCCCACCGGCAGTGGCTTGGTGCCTATGATGCAAGCACTGCCCAATCGTTGCATCGATGTGGGTATCGCAGAGCAACATGCCGTAACCTTGGCCGCCGGAATGGCGAGTCAGGGAATGTTGCCTTTCTGTATCGTCTATTCCACTTTTTTGCAACGGGCCTACGATCAAGTCATACACGATGTAGCACTTCAAAATTTGGGGGTAGTATTTTGTAATGATCGTGCGGGAATCGTAGGGCACGATGGTCCCACCCATCACGGGGTTTTTGATCTTGCCTATTTGCGGAGTATTCCCAACCTAGAAATTGTTGTTCCCAAAGATGCGCAAACTCTACAAAATCTTTTATACACGGCGCAACTCGGCATCAAGCATCCGCTTGCCATTCGCTATCCAAGAGGATATACCACCCTAACGACCGTTTCTTTTGCGTTTGAAAAAATTCCATGGGGCAAGGGTCAAATCTTAAAAACAGGGACCACGGTGGCAGTGCTCACCTTGGGCCCCCTGACAGGAGTTGTGGAAACCGCCCTCCAACAAATTGATTCCCCAGAAGCTTTCGGTCATTTCGATTTGCGTTTTGTCAAACCTTTGGACGAAACCCTTTTGCATCATATTTTTACCCACTACAAATCCTTAATTATTTTTGAAGAAGGGGTGAAAGCCGGAGGTGCCGGCAGTGCCATCCTCGAATTTGCTGCGGCAAATTCCTATAGTGTTCCTGTTCAATTAGAAGGCGTTCCTGACCGATTTATTTCTCATGGAAAAACAGCCAAACTTCAGGAGGAATTGGGCTGGGATACCGCTGCTATGATAAAAAAATTAAGCCTGTTATTAAATAAAACCCTTGGATGACCAACCCTATCCTATCGTTTTATATATTTAGCCTATGAGTAATCAAAAACGCCTTTTTTTGTTGGATGCCTTTGCCCTAATCTTTAGAGGGTATTATGCATTTATTAAAAATCCAAGAATCAATTCCAAAGGAATGGACACCTCTGCCATCATGGGGTTTACCAATTCCTTATTAGATGTCATCAAACGCGAACGCCCCGATCATTTGGCGGTATGTTTTGACAAAGGAGGCTCGGTGAGTCGCTCCGAAATGTTTTCGGATTACAAAGCCAATCGGGATGAAACCCCGGAGGCCATCCGCATTGCCATTCCCTACATTCAGCAAATCTTGGAGGCCATGCACATTCCGGTGGTGGAAAAAGAGGGCTATGAAGCTGATGATATCATCGGCACCTTGGCCAAGCAAGCAGAAAAAGAAGGCTATCAAGTTTTTATGGTGACCCCAGACAAGGACTTTGCCCAATTGGTGTCGGAAAATATTTTTATGTATCGCCCTGCACGTATGGGGAACGGAATTGAAATATGGGGAATTCCAGAAGTTTTAGAAAAATTTGAAATCGATCGTCCCGAGCAAGTGATTGATTATTTGGGGATGATGGGGGACGCCGTAGACAATATTCCCGGTTTGCCCGGCGTGGGAGAAAAAACTGCCAAAAAGTTTTTAAAAGAATATGGCAGTATGGAAAATCTGCTGGAAAATACCCATGAAATAAAAGGGAAATTAAGAGAAAAAATTGAAGCCAACAAGGAATTGGGTTTATTGTCGAAAGAGTTGGCAAAAATCCTTTTGGACGTGCCTGTACGTTTTCAAGCGGAGGCCTATGAACTCAGCAAACCCGATGATCAAGCGGTGAGTGAACTTTTTGAAACACTGGAATTTAGAAGAATGGCCGAAAATTTTAAAAAGATTTTTGGCACACCCTTGCCCACCACTGTTGATACTCCCCCGGAAAAAGCTCCGCTACAACCGCATAAAGAAGGACAACAATTTGATCTTTTTGCTGCTCCCGGTAGCGGAACCATCACAGAAACAACCGCCACCGATCGAAAAAATTTAGCCTCCAATTCACATTGGTATCAGTATGTCAATACACCAAAAGGATCGGCACTGTTGCTGAAATCATTATTGCAACAAAAAAGTGTATGTTTCGATACCGAAACCACTTCTCTCAATGCCTTGGAAGCTGAATTGGTTGGAATTGCTTTTTCTTGGACAAAAGGAAAGGGCTATTATTTGGTTTTGCCGGAAGATCGATCGGAAGCTCTAGAAATTTTATCGCCCTTCAAAGCCTTTTTTGAACATCCTGAAATCGAAAAAATTGGTCATAATCTGAAATACGATCTCAAAGTACTTCGAAATTATGACATTCACGTTTATGCACCCTTGTTCGACACCATGATTGCGCACTATTTAGTAAATCCCGACATGCGTCACAATATGGATATTTTGGCGGAAACGTATTTGAATTATTCGGCGCAGTCCATCACCGAACTGATTGGTAAAAAAGGGAAAAATCAAGGAAATATGAGGGATGTTCCTATTGAACAGCAAACGGAATACGCTGTGGAAGATGCCGATGTGACCTTGCAATTGAAAGAGTACTTTCAAGAAGAAATGACGACCGCCAACACCTTGTCTTTATATCAAAAAGTAGAACTTCCTTTGGTGAGTGTTCTCACCGATATGGAATGCGAAGGAATCAATTTGGATGTCGCCTATTTGCAAGAACTTTCTAAAATCCTTACCACGGATATTCTTCAATTGGAAACCGCCATTTTTGAAGCTGCGGGGGAAACGTTCAATCTGGCTTCGCCCAAACAATTGGGCCCAATCCTTTTTGATAAACTCAAATTGGTCGATAAACCAAAGAAAACCAAAACGGGTCAATATTCAACCGCCGAAGATGTGCTTTCCTATTTGGCCAAAGAGCATCCTATTGTTTCCGATATCTTGGATTGGCGTTCTCTACAAAAGTTACAAAACACCTATGTGGATGCCCTCCCCAAAGAAATCAACCCCAAAACCGGTCGTGTACACACCATCTACAATCAGGCGGTGGCTGCCACCGGTCGATTGAGCAGCAACAACCCCAACCTTCAAAATATTCCAATTCGAACGGAGCGGGGGCAGCAAGTACGCAAGGCTTTTATTCCCCGTGATGAAAACCATGTAGTCATGGCGGCGGATTATTCGCAAATCGAACTGCGCATCATTGCAGCATTGAGTAAAGATGAAGGAATGCTGAGTGCCTTTCAAAACAACGAGGACATTCACAGTGCCACGGCTGCAAAAGTGTTTAATGTTCCCTTGGAAGCAGTAACAAGAGCACAGCGCAGCAATGCAAAAACGGTAAACTTTGGAATTGTCTATGGGGTGTCCGCCTTTGGCTTGAGTCAACAAACCGACCTCAACCGAACAGAAGCCAAAGAATTGATTGAAACCTATTATGCTACCTATCCGAAATTAAGGGCCTATATACAAGAACAAGTTGATTTTGCAAGAGACCACGGTTATGTAGCCACCGTTTTGGGTAGAAGAAGATATTTAAAGGATATCAATTCTCAAAATGCGGTGGTGCGGGGTGCCGCCGAACGCAATGCCGTCAATGCCCCCATCCAAGGGAGTGCTGCCGATATCATCAAATTGGCAATGATTGCGATTCAAAAACGTTTAAGAAACGAACATTGGAAGGCAAAAATGCTCCTTCAAGTCCATGATGAATTGGTGTTTGATGTACCCAAAGATGAAGTTGAAGAATTGCAAGTATTGGTAAAATCAGAAATGGAAAACGCTTTTGAACTGGGTGTTCCCTTGGTGGTAGATATTGGGTTGGGCAACAATTGGTTGGAAGCACATTAGCCGTGGAAACCCAAAAAAACAGCTTTTTTTTAAGTCAAAAATTTCATTCCATTGAAAGATGTGCATAGCGCATTGAAATTAGCTTAAATTTTTTTTTTCAAAGTCATTATTAATTGTACATTTGCAGCCCGTTAGACTATTTCTAGGGGCTAAAATTATTTATTGTGAATACACTGAGTTATAAAACAATTTCTGCCAACGCCAACACGGTCAACAAAGAATGGATCGTTGTGGACGTAAAAGACCTACCCTTAGGTCGCGTGGCTGCAATTATTGCAAACTTTTTAAGAGGAAAGTACAAAACGAATTATACCCCTCATACCGACTGTGGTGACAATGTGGTTGTAATCAATGCCGGGAAAGTGACCCTCAGTGGGAACAAATGGGAGCAAAAAGAATATATTCGCCACACGGGCTATCCCGGCGGGCAACGTAGTCTGAATGCTACACAAATGCACAACAAAGACCAACGTCGTTTAGTGGAACACGCTGTAAAAGGCATGCTTCCCAAAAATAAATTAGGCGCAGACTTGTTCCGCAATCTTCGTGTTTATGCTGAAGATACGCACCAACAAGACGCACAAAATCCAAAGTCAATTAATATAAACGAATATTTATAATGGAAATCGTTCATACCATTGGTCGTCGTAAAACTTCTATCGCTCGTATCTTTATGAGTGAAGGAAAAGGAAATATCTCCGTAAACAAAAAAGATTACGCTGTTTATTTCCCGACTTCTACCTTACAATACAAAATCAATCAACCCTTTTTATTGACCAGTACAGAAGGGAATTACGATTTAAAAATCACTGTTAAAGGAGGCGGCGTGAATGGCCAAGCAGAAGCTGTTCGTATGGCCATTTCTAGAGCCCTTTGTAAAATCAACGAAGAGCACCGCACCCAATTGAAACCCGAAGGTTTGTTAACTCGGGATCCAAGAATGGTGGAACGCAAAAAATTTGGTCAGAAAAAAGCGAGAAAAAAATACCAATTCTCCAAACGATAATAGTAATTGGTGCTACCTATGGAGCACCCCGTTCATTCATTTATTAATAATACCCTTGCTCAAACCGTTACGACGGATATTAGTTTAGCATCTAAACAAATGAAATCATTTGTTGCTATTCACAAGGAAAGTAAACTAAGTTACAATGGCAAACACTCAAGTAAATGACCTGCTCAACGCAGGCGTCCATTTTGGACACCTTACCCGTAAATGGAATCCCAATATGGCTCCCTATATCTATATGGAGCGCAACGGGATTCACATCATCAACCTGTACAAAACTGCAGCCAAAATTGATGAAGCAAATGCAGCACTGAAAAAAATGGCAGCATCCGGACGAAAAATCCTTTTCGTTGCAACCAAAAAACAAGCAAAAGATATCGTTGCTGAAAAAGCAAAAGCCATCAATATGCCGTACATCACTGAAAGATGGCCCGGTGGAATGCTTACCAATTTTGTAACCATCCGTAAGGCGGTTAAAAAAATGGCTTCTATTGATCGTATGAAAAAAGACGGAACTTTTGAAACGCTTTCAAAAAAGGAACGTCTTCAAGTGGATCGTCTTCGTGCAAAATTGGAAAAGAACTTAGGTTCTATTACCGATATGACCCGTCTTCCTGGAGCTTTATTCATAGTGGATACCACACGAGAACACATTGCTGTTAAAGAAGCCATGAAGCTTAAAATTCCAATTTTTGCGATGGTGGACACCAACTCTGACCCAAGAGAAGTGGATTTTGTAATTCCTTCAAATGATGATGCTTCAAAATCCATCGACAAGATTTTGAGTCTTGTCACTGCAGCCATAGGTGATGGTCTTAAAGAACGTCAAAACGAAAAAGACGCTGTTGAAGACGACGACGCCACTAAAATGAAAGCTGCTGCTACTGCAGAGGTTAAAGAAAATGAGGAAGCTGCTGCAGCCCCTGTAAAAGAAGCTGCCGCTGAAGAAAGCAAGGCCGACGAAACCGAAAAATAAACTTAAAATAGTTACTCGTGAAAATTACTGCATCAGAAGTAAATAAATTACGTCAATCCACCGGAGCGGGGATGATGGACTGTAAAAAAGCCCTCGTAGAAGCTGAGGGAGATTTTGAGAAGGCGGTTGAAAACCTTCGTAAAAAAGGACAAAAAGTGGCTGCCAACAGAGCGGATAGAGATTCTTCTGAAGGAGCTGTACTCGCAAAAGTAAATGCAGATCAAACCGCCGGAGTGATTGTTTCGCTAAATTGTGAGACAGACTTTGTGGCAAAAAACGACAGCTATTTGGCTTTGGCCACTGCTTTGACGGATCTTGCCATGGAGCACGAAACTTTAGAGTCTTTTTTAGCTGCTGAATTTCAAGGATTGACCGTTGCCGAAAAATTGACTGAACAAACCGGAATTATCGGTGAAAAAATCGAAATTGGTGGTTTCAAACGTTTGTCGGCTCCTTTTGTTGGTTCATACATCCATGTGGGCAACAAAATTGCTACGTTGGTAGGACTTTCAGAAGCCGTTGACAATGCTGGCGAAGTAGCTAAAAATGTTGCTATGCAGGCTGCTGCTATGAACCCTATCGCTTTAGACGAAGCCGGTGTAGACGCCTCTATTATTGAAAAAGAAATTGAAATTGCCAAAGACCAATTACGTCAAGAAGGGAAACCAGAAGCCATGTTGGACAATATTGCCAAAGGAAAACTCAACCGTTTTTTCAAAGACAACACTTTGGTAAACCAAGATTATATTAAAGACTCCAAAATGTCTGTAGCTGCTTATGTGAAATCAGAAGGCGCAGAGCTGACCGTAACTGGTTTTGCTCGTGTAGCACTCGTATAAACAGGCTTTCATTTTAAATGTTAAAAGCACTCCTATCCGAGTGCTTTTTTTTTATTTTTATTTTATGAAAGAAGTGCAACGCTGTTCTTGGTGCGAGGGAGATGCATTATACACTGCCTATCACGATACGGAATGGGGGGTTCCCCTTTTCGACGATGAAGCCCTTTTTGAATTTCTACTTTTGGAAACCTTTCAGGCGGGTTTGAGTTGGATTACCATTTTGCGTAAACGCCAGCATTTTCATGCGGCCTTTGATGCCTTTGACTATCGAAAAATTGCTGCATATACTGACCGCAAAGTCGCGGCTTTAATGGAAAATCCGGGAATCATTCGAAAACGACAAAAAATCCAAGCAGCATTGAGTAATGCACAAGCTTTTCAGGAACTCCAAGCGCAATATGGAAGTTTCTCCAACTACTTTTGGGGGTTTACAGATGGAAAACCGATTCAAAATGAATTTAAAACCTTGAGTGAAATTCCTCCTTTTACTCCATTGGCAACCACTCTCAGCAAAGACCTTAAACAAAAGGGATTTAAGTTTGTGGGGCCCACTGTTATCTATGCCCATATGCAAGCCACCGGGTTGGTAAACGACCACCTAGTCAGTTGTTTTCGACATCAAGAAGTTCAAGGGTTAAAAACGTAATGCTGTTTTCTTCAGAGCATTAAACCTACTAAAAACACCATACCCCCCACAGCCATAATAATTAATGAATAAGGAAGCAACTCTTTGGCTTTAAGTTTCGTAATCGCCAGCAATGGCAATGCCCAAAAAGGTTGAAGCATATTGGTAATTTGATCGCCGTAGGCAAAAGCCATAATGGTTTTGGGTAAAGAAACACCCAACTGTTGCGCTGATTCAATAATTATGGGCCCCTGTATCGCCCATTGCCCCCCTCCACTGGGTACAAATAGGTTTAAAATTCCGGCGCTAAAAAAGGTAATGATGGGGAGTGTGGCGGGTGTCGCAAAACCCACTAAAGCAGCAGCTATTTGCTGCCCAAGTCCCGAACTGGAAAGCAATCCCATAATTCCAAAGTACAAGGGAAATTGAATCAATATTCCGCCAACCCCTTTGACCGCTTCTTTAACCGCCAACAAAAAGTGGTGGATGTTTTTATGCAATAAAAAACAACACCCTAACATGCTGAAATTTAGAAAGTTGGGGCTTAGGCTTCCTTGCTCCAATGCTGTGGCATATTGCACCACTACGGCTGTAAAGAAAAGTAGGGCAATCCCTTTGGAAAACCAAAAACTATAGGTCAGCCGCTCCATCCCGCTGGGGGTGGAATGCTCCACTTGAAGCTTGATGGGGACGGGAAGGGTTGATACATCCGAGGGAGTGGTCTTTCGCATAAGATATAAAACCAAGGGAAGTAGCAATACCAATAGTCCATAAAGCACCAAATTGTTCGTGCTGAACGTGGTTAAAGTAGTGGGAATAAAATCCGGTAAGGCTGGGGAGAAAGAAGCTCCCATTAGCCCCTTCAAATGCCCCGATTCTGCAACTTTTAAGGGAGCAGAACCGCTGATTCCCCCATGAAAAACCATCATGCCCACATAGGCTGCTGCTCCGACCAATGGATAATTTAAAGGAATGTTTTCTCGGGCTGCTTTTTCTCCCATGGCACGTGCCAAAAGTGAGCCGAAAACCAATCCTAGTCCCCAATTTAAAAAAGTGATGAGCAGCGTGCTTACACTCACCAATACAACTGCTGCTCCCGTAGAATTTGCCCATCGACACAATTGGTTAATGAGTTGTTGTGCAAGGTTGCTGAGTGCCAGTACGTGACCCAAGACAAGGATCAGCATCATTTGATAGGCAAAAACCAACAGCTTGGTATTCCAAATACCGGCTTCCCAAAAACGCAATAAATGAAAAACGCGCGTTAAACCTTCAGCTTCAAAAGGAGCAAAAAGGAAGGCAAGCAAAAAACTGAGCAACGTCAGTAAAATAGCAATGGTAAAAGGTGTTGGCAGAACTTTTTGAAAAAACAAAGTTATCCAACGGCTCATGACAATCGCTTAAAAAGGCAGATCGTCTTCCACCTGATTGGCGTCACCAGAAGCGGGCTCAAAAGCCGATGGTGGAGGAATGGGAGGCATTTCTTGAGCAGCTGTACTTCCCGCCTCTATACGCCATCCCTGAAGGGAATTAAAATACTTGGTTTCACCTTGGGGATTTACCCATTCTCTTCCGCGGAGATTGATCCCAATCTTTACGTCTTGACCCACTTGATAGGCATTTAACAAATCGCATTTATCCTGAACAAATTCAATTAAAATATGTTGTGGGTATTGTTCCTCCGTGGTCACAACGACTTCTCTTTTTCTAAACCCATTGGATCCAAAGGTTCGTACCTCGTCTATCCATTTAATTTTTCCTGAAACTTCCATTTTTAATGCTTTTGATATCACACAAAAATAGAAAAAAGATTGGGCTTAGGGGAATCGACTTGGGCATTTAAAAATAATTTTATTAACGAAAAGGGCATAAAAACAACTTTTCGTTAGTAAAGGTGTCGCGGCTTAATATTGAAAAGCACTAAAAAAATGGCGTATCTTCGTGGGGAACTCTAGGTTATGAGGATCTTAAAAGCGCTTCGATATCAACTAAAATACAGCGGATTTTTGTTTGCCTTTGGAATCGTGGCGATCATCTTGTGGAATACCAATGTACTCTTCCAAAATCTAAGTCGGGAAGAACGCAACAAAATGGAACTTTGGGCAATGGCTCAAGAAGCCTATATCGAAAATCAAAACATCAGTAATTTGACCTTTGAGGTGCTCCAACGTTCCGGTATCAATCCGATGATCTTGGTGGATGAAAACGATCGTATTATAGACCTGCGCAATATAGCTTGGGATGGCGAAAAACAAGATTCCCTCAAATTGTACAAAACCCTTGCCTCCATAAAAAAAGAGAATGACCCTATTCTTATTCAGTTTAAAGACGAAAATGAACGCTTGATTGTCAATCAAAAACTGTATTACGGAAATTCATTAATCCTTAAAAAATTACAATACTATCCCTTAGCACTGCTGTTGATTATTTTCTTATTTGCTGTCGTGCTCTACTACGTTTTTAAAACAGCTCGTATTTCGGAGCAAAATCGCCTTTGGGCAGCCATGGCCAAAGAAACCGCGCATCAAATTGGAACGCCCCTCACCTCTATGATGGGTTGGATTACTTTATTGCAAGAAAATGGAAAGGATCCCGCAGCTTTGGATGAGATTGAAAAAGATATCGAACGATTGAAAGTGATTACCAATCGATTTTCAAAAGTGGGCTCCATCCCCGAATTGATGTCCGAAGACATCGTAGCAACCACCCATCAAACCATTCTTTATCTTCAACAACGCAGCTCCAATCAAGTACATTTTGATATAGCCCTACCACAAAAAGCCATTTTCATCCCCATCAACGCGGACTTGATGAGTTGGACTTTGGAAAACATAATCAAAAACGGCATAGACGCCATGAAAGGCAAAGGAACGCTGGGCATCCAGATGAACGAAACCGATCAACAAGTAGAATTGTTGATTTCGGACAATGGAAGTGGTATCAAAAAAGAACACTTAAAAAATATTTTCAATCCCGGCTTTACAACCAAAAGTAGGGGTTGGGGATTGGGATTATCGCTCGCCAAAAGAATCGTAGTGGATTTTCATGGAGGAAAAATAAGTGTTAAAAAAACCGTACTTGGAAAAGGGACTGTCTTTCAAATTCTGTTGCCCAAAAAAGGGAAATAAGCTTTATTCTTGAGAAATAAAACGGCGAATAGCCGCCGCAATTTTTTCCATTTCAGTTGAATCCACAGTCACTTTTTTTTGAAACGTGGCTTCCGCCATTGAATGTAAGGGAATCAAGTGGACATGTACATGGGGCACTTCCAATCCAATCACCGTGAGCCCTACCCGCTCACACGGAATCGCTTTTTCGATGGCCAAACCCACTTTGCGCGAAAAATTCATCAAATGGGTGTATTCTGTCTCGGATAAATCCAACAAGCGATCAACTTCCCGCTTACTCACACACAGCGTATGTCCCTTACTGTTGGGATTAATGTCTAAAAAAGCATAACAAAATTCATCTTCCGCAATTTTATAACTGGGAATCTCCCCTGCGATAATTTTAGAAAAAATACTAGGCATTGGACGTTCGAGAAATACTGATTATTTCTAATTCAATACTTCCATTGGGTACCGTGATTGTGGTCGTTTCTCCCACCTTTTTGCCCAACAAGCCTTGGCCAATAGGAGATTCTACCGAAATTTTTCCGGTTTTAAGATCCGCCTCTGTTTGTGCCACCAAGGTGTATTTCATGCTTGCGCCATTGGCTTTGTTTTTCACCTCTACAGTACTCAACACCAACACTTTGGAGTTGTCCAATTCGGATTCATTGATGATGCGCGCATTGGCCAAAACATTTTCCATTTTAGCAATATGCATTTCCAACAACCCTTGTGCTTCTTTGGCGGCATCGTATTCCGCATTTTCGCTCAAATCACCTTTATCTCGGGCTTCGGCTATGGCTTGTGACGCTTTGGGGCGTTCCACATCCTTGAGTTGATTTAGTTCATCTCGTAGTTTTTTTAAGCCTTCTTCAGTGTAATAAGATACTTTACTCATAATTCCTACGTTTTAATAAAATAAAAAATCCTCCTAAATAAGGTGGATGTCTAACAAATATAAGGAATTGAAACTACTGGGTGAAATATTTTCTCGAAAGCTATTACTAATATTTTGTGGCCTTTTTGGTGTTTTTAGTTGTGGAAAAAATGAGATACAACGCAATCCCTATCTATTGGAACCTAAAATTCAATACGAACTCAATTTGAGTTTACCTCTGTACAATGCATTAACATTTGTTGGGGGGAGCTATAAGGTGCAGGGAATCGGGCTGAATGGCGTGATTCTCTTCAATTTGAACGGCTCCACTTATCTCGCATGGGAGGCAAGCTGCCCCAATCACGATCTGAAAAGCTGTTCTGAACTGGAAATTGAAGGGGTGTTGGCCGTCTGTTCTTGCGAAGCATTTCAATACAGCCTCGCCACCGGACAAATCCTAAATCCCACCGAGGATCTTCAACCCCCGCAAGGGATGCTTTTTTATCAAGTGACCCGTTATAATAATACCCTTCAAATCGTCAATTAATTTCTGTCATGAAACGACTATTATTCTTTATTTTTTTTAGTTGTACTTTTTTTGCAAATGCGCAACTTCTTGAGGTGGATTACAGCATTGCTCCACGAGAAGAAAACAGTGTCCGTTTGCATCTAATTCGCCAAGGAATTATTGGTCTAAACACGCTTCAGCATCTAAATTCCACCTTGGAAGTCGCTAAAGTTCGTGTACAAACTAAAAATAAGGTTGAGCTCGACTTTGCTCTTTTCGGCACCCGAACCTTTTGGTCGGGCAATAAGAACGACCAACTCAACTCGCTTTCCTATGTAACCAACCCCATTGGAGGCGACATTAATGCAAGTCTGTTTCTGGCCTTACTCCTGCATCGCCAACCCGATCGTTTGTCCAAAATAGGACTGCATCTGGCAAAAAAATGGATTCAGGCACAAGCCCTAACGTTTCAAGACCGCCCTTGGTTTCAAGATAATTTTGGTCGCTTGGGTTGGGTTTATCAAAAACGAATCGCAGAAGACCCCTTGGCAAACACTTCGCTTTATTGGATCGCCTATCCCTATGCCTTGGCCCATTACACCGTTGCAGAAAAACAGCAACAATTTTTTGGAACGGCTTTAGAACCTTTCAGCTATGGCTACGGCTTTGAGACTGGAATTAATTACAATAACAAAATAAAATTATTGCTTTTGGGGCATCAACTTCTCAATGCCCATCCAGAGGGAGCACTGGGAAAATTTGTAGTAAGTCTTTCCATCGGCTATCAATTTTAAAAAACAATCGTCACCCCTGTAAGAAAATGGAATCCTGCTTGGGGATAATATCCCGCTCCTTCTATGGTTTTTATTTGATTGGGATTCGACCATGTATCATCATAGGTATAAAAATAGCCGTTGGAAACATAGGCTACATTGAAAAGATTGTTCAACAATAAAGACCATTCAACGGATTGAATCCAGCCCTTGGGCTGCCAACGATAGACGGCATTGAGGTCTGAAATATTATAGGCCTCCAAAACCGAGCTTTCCGCATCAATATTTCCCATATACTGCTTGCCTACGTATTTAGTCAGCAGTGCCACTTGAAAACGGGTAGAAGGAGCAAAAATGATAGCGTTTCCGGCGACAATACCCGGAGAATAAGCCAAGTTTGTTCTTCCCAAATTTTGAAGTTGTCCATCCCTTTGAAAATAAAAATCCAAATTTTCATTCCGACTGAAGGCAATATTCGGTTGCCATAGCCAGTGGGCTGCCCACTGCACTTTCCCTTCGATTTCCAGTCCGATACGACGACTGTTTCCCACATTTTGTCGAATGGGAGCTCCCACATCGTCCAAAGCTCCGGTCAGCACGAGTTGATCCTTATAGGCCATCCAATAGACATTGGCTTGCCATTGAATTTTTGGACTTCGCCCTCGCCAACCCAATTCAAAATCGTTTAAAGATTCTGGTTTTGGACTGCCATTTTCATAATCGGTACGATTGGGTTCCCGATGGGCTCTTGCATAGGAAAAATAGAGTTTTTGAGTCGAATTTAGGGTGAAGGTCAATCCGGCTTTAGGATTAAAAAACAAAAAGTCATCGTTAATTTGTATGGGCTCGGGACCTGCCAAGAGTCCATCCACTTCATACTGCAAAGTGCGCAATTGCAAGTCCAAAAATCCTTGCCAGTTTGCTGCCCATTGATACTGTCCTTTGGCAAAAATACTCAACTCACTTTTAATCCCTTGATTTTCATAAAAACGCTTTCTGGGTAAAACATCCCCGGCTTGTTGTGCCCAAAGTAAGGTTCCAAAATGATCCCCCACATAACGACTCCACAAAGTTCCAATGTTTAAAGTCGTACCAGGGGTCACATAATTGAGCGCCATATTGGCCACATAATAGTCGTTGTCCAACCATTTACGCGTAACATTTTCTGTAGTAGTTATGGTTGTTTCGCCCAACGTATAGAAGGGTAATTGCAAATACTCAAAGCTGATGTCATTATCAAAACTCACGTTTTGCTGATACCACAAATCATTATACTCCTCATAAAAACCATACCCATGGGTGTAATTCAATCCAACTGAAAAGTCCCAGTTTTTGTTCAACTGCTGATTCCAATGGAATTGAAAATGATTTTGGGTATAATCGTCCACTTGATTGTCATAGAATCCCATGGCCGTTCCATTGGCATCAAAAATTGCACCGGCAGGATTGAAGGTTCTGTCTTTTTCCAGAGTGGTTTTGTCAACCCCATACCATGCCTGATCTGTAATTTCGTGTCCCCCAAACGCCAGAGCACGCAGCAGCGTATTTCCTGCTCGAAATGATCCTTCAAAAAAATAGGCATTCAAATCGGCAGAGGCGCGATCGATATAGCCCTCGGAGATAATGCGTGAAAGTCTGCCCGAAAAATTCCAAACCT
>JABISF010000064.1 GCA_018699935.1 Flavobacteriaceae bacterium | reverse complement strand
ACTTTTAGTCGTGCGGTATGTCTTTTGAAATTACTTCTTACCGTGTATCCATTGTTTTCCTCCGTTCCTAAGGAAAAATAATAATCAATATTTTAAGCACCACCAGAAATATTAAGATTTTTGGAGGTAAAATTGGCCGAATCTCTGAATAAAGCATCATTCCAACGGTCATTTACTAATAATTTTGCAGCATTATTGAGTGTGCCTGTCAAAGGATTAATTAACTCATTATCTGCAACGTCATACAAGTTATAGCCTAGTCGATCGATTAAATTATCTGAAGCAAATTGTCGCGCTTGTTCAATGCTTAAAGGTGTTTCGCCATCAGTATTGTTTGTTCTATAAAACTCCGAATTTGCCAATACACTGTGATAGGACTCATAAAATTTTTGTGGGGAATCAATTATATTGTATTCTTTGGCAGCTCTTTGTGTAAGACCGTATTTAGTATCAAGATTTATTTGAGGTGAACTGTTTTCTCTTCCTTTTTTTGTAGTAATTAATAAAACACCATTCGATGCTTTGTTACCATATAAAGAAGTAGAAGAAGCATCTTTTAATACAGAAGTAGATTCAATGTCCTGCGGATTGATACTGCTTAAACTACCAGAATAGGGAACTCCATCGAGTACAATGAGTGGTGAATTATCGGCATTAATGGAACCAAAACCTCTGATTCTAATGATAGGGTCAGAACCTGGTTGACCATTTGCTTGAATTACTCTAAGTCCAGAGACTAAACCTTCCAAACTTTTAACTGGGTTAGAGAAAGTTGCATTTTCAATTTGGTCGGATTTTATAACACTTACGGCACCTGCGATAGATTCTCTTTTTTGCGTTCCGTATGCAGTAACGATAACTTCTTGTAATTCAGAAGAATCATCCTGAAAATTAACATTAATTACATCAGAAGCACCAACAGTAATTCTTTGAGAGATAAAGCCAACAAAGCTAAAGACAAGGACATCTCCCTCGCTAGCAGTTATACTATACTTCCCATCAAAGTCTGTGGCGACTCCTCTAGTTGTATTTTCAATAATTACACTTGCACCGGGCAGGGGTAGCCCAGATTCATCAGTAATATTTCCGGTGATTGTTTTTTGCTGTGCAAAAACCAGTTGCACCATCAAAATCCCCAAAAGGGTTAAAAACAAGGATTGTTTTTTCATAAATAGATTTGATTTGGTTAAACATGGCGGTGAATTTCTTAAAATCTTGTTAAAGACAAATTGACATTTGCAACAAAAAGGTCTAATGGAATCGTGTGTTTTAACAAAAAAGGTTAAGATTTTTCTAAAATTATTTACTAGATAAATTTATTGAAAAATGCTGTTTTTGAATTTTTGATTTTTGGGGACCAACAATAAAAATTTTGGAGCCCCATTTTCTTTACTTTTTTGTTAGAAATTCAAATATTGAAAAAGGCGTTAAAATTTTCCAAAAATAGGGTTTGATTCATTGAAAATTTATTCTACATTTGCACGCCCAATAAAATGGGGAATTAAATATATATATGCCAACTATTGCACAATTAGTACGAAAAGGAAGAGTCAGCATTACCAAGAAGAGTAAATCGGCTGCTTTGGATTCCTGTCCACAACGAAGAGGTGTCTGTACTCGTGTTTACACGACTACACCAAAAAAACCGAATTCCGCCATGCGTAAAGTAGCGCGGGTTCGATTGACCAACGGTAAGGAGGTCAATGCCTATATTCCCGGTGAAGGACACAACCTCCAAGAGCACTCGATAGTATTGGTACGCGGCGGAAGAGTTAAAGATTTGCCGGGGGTCCGTTATCACATTGTTCGTGGTGCATTGGATACTGCCGGAGTGGAAGGACGTTTACAACGACGCTCAAAATACGGTGCTAAAAGACCTAAAAAGTAATTGTAAACCCTTGATCACACGACAATGAGAAAAAAACAAGCAAAAAAACGTCCCTTACTACCGGATCCTAAATTTAATGATCAGTTAGTCACCCGTTTCGTCAACAATTTGATGTGGGACGGTAAGAAATCAACTGCCTTCAAAATATTTTACGATGCCATGGATATCGTAGAAGAACGCAAACAAGATGAAGAAAAATCAGCGGTGGAACTATGGAAAGATGCACTTTCTAATGTAATGCCACACGTTGAAGTACGAAGCCGCAGGGTGGGAGGGGCAACCTTTCAAATCCCAATGCAGATTCGTCCCGATAGAAAAGTTTCTTTGGCCATGAAATGGTTGATCAGTTATTCACGCAAACGCAACGAAAAAACAATGGCATTGCGCTTGGCCAATGAGGTTCTAGCTGCTGCCAAAGAAGAAGGTGCTGCCGTGAAAAAACGTCAAGACACCCATAAGATGGCAGAAGCCAACAAAGCCTTCTCACATTTTAGATTTTAATTAAAGAAAGTATACTAAGGCTATGGCTAGAGATTTAAAATATACTAGAAACATTGGTATTGCCGCACACATTGATGCAGGAAAAACCACCACTACTGAACGTATTCTGTTTTATACTGGAGTAAGTCACAAGATTGGTGAGGTGCATGATGGTGCTGCAACTATGGACTGGATGGAGCAAGAACAAGAACGTGGAATTACGATTACTTCGGCCGCAACAACTTGTACTTGGAGCTTCCCCACCGACCAAGGAAAACCCTTACCCGAATCCAAACCCTATCACTTCAACATCATTGATACTCCCGGTCACGTGGATTTCACTGTGGAAGTAAACCGATCGCTTCGTGTACTCGATGGATTGGTTTTTTTATTTTCAGCCGTTGACGGCGTGGAACCACAGTCGGAAACCAACTGGCGTTTGGCGGACAATTACAAAGTGCCACGTATTGGTTTTGTAAACAAAATGGATCGTCAAGGTGCCAATTTCCTAAATGTGAGTAATCAAGTTCGGGAAATGTTGCGTTCCAACGCAGTGCCCATCGTACTCAATATTGGTGACGAAGAAGACTTTACAGGAGTCGTGGACTTAGTAACCAATAAAGCTATTTTATGGCATGAGGACAACTACGGCTCTACTTTCGACGAAGTAGAAATTCCCGAAGACATGAAAGCCGATGCTGAAAAATATCGCGCCGAATTGATCGAGGCAGTTGCCGAATACGATGAGGAATTGCTAGAAAAATTCTTTGAAGATCCCGATTCTATCAGTCCTGATGAAATTCATGCTGCGCTGCGTGCAGCCACCCAAGACATGAGTATCATTCCCATGATTTGTGGTTCATCATTTAAAAACAAAGGTGTACAGTTTCTGTTAGATGCCGTATGCCGTTATTTGCCTTCACCCGAAGATAAAGAAGCGATTGTGGGAACACATCCTGATACAGGAGCAGAAATTTCAAGAAAACCATCGGTTACGGATCCGTTTGCCGCATTGGCTTTTAAAATTGCTACCGATCCTTTTGTAGGTCGTTTGGCATTTTTCCGTGTTTATTCAGGAAGACTGGACGCAGGTTCCTATGTTTTGAACAATCGTTCAGGAAATAAAGAACGTATCTCTCGTATCTATCAAATGCACTCCAACAAACAGAACTCTATCGATGCTATTGAAGCTGGAGATATTGGAGCTGCGGTTGGATTTAAGGATATCAAAACAGGAGACACACTTACTTCTGAAAAGCACCCCATTACATTAGAAAGCATGGACTTTCCCGATCCCGTTATCGGTATCGCTGTAGAGCCTAAAACCAAAGCCGATGTTGACAAACTCGGAATGGCACTTTCTAAATTGGCAGAAGAAGACCCTACCTTCCAAGTGAAAACAGATGAGGCCTCTGGGCAAACCATCATTTCTGGAATGGGAGAGTTACACCTAGATATTATTGTGGATCGTCTTCGACGTGAGTTTAAGGTTGAAGTCAACCAAGGACAACCACAGGTGGAGTACAAAGAGTCCTTAACACAGGCTGCCAGCCACCGTGAAGTTTATAAAAAACAAACTGGAGGTCGTGGTAAATTTGCAGATATTGTCTTTGACATTTCACCAGCGGAGGAAGGTAAAGTAGGGCTTGAATTTGTTAATGAAATCAAAGGAGGAAATATTCCTAAAGAATACGTTCCTTCCGTAGAAAAAGGATTTAGAGAATCTATGAAAAACGGACCTTTGGCCGGTTTTGAAGTAGACGCAATGAAGATTACTCTGAAAGACGGATCTTTCCACCCAGTGGATTCCGATTCCCTTTCCTTTGAATTGGCAGCCCGACTTGGATTTAAAGTTGCGGCCAAAGCAGCCAAAGCAGTAATTATGGAACCCATCATGAAACTGGAGGTTTTGACTCCGGAAGAAAATATGGGGGATATTGTAGGAGACCTTAACCGTCGTCGTGGGCAAGTCAATTCCATGGACGATCGTGCCGGTGCCAAAGTAGTTCGTGCAGAAGTGCCTTTATCTGAAATGTTTGGATATGTTACTTCCCTGCGTACGCTTTCTTCGGGTCGCGCTACCTCTACAATGGAATTTTCTCACTATGCAGAAACACCTTCAAACATATCTGAAAGTGTGATTGCAGACGTTCACGGTAAAAAAGCATAAAACGCATTTGTAATGAGTCAAAAAATTAGAATTAAACTAAAATCGTACGATCACAACTTGGTTGACAAATCGGCCGATAAAATCGTAAAAACGGTAAAAACAACAGGTGCTGTGGTAACCGGACCAATTCCTTTACCCACTCACAAAAAGCTCTTTACGGTATTGCGTTCTCCTCACGTGAACAAAAAATCGCGCGAGCAGTTCAAACTTTGTTCTTACAAAAGACTTTTGGACATCTACAGTTCTTCTTCAAAAACCATCGATGCGTTGATGAAGTTGGAGCTCCCTAGTGGTGTAGAAGTAGAAATCAAAGTTTAAGTACAAACAAGAATCAACACAATTAATTAATCAATAATAAAAACTAAATAATGTCTGGGTTAATAGGAAAAAAAATCGGCATGACCAGTCTCTTTGACGAGCAAGGGAAAAATATTCCTTGTACGGTACTTGAAGTTGGACCATGCGTGGTTACCCAAGTCAGAACCGAAGAGGTTGACGGGTATAGTGCACTTCAACTGGGTTTCGATGACAAGGCAGAAAAACGAGCTACGCAAGCAGCTCAGGGTCATTTCAAAAAGGCCAACACTGCTCCTAAGAAAAAGGTTGTCGAATTTCAGTTTAATACCCCCTACAATTTGGGAGATACCATCACGGTAGATCACTTTGCAGAAGGGGAATTTGTAGATGTTTCTGGAACATCTAAAGGAAAAGGTTTTCAGGGAGTTGTAAAGCGCCACGGTTTTGGTGGTGTGGGACAAGCAACCCACGGACAACACAACCGACTAAGAGCCCCTGGTTCTATTGGTGCAGCGTCCTATCCTGCCCGTGTTTTCAAAGGCATGAGAATGGCTGGACAAATGGGAAACACCAATGTGAAAGTTCAAAACCTAAGAGTGGTTAAAGTAGTGCCTGAAAAAAATCTTTTAGTGGTTAAAGGATGTGTACCGGGTCATAAGAATGCATACGTAATTGTTCAGAAATAATGGAATTAAACGTACTTAATATAGAAGGAAAAGAAACCGGAAGAAAAGTATCTTTAGATGCCTCCGTTTTCGCAATCGAACCCAACACACATGTGATCTATTTGGACGTAAAGCAACACTTGGCCAACAAGCGTCAGGGAACGCACAAATCCAAAGAGCGTGCAGAAATTGTAGGGAGTACAAGAAAGATCAAAAAACAAAAAGGTACGGGTACAGCGCGTGCTGGTAGTATCAAGAATCCTCTGTTTAGAGGAGGAGGTCGTGTTTTTGGTCCTACGCCTAGAGATTACAGCCAAAAAGTGAACAAAAAAGTGAAGCGTTTGGCACGTAAATCTGCACTGAGCATTAAAGCGAAAGAAAATCAAATCACCGTGGTGGAAGACATCCAATTGGATGCTCCAAAAACCAAAGGTTACCTCAATATGTTGGCCGCTCTTGGATTGAGCGACAAAAAAAGTGTATTGGTGTTGGGTGAACAGAATAAAAATGTATATTTGTCCTCTCGCAATTTAAAGCAATCCAAAGTTGTAATTAACTCTGAATTAAACACTTACGCAATATTAAATGCGCAGAATTTAATTTTTTCGGAAAGCGCAATTGCCGGATTAGAAACACTTTTGAACCGATAAGACATGAGTATTATATTAAAACCGATCATCACTGAAAAAGCAACTCACGATAGTGAGCTGTTAAATCGTTATACGTTTTTGGTAGACACTCGTGCCAACAAGGTCGAAATCAAAAAAGCAGTGGAAGCTGCTTATGGTGTCAATGTTGAAAAAGTAAGAACCTTAAACTATGGCCCAGAACGTAAAGTTCGGTTTACCAAAACAGGTATCCAAAAGGGTAAAACCAACGCTACTAAGAAAGCCATTGTGCAAGTAGCCGAAGGAGAAAACATAGATTTTTATAGTAATTTATAAGCGCGTCAGATGTCTGTAAGAAAATTAAAACCAATAACTCCTGCGCAGCGTTTTAGAGTAGTAAATGGATTTGACGCAATTACTACTGATAAGCCCGAGAAAAGTTTATTGGTCCCCAAGAAAAGATCTGGGGGAAGAAACAACAAAGGAAAAATGACAGCTCGCCACATTGGTGGAGGTCATAAAAAAAGGTATCGTATCATCGACTTTAAACGGAACAAATTTAATGTTGCCGCAGAAGTTAAATCTATTGAATACGATCCAAACCGTACTGCTTTTATTGCCTTGGTAGAATACACCGATGGTGAAAAAAGATACATCATTGCTCAGAATGGACTTCAAGTAGGTCAAAAAGTAGAATCTGGAAACGGAGCAGCTCCCGAAGTTGGGAATGCACTTTATCTTTCTGAGATTCCTTTGGGGACAATTATATCCTGTATTGAGTTGCATCCTGAAAAAGGAGCTGCGATTGCGAGAAGCGCCGGTTCTTTTGCACAATTGATGGCAAGAGACGGTAGATATGCTACGGTTAAAATGCCTTCGGGTGAAACGCGTATGATCTTGCTTACTTGTATGGCAACCATTGGAGCCATTTCCAATTCCGATCACCAGTTGTTGGTTTCCGGGAAAGCGGGCCGCTCTCGTTGGTTGGGTCGTCGTCCACGTACACGTCCTGTAGCAATGAACCCTGTCGATCACCCCATGGGTGGTGGAGAAGGCCGTGCTTCTGGAGGTCATCCACGATCTCGCAACGGTATTCCTGCTAAAGGATTCCGTACACGATCCAAAACAAAATCAACGAATCAGTTCATCATCGAACGTAGAAAAAAATAATCAGCTATGGCACGTTCATTAAAAAAAGGTCCTTTTGTACATCACAGTCTTGAAAAGAAAGTGATGAAAAACATAGAGGAAAATAAAAAAACAGTCATCAAGACCTGGTCTCGCGCTTCTTTGATTACCCCAGATTTTGTTGGGCAAACCATTGGAGTTCACAACGGAAAAACTTTTATTCCTGTATATGTTACAGAGAATATGGTAGGACACAAGTTGGGAGAATTTTCTCTCACTCGTTCGTTTCGCGGTCATGCCGGAGCTAAAAATAAAGGTAAAAAATAAGCATTAGCATGGGAAATCGTAAAAGACAATCCGCAGCAGCAATTAAGGAAGCAAAAAAGTCTTTGGCTTTTGCTAAACTAAATAATTGTCCTTCTTCACCACGTAAAATGCGCTTGGTTGCCGATCAAGTTCGTGGGGAGTCGATTGATAAAGCATTGGCTATTTTAAAATTTAGTCCAAAAGAAGCCTCTCGAAAACTAGAAAAGCTTTTGCTTTCTGCAATTTCGAACTGGCAAGCTAAAAACGAATCAGAAGATTTGGAAAAAGCCAACTTGGTAGTAAAAGAAATTCGTGTGGATGGTGGAAGTATGTTGAAAAGACTTCGTCCTGCTCCACAAGGAAGAGCTCACCGAATCAGAAAACGTTCCAACCACGTCACTCTTGTGTTGGGATCTAACACTATAGAAGCGTAATATGGGACAGAAAACAAACCCAATCGGGAATCGTTTAGGAATTATTAGAGGTTGGGATTCCAACTGGTATGGAGGAAATGACTACGGCGATAAAATTGCTGAAGACTTCAAAATCCGTAAATATATTCACGCACGTCTTTCTAAGGCAAGTGTTTCCAATGTAATCATTGAACGCACGCTCAAGATCATCACCATCACTGTGACTACTGCGCGTCCTGGAATCATTATTGGTAAAGCCGGTCAAGAAGTAGACAAACTCAAAGAGGAGTTAAAAAAAATCACCGGAAAAGAGGTTCAAATCAATATTTTTGAAATCAAACGTCCTGAATTAGATGCACAGTTGGTGGCCGCAAGTATTGCACGTCAAATCGAAAGCAGAATTTCCTACCGTCGTGCCATTAAAATGGCGATTGCCGCAGCCATTCGTATGAATGCAGAGGGGATTAAAGTACAAATCTCGGGTCGTTTGAATGGTGCTGAAATGGCACGTTCTGAATCTTTTAAAGAAGGTCGTATTCCTTTGTCCACGTTCCGTGCTGACATCGATTATGCTTTGGTTGAAGCCCACACCACTTACGGTCGTTTGGGGATCAAAGTTTGGATTATGAAAGGGGAAGTATACGGGAAAAGAGAACTTTCTCCGCTGGTAGGAATGAACAAAAAATCAACCGGTAACGCCGCTGCAGCCTCCAAAGGCAATGCACGCCAACGCCGTCGTAAATAATAAAAAAACGTAGTAGAAGACATGTTACAGCCAAAAAAGACAAAATTTCGCAAAGCGCAGACCGGCAGAATGAAGGGTATCTCCCAACGTGGACACCGACTTTCGAATGGTATGTTTGGGATCAAAGCATTGGATTCCGTATTTATCACTTCAAGACAAATTGAAGCTGCGCGTATTGCTGCTACACGTTATATGAAACGGGAAGGTCAATTGTGGATCAAAATATTTCCGGACAAACCCATCACCAAAAAACCATTGGAGGTTCGTATGGGTAAAGGAAAAGGAGCTCCAGAATATTTCGTAGCCGTGACAAAAGCGGGTCGAATTATGTTCGAAATTGCTGGTGTACCACATGATATTGCCAAAGAAGCATTGCGCTTGGCAGCACAAAAATTACCTGTAAAAACAAAATTCGTCGTTGCACGCGATTACGAAGCTTAATTCGTTGAGATTATGAAACAAGAAGAAATCAATAAATTGTCCAAAGAAGACCTTCAAGATAAATTGGCGGATTTTCAAAAGCAACTTTCGGATTTGAAATTAACACATGTGATTTCACCCATCGAAAATCCATTGCAAATCAAAACAATTCGTCGCACAGTGGCACGCATCAAAACCGCTTTGGCACAACAAGAAGCATAAGTCATGGAAACAAGAAATTTAAGAAAAGAACGTATCGGAGTAGTGACCAGTAACAAAATGGAAAAATCCATTGTTGTGGCAGAGGTCAAACGTGTAAAACACCCGATGTATGGAAAGTTTGTTTTGAAAACGAAGAAATACATCGCCCATGACGAGACCAACGATTGCAATATCGGAGATACTGTTAAAATCATGGAAACCCGTCCTTTGAGCAAATCAAAATGCTGGAGAATGGTTGAAATTATTGAAAGAGCTAAGTAATGATACAACAAGAATCTAGACTTAAAGTGGCCGACAATACAGGCGCTAAAGAAGTACTCACCATTCGTGTGTTAGGAGGAACCAAACGTCGCTATGCTTCCATAGGAGACAAAATTGTGGTTACTGTAAAAGAAGCGTCTCCCTCGGGAACCGTAAAAAAAGGACAAGTATCTACTGCAGTAGTGGTGCGTACGCGCAAAGAAGTGCGTCGTCCCGACGGATCGTATATCCGTTTTGACGAAAATGCTTGTGTATTGTTAAACCCAACAGGAGAAATGCGAGGAACACGTGTTTTTGGTCCCGTAGCCAGAGAGCTTCGCGATAAAAAATTCATGAAAATCGTTTCCTTAGCTCCTGAAGTATTGTAAGTAAAGCATTATGGCAACAAAAATCAAAATAAGACTAGGAGATACCGTTCGCGTAATTGCAGGCTCTGCAAAAGGTTCCGAAGGGACTGTATTGAGCATCCTTCGCGAAAACAACAGAGCGATTGTGGAAGGGGTCAATATGATCAAAAAGCACAACAAGCCTAGTGCCCAAAATCCACAAGGTGGAATTACAGAAAAAGAAGCACCCATTCATATTTCTAACTTATCCTTGCTTACTTCAGATGGTAAAACCACTCGAGTAGGTTACAAAGTGGAGAATGACAAAAAAGTGCGTATTGCAAAAAAAACGGATGAAGTAATTTAGTTATGAGTTATATACCTAGACTTAAAAAAGACTACACCGAGCGTATTGTCAAGACGTTGAAGGAAGAATTTGGTTACAAAAGCGTTATGCAAGTACCCAAACTTCAGAAGATTGTTTTGAGCCGTGGTGTAGGAGCAGCAGTTGCCGACAAAAAATTGATCGATTATGCAGTGGATGAACTGACCATGATCACCGGTCAAAAAGCCGTCGCTACGATTTCTAAAAAAGACGTTGCCGCTTTCAAACTACGAAAAGGAATGCCCATTGGTGCCAAAGTAACCCTTCGCGGTGAACGCATGTACGAATTTCTGGATCGTTTAGTAACCGCAGCCTTGCCACGTGTACGTGACTTTCAAGGAGTCAATGCAAACAGTTTTGACGGACGCGGAAATTATACCTTAGGGATCACGGAACAAATTATCTTTCCGGAGATTGATATTGACAAGGTAAACCGTATCAACGGTATGGACATCACATTTGTGACCAATGCGCCCACCGATCAAGAAGCAAAATCATTATTAAAAGAATTGGGAATCCCATTTAAAAAGAATTAATATGGCTAAAGAATCCATGAAAGCGCGTGAGCGCAAACGTGCCAAAACCGTTGCTAAATACGCCGAAAAGCGTAAAGCTTTAAAAGAAGCGGGCGATTACGAAGCCCTGCAGAAATTACCTCGCAATGCTTCCCCCATTCGGATGCACAATCGTTGTAAGTTGACCGGTCGTCCCAAAGGATACATCCGTCAGTTTGGAATTTCTCGTGTCACTTTTCGTGAAATGGCCAATCAAGGTCTGATTCCCGGAGTAACTAAAGCCAGTTGGTAATCATTTAGATAACAAATTATGTTTACAGATCCTATCGCCGATTTTTTAACTAGAGTTCGAAATGCCAACAGTGCAGGACATCGAGTTGTGGAAATTCCCGCTTCAAAAATCAAAAAAGAGATTACTAAAATCCTTTTTGATCAAGGCTACATTTTAAGCTACAAATTTGAAGAAACAGAAAATCACCAAGGCAAAATCAAAATTGCTTTAAAATATGACAAGCTCACCAAAGACCCTGTCATCAAAAATATTCAACGTATCAGCACCCCCGGTCTACGTAAGTATTCCGCAGCCGATACACTTCCTCGTATCCTCAACGGATTGGGCATTTCTATAGTGTCTACATCTCATGGTGTGATGACTGGAAAACAAGCTGCAAAACAAAATGTAGGAGGCGAACTTATTTGTTACGTTTACTAATAAAAGAATAAGAACAATGTCTAGAATAGGAAACAATCCAATAACAATCCCAGCCGGAGTCACTGTAGACATCCAACCTGAAATGATTGTTGTTAAGGGAAAATTAGGTGAACTTTCACAAGAATATAGTGAAGTTGTTGTCCGTCAAGAGGAAAACACCTTGATCGTATCACGCCTCTCTGATCAAAAATCAGTAAAGGCAAAACACGGACTTTACCGTTCGCTCATCCACAATATGGTGGTGGGTGTAAGTGAAGGTTTTACCAAAGAATTGGAATTGGTTGGGGTCGGTTATCGTGCCAGCAACCAAGGACAAATGTTGGATTTAGCACTCGGTTTCTCTCACAACATCCTCATGGATATTGCTCCCGAGGTTACGGTAGAAACCATTTCTGAAAAAGGAAAAAATCCTATCATCAAATTGACATCTAAAGACAAACAATTGATTGGACATATCGCAGCAAAAATACGCTCGTTCAGAAAACCAGAACCTTACAAAGGGAAAGGGATCAAATTTGTAGGAGAACAGATTCGTAGAAAAGCAGGTAAATCAGCATAATTAATCATCATGGGATTAACAAAATTAGAACGTAGAATTAGAATTCAAAAACGAATTCGCAAAATCGTTACCGGTACTGCCGATAGACCACGTCTGTCCGTATACAGAAGTAATAAAGAAATTTATGCGCAAGTGATAGACGATACCACTGGAAAAACTTTAGTGGCTGCCTCATCACGAGACAAAGCCATCAAAGCCGATGCAGCAGATAAAATTGCCATTGCATCTAGTGTGGGTAAATTACTTGCCGAAGTAGCTTCAAAAGCAGGTGTGTCCAATGTCACTTTCGACAGAGGGGGCTATTTGTATCATGGAAGAGTTAAGGCTTTGGCGGACGGAGCTCGTGAAGGAGGATTAAAATTTTAGAAAGCATATGTATCAAGATTATAAAAACGTAGAATTAGTAAAACCTGCCGGTCTGGAATTGAAAGATCGTTTGGTAGGTGTACAACGGGTTACTAAAGTAACCAAAGGAGGTCGTGCTTTCGGATTTTCTGCCATTGTGGTAGTAGGTGATGAAAACGGTGTTGTTGGGCAAGGTTTAGGAAAATCAAAAGAAGTTTCTGAGGCCATTGCTAAAGCCGTGGAAGATGCCAAGAAAAACTTAATCCGTATTCCGATCGACAAAGGAACCATTCCTCACGAACAAAAAGGAAAATACGGTGGCGCTCGAGTGTTCTTAAAACCTGCCTCAGAAGGTACAGGGGTTATCGCCGGTGGTGCTGTTAGAGCCGTATTGGAAGCCGTTGGAATTCACAATGTACTTTCCAAATCACAAGGTTCATCCAATCCTCACAACGTAGTAAAAGCCACTTTTGATGCTTTGCTACAATTGCGCAACCCACAAACGATTGCTCATCAGCGTGGAATTTCATTAGAAAAAGTCTTTAACGGTTAATCGTATTGTAATGGCACAGATAAAAGTAAAACAGGTTAGAAGTTCAATCAAACGTATACAAAACCAAAAACGTACCCTTGAGGCACTTGGTTTACGTGGGATTGGCAAAGAAGTAACCCATGAGAATACTCCTAATATCTTAGGAATGATAGAAAAAGTTAAACATTTGGTGACCGTCACCGAATTGTAAAAAATATATTATGAGCTTACACAATCTTAGCCCGGCTTCGGGATCGACACAGACACAAGGCAAACGCATTGGTAGAGGACAGGGTTCTGGAAAAGGAGGTACTGCCGCAAGAGGACACAAAGGTGCCAAGTCGCGTTCCGGATATTCCAAAAAATTAGGTTTTGAAGGTGGTCAAATGCCTTTGCAACGTCGTGTACCTAAATTTGGTTTCAAAAACATTAATCGTGTTGCCTATCAAGGTATTAACCTAGATACGTTACAAGAATTAGTTACCGAAAAGAAAATCACCAAAGAATTGGATTTAGACACCATTATTGCGCTGCGTTTGGCAGGTAAGAATGATTTTGTAAAAATCTTAGGAAGAGGAAAATTAGAAGCTCCGCTTAAGGTAAGTGCCCACAAATTTTCAGCCACTGCTAAAGCCGCTATTGAAGCTGCAGGAGGAGAAGCTGTAATCCTATAATTACTATGAAAAAATTTCTAGAAACCCTTTATAATATCTACAAAATTCAAGAACTAAGAGAGCGCGTATTGCTCACGCTTGGATTGATGTTGGTATATCGCATCGGTGCACAAGTTGTGTTGCCGGGTATCGATCCGGTTCAGTTGGCTGCACTTAGTTCGCGTACCGGTGGCGGAGGTCTTTTAGGAATATTGAATGCATTTACAGGTGGGGCTTTTGCCAATGCTTCTGTTTTTGCATTGGGTATTATGCCCTACATTTCTGCCTCCATTGTGGTGCAGTTGATGGGAATTGCGGTTCCTTATCTTCAGAAACTTCAAAAGGAAGGCGAAAGTGGTCGAAAAAGAATTACACAAATCACACGCTGGCTGACCATCCTTATCTGTATGGTACAAGCCCCGGCCTATTTGTATGGACTAGGCGCTTTGGGTGTACCCGATAGCGCGTTCATTATTGGAAAAGGTATAGGATTTATTATCCCCTCTGTTATCATATTGGTTACTGGAACCATCTTTGCCATGTGGTTGGGAGAAAAAATTACCGATCGTGGTATAGGGAATGGTATTTCATTACTCATTATGGTGGGGATTATTGCAAATCTTCCGCTATCGTTTACACAAGAATTTATTTCACGGGTCTCTGAAAACAACGGTGGATTGATGTTGATCCTTATCGAATTGGTACTTTGGGTGGTCATAATATTATTGTCCATTCTCTTGGTAATGGCGGTACGAAGAATACCTGTTCAGTATGCACGTCGTTCTGCAGGAGGTAATGCCAATGATCGTTCGGTTTATGGTTCTAGACAGTACATCCCACTAAAATTGAATGCATCAGGGGTTATGCCAATCATTTTTGCACAAGCCATCATGTTTGCTCCGGCCTACATCGGAAGTGCTCTTGGTGATACCGAAGTGGGGCAATGGATGCAAACCAGTTTCTCCGATATTTTTGGATTGTGGTACAACTTATTGTTTGCGTTCTTAATCATCGTATTTACCTATTTTTATACCGCAATCACAGTACCCACCAATAAAATGTCTGATGACTTGAAACGCAGTGGTGGATTTGTTCCTGGGATTCGACCCGGAAATGAAACTTCAGAATATTTAGACACAGTGATGTCACACATCACTTTTCCCGGTTCTCTTTTCCTTGCAGGGATTGCAATCTTTCCTGCACTAGTGGTCAAGTTAATTGGAATGCAACAAGGATGGGCACTTTTTTACGGTGGAACTTCTTTGCTCATTATGGTAGGTGTAGCAATTGACACCATCCAACAAGTAAATTCGTATTTGTTAAATAGACATTACGATGGATTAATGAAAACTGGAAAAACCCGTCGGACCAGTAATACAACAACCCCGACGATTTAAAAACCCATATGGCTAAACAAGCAGCAATATCACAAGAAGGCACCATTATCGAGGCCCTATCCAACGCCATGTTTCGCGTTGAATTGGACAATGGTCATGTGGTTACCGCTCATATATCTGGTAAGATGCGTTTGCATTATATCAAATTATTGCCCGGGGATAAAGTTAAATTAGAAATGAGTCCTTACGATCTGTCAAAAGCAAGGATTACCTTTAGATTTTAAATTACAACCAATATGAAAGTAAGAGCTTCTATAAAAAAACGCAGTGCAGATTGCAAAATCGTTCGACGCAAAGGACGTTTGTATGTGATCAACAAAAAAAATCCTAGATTCAAACAAAGACAAGGTTAATTATGGCTAGAATATCAGGAGTAGACATTCCCAAACAGAAAAGAGGTGTCATTGCACTTACCTATATCTTCGGTATCGGTAAGAGTCGTGCGCAAACGATTTTAGCATCTGCCAAAGTAGATGAAAATAAAAAAGTAAACGATTGGACCGATGATGAAACCGGTCGTATTCGGGATGCCGTTGGTACCTTCAAAATAGAAGGAGAATTGCGTTCAGAAGTTCAATTGAACATCAAACGTTTGATGGATATTGGATGTTACAGAGGAATTCGTCACAGAGCAGGTCTCCCCTTAAGAGGGCAGCACACCAAAAACAACTCTCGTACACGTAAAGGGAAACGTAAGACTGTAGCTAACAAGAAAAAAGCTACTAAATAATAGTTCGTAATTATGGCTAAAACAGCAAATAAAAAAAGAAAAGTAGTCGTTGAATCCGTTGGCGAAGCACACATCAATGCTTCTTTTAACAACATCATTATTTCATTGACAAATTCCAAAGGCGATGTCGTCTCTTGGTCTTCTGCCGGAAAAATGGGATTCAGAGGTTCAAAGAAAAACACTCCGTATGCAGCTCAAACCGCTGCAGAGGATTGTGCTAAAGTAGCACAGGAGGCAGGTTTGCGTAAAGTGAAAGTATTTGTGAAAGGTCCAGGAAACGGTCGCGAGTCGGCCATCCGTACCCTACACAATTCAGGAATTGAAGTAACTGAGATTGTTGACGTTACTCCAATGCCTCACAACGGTTGTAGACCCCCCAAAAGAAGAAGAGTTTAATTAATATCGGAAATCGAAATCAACTATCGAAGGAAGTGACCTTAATTCATAGTTTCGATTTTATTTAAAACCAACAGAAATGGCAAGATATACTGGTCCAAAAACTAAAATTGCTCGAAAATTTGGCGAGCCCATTTTCGGTGATGACAAATCATTCGAAAAAAGAAATTATCCTCCCGGACAACACGGGAATAACCGCAGAAGAGGTAAAAAATCCGAATATGCTGTCCAGTTGATGGAGAAGCAGAAAGCGAAATTTACCTATGGTATCCTAGAACGTCAATTCCGAAATCTTTTTGAAAAGGCAAGTCGTAGCAAAGGAGTTACCGGGGAAGTATTATTACAATTGTGTGAATCGCGATTGGACAATGTAGTCTACCGATTTGGCGTTTCAAAATCCAGAAGTGGAGCCCGTCAATTGGTATCGCACCGTCACATCACCGTGAACGGAAATATTGTAAATATTCCATCCTATCAAGTAAAACCTGGGGATGTTGTTGGGGTAAGAGAAAAATCCAAATCTTTGGGTGTTATTCTCGAGTCCGTATCCAACAATTCGTCTGTTTACGAATGGTTAAGCTGGAACAGAGATCAACTTCAGGGAACTTTTGTAAGTATCCCAGAGCGTCTTCAAATTCCAGAGAACATCAATGTACAATTCATTGTTGAATTATATTCTAAATAAGATAACGGAAGAACTATTATGGCTATACTGAATTTTCAAAAACCCGATAAAGTAATAATGATCGATTCCTCCGAATTCGAAGGCAAATTTGAATTTCGCCCACTCGAACCCGGATATGGTTTAACGGTTGGAAACGCGCTTCGTCGTGTCTTGCTTTCTTCATTAGAAGGATTTGCAATCACTTCTGTGAAAATCGATAATGTAGAACACGAATTTTCTACCATTCCCGGCGTTGTAGAAGACGTTACGGAAATCATCTTGAATCTCAAACAAATCCGTTTTAAAAGACAGATTGAAGAAGTGGACGAGGAAAAAGTGCTTCTTTCCTTCGGTGGACAAGAGCAATTGAAAGCGGCTGACTTTCAAAAATTTATTTCTGGTTTTCAAGTTTTAAATCCCGATTTGGTGATTTGTAATATGGAAAAAAGTGTTCAATTGAACATGGAAATCACCATCGAAAAAGGAAGAGGATATGTTCCTGCCGAAGAAAACAAAAAAACAAACGCTCCCCTTGGAGTGATTGCGATCGATTCTATTTTTACACCCATCAAAAATGTAAAATACAGCATCGAAAACTTTCGTGTAGAACAAAAAACAGATTACGAAAAATTAGTTTTCGAAATCATTTCGGACGGATCCATCCACCCGAAAGACGCACTCACCGAGGCTGCGAAAACCCTCATCCATCACTTCTTGTTGTTCTCCGATGAACGCATCACTTTGGAAGCGGATGAAATTGCACAAACGGAGACTTATGATGAAGAATCCCTTCACATGCGTCAATTGTTGAAAACCAAATTGATCGATATGGACCTATCTGTGCGTGCTTTGAATTGTCTCAAGGCTGCCGAAGTAGATACCCTTGGAGATTTGGTTTCCTTCAACAAAAACGACCTAATGAAATTTAGAAACTTTGGTAAAAAATCACTCACCGAATTAGAAGAGTTAGTGGTTCTTAAAGGTCTTTCTTTTGGAATGGATCTTGCCAAATATAAACTTGATAAAGACTAACCATAGTAAAGAAAGAAAATGAGACACGGTAAAAAATTCATGCACCTCGGCAGAAAGAAAGCCCATCGAGCATCCATGCTTTCCAATATGGCTTGTTCTTTGATAGAGCATAAACGCATCAATACAACAGTAACCAAGGCCAAAGCACTTAAACAATTTGTAGAGCCCATTATTACCAAAGCGAAGTCGGATTCCACACACAATCGCCGCTTGGCTTTTAGTGCCTTGAGAAATAAATATGCAGTTTCCGAATTATTTCGCGAAGTAGCAGACAAAGTAGGCGATCGTCCCGGAGGATACACACGTATCATCAAGTTGGGAAATCGTCTTGGAGATAATGCCGACATGGCAATGATTGAATTGGTTGACTTCAACGCCGTATATCTTGCGGAAGAAACCACCAAGAAAAAATCAAGACGTGGAGGAAAAACAAAAGCAGCACCCAAAGTGGAAGCAGCTCCTGCGGAAGTAGTGGCTGAGGCTACTGAGGCTCAAGTCGAAGCTCCCGAAGCTGACGCAGAGGCTCCCGATGCTGTTGCAGAGGCTCCCGAAGCAACTCCAGAAAACAACACCGAAGAAACAGATGATAAAGCATAGTCAATTTGATTTACATTTGTTGATTAATCAATAATAGATAAAAGGATAAACGTTTTAGTTTATCCTTTTTTTTGGTTTATTTTGCACTACTCATGAATTATAAAACACGAAAAAAAGGCTTTGTACTCCTCGCAGATGGAACTATTTTTTATGGAAAATCCATCGGAATTGAAGGCAGTTCCTTCGGCGAGATTTGTTTCAATACGGGAATGACCGGCTATCAAGAGATCTTTACAGATCCTTCTTATTTTGGACAATTGATGGTAACAACCAATACCCATATAGGTAATTATGGCGTTGTAAAATCCGAAGCACAATCTTCCTCCATTTCTATTGCAGGATTGATTTGTAAAGATTTTAGTTTTCACTATTCACGTCCGGCAGCAGAAGAATCGCTGTATGCTTATTTAGAACGACAAAATTTGGTGACCATCTCCGATGTGGATACACGGGCATTGGTCAATTACATTCGGGAAAATGGCGCGATGAATGCCGTCATTTCTACAGAAATGGACCAATTGGAAGCACTCCAAGAGGAGTTGGCCAATTTGCCCTCCATGGAAGGATTGGAATTGGCTTCAAAAGTTTCTACAAAAGAAGTTTATGATATGGGCGATCCCAATGCGTCCATCAAAGTGGCAGCCCTTGATTTAGGAGTGAAATCCAATATTTTGGAACACCTAGTTGCCCGGGATATGTATGTACGCGTATTTCCATACAATACTCCTTTTGAAACGATGGAAGCTTGGAAGCCCGATGGATATTTTATTTCCAACGGCCCCGGTGATCCAGCACCTCTAAAAGAAGCACAGGCTGTTGCCAAAGCCATTATAGAAAAAAACGCACCCTTATTTGGAATTTGTTTGGGGCATCAAATCATTGCTTTGGCCAATGGAATCCCAACTTTCAAAATGTTTAACGGGCATCGAGGCATCAATCATCCCGTAAAAAATCTATTGACCGGCAAAGGAGAAATCACTTCTCAAAATCACGGTTTTGCAGTAGACAAAGAAGCTGCAGCCGCACATGAAGATATTGAGATTACGCACCTGCACCTCAACGACCAAACCGTGGCAGGATTGAAAATGAAAAGCAAAAACTGTTTTTCCGTACAATATCACCCCGAAGCGGGTCCCGGTCCAAATGATGCTAACTATCTTTTTGATCAGTTCAAACAAAATATTATCAATAAATAAAAAGAATACCAAACCAACCTGTAATTTAAACAAGAATGAGTATTATTATTAAAGTACACGCGAGACAAATTTTCGATTCCCGTGGAAATCCAACCGTAGAAGTAGATATAATCACTGAAAATGGAATTTTAGGGAGAGCAGCTGTGCCCTCCGGTGCTTCTACTGGAGAACACGAAGCGGTTGAACTTCGCGATGGGGGCAAAGCCTATATGGGGAAAGCCGTAATGAATGCTGTGAACAATGTAAATACCACTTTGGCAGAAGCCATCGTAGGAACTTCTGTTTTCGATCAAGAAGGATTGGATCAATTGATGATCGATTTGGATGGCACACCCAATAAATCAAAATTAGGAGCCAATGCTATATTAGGCGTTTCTCTTGCTGCGGCAAAAGCTGCTGCCAATGAGTTAGGTTTTCCTTTGTATCGTTATATTGGCGGGGTTAGTGCGAAAACACTTCCTGTTCCCATGATGAATATTATCAATGGAGGTTCGCATTCCGATGCACCCATTGCGTTTCAAGAATTTATGGTGATGCCTTCTGGAGCCAAATCCTTTTCGCATGCCTTACAAATGGGAACAGAAATTTTCCATCACCTCAAAAAAGTCTTACACGACAGAGGTTTAAGTACAGCTGTTGGCGATGAAGGTGGATTTGCACCCGTCTTGGACGGTACTGAAGATGCGTTGGACACCATTATCAAAGCCATAGGAAATGCAGGTTATAAAGCCGGTGAAGATGTGATGATCGCTTTGGATTGTGCAGCAGCTGAATTCTACAAAGATGGGGTATACGACTATACCTTGTTTGAAGGAGATAAAGGCGTAAAAAGATCTTCTGAAGAGCAAGCGAGCTATTTAGCCGAATTGGCAAGTAAATACCCGATCATCTCAATTGAAGATGGAATGGATGAAAATGACTGGGAAGGATGGAAATCGTTGACCGAAAAAGCCGGAGACAAAGTACAATTGGTTGGAGATGATTTGTTTGTAACCAATGTAAAACGTTTAAGCCAAGGAATTGAAAAAGGAATTGCCAATTCAATTTTGGTAAAAGTGAATCAAATTGGTACCTTGTCAGAAACCATCGCAGCTGTGGATATGGCGCATCGTGCAGGATATACTTCTGTGATGTCCCACCGTTCTGGTGAAACCGAAGACAATACCATTGCGGATTTAGCAGTGGCCTTAAATACGGGTCAAATCAAAACAGGTTCGGCTTCTCGTAGTGATCGTATGGCCAAGTATAATCAATTGCTTCGTATTGAAGAGGAATTAGGAGATTTGGCTTATTTTCCACAAGGGAAAGCCTTTCGCCATCTATAAGAAGAAAGTAATAACCCAAAAAAAAACGCCGGTACACGATCCGTATGGGCGTTTATAAAATTTTAAAAAGTAAAGAAATGAGTGATTCAGTAAAATTGACCTACAATGATGAAACCTTTGAGTTTCCTTTAATCGAAGGAACAGAAGATGAAAAAGGAATTGACATTAAAACCCTGCGGGCGAAAACAGGTTTGATCACTTATGACCCGGGTTATAAAAATACGGGCTCTTGCGAAAGTTCCATCACGTTTTTGGATGGAGAAAAAGGGATATTACGCTATCGCGGCTATGCCATAGAAGACCTTTGTGAAAATTCAAGTTTTATTGAGGTAGCCTATTTGTTGATTTATGGGGATTTGCCTTCGGAAGAAGAATTAAATAAATTTTCCAAAGAAATCACTGAGGAGTCTATCGTGGATGAAGATTTAAAGACGATTTTAAAAAGTTTTCCCAAAACGGCACATCCTATGGGTGTTTTATCCTCCTTGACCTCAGCTTTGATTGCTTTCAATCCCGTGGCAGTTAATGTGGATTCGGATGCCGAAATGCGCTTTGCGGTTGTTAAATTGATGGCTAAATTTCCCATATTAGCTTCTTGGACACATCGAAAAGGAAAAGGCTTGCCCTTAAATTATGCAGACACCAAACTTTCCTATGTAGAAAATTTGGCATCAATGATGTTTAAGCGACCCAATGATGTTTATACGCAATCTCCAGTAGTGGTCAACGCATTAAATAAATTATTGATCCTTCACGCCGATCACGAACAAAACTGTTCCACCTCAACAGTGCGAATTGTTGGTTCTTCTCATGCGGGGCTGTTTGCTTCGGTATCTGCTGGCATTTCTGCCCTTTGGGGGCCGTTGCACGGAGGTGCCAATCAAGCGGTGATTGAAATGCTCGAAGCCATTCAAGCCGATGGAGGGGATACCAAAAAATATATGGCCAAGGCCAAAGACAAAAACGATCCTTTCCGTTTGATGGGCTTTGGACATCGCGTGTACAAAAACTTTGATCCCCGTGCACGGATTATCAAAAGTGCTGCCGACGAAGTATTGACGGAATTGGGAATCGACGATCCCATTCTTGAAATTGCAAAAGGTTTGGAAAAAGAAGCCCTTAGCGATCCTTACTTTGTGGAACGAAAACTTTATCCCAACGTCGATTTTTATTCCGGTATTATTTACCGTGCTTTAGGAATTCCAACACAAATGTTTACCGTGATGTTTGCTCTCGGAAGATTGCCCGGATGGATTGCTCAATGGATGGAAATGCGGAAAAAAAACGAACCCATCGGACGTCCCCGTCAGATATATACAGGAAGTACGGATCGTAAAATCTAGGGTCAAAGGTCTTCTATAGAAGGCGGTGTATTAAGCATTTTTTGTTGCTGTATTTTTTTTACGAAATCGTGAACAGCTTTGTTGGATGCAGCCACTTTGATAAAATATTGATCTTTGTAAAAAGAATACTCTTCGGATTTTCCTTTGTAAATTTTTAATTTATAATACGGAATGACTAATCCATAGGTTTCCAACAAACTTCTAAAGCGCAAAATAATCCCCTTGGGTCGGAGTTCAATATTGCAATTGTTGATGTTGTGATCCAAGACCAACAAATTGTGAATCTCCAAAGAGGTGGAATTGATTTCTAGTTTAGGAGACCCAATACCCCCAAGTTTCCAGCGTTCTGTCAGCCGAAAAGGTTGACCCACAGCATCGTCAATTTGCTGTTTTTGTTTGGGATCATTATAGGAAATATTAATCAGCATAAGTTTTAAAGGTAGGTCATAAATCTGGCACTACATAATCGATACATTATAATTATCTTTGCCCGAAATATAACAATGAGCCAAGCTTTAAACGACCAACTTAAATCGATTGTTCAACAATTCTTTGCAACCCAATTAGAGGTTGCAGTGGATGCTGTCGAATTCCAAGCCACTAGAAAAGAATTTGAGGGGGACATCACCATCGTTGTTTTTCCTTTGCTTCGTTTTGTAAAAATGAAACCCGAAGTGTTGGGTACTCGTTTGGGGGATTTTTTGGTGGAAACCTCCGAGGAAGTTGAATCCTTCAATGTGGTCAAAGGCTTTTTAAATTTGGTATTGTCGGATGCGCATTATCTTCGCACTTTTGAAGAAATTTATGAGGATGCTGATTTTGGAATAACCAAAGTAACAGCAACTGCCCCGGTGGTTATGGTGGAGTTTTCTTCTCCCAATACTAACAAACCCTTGCATCTGGGGCATATTCGAAATAATTTATTGGGTTATTCGGTGGCTAAAATTATAGAGGCTACAGGAAAAAACGTAATCAAAACTCAAATCATTAATGACCGCGGCATACATATTTGTAAATCGATGGTCGCTTGGCAGTTGTTTGGCGCCGGAGAAACGCCTGAAAGTACTGGGCTGAAAGGAGATCAATTGGTAGGCAAATACTATGTAAAGTTTGATCAAGAATATAAAAAAGAAATCGCCCAGTTAGTCAAAGAAGGGACATCTGAAGCTGAGGCGGCAAAAATAGCACCACTCTTGCTCAAGGCGCAAAGCCTGCTCCTACAATGGGAGGCCAATGATCCAGAAACTAGGATGTTATGGGAAAAAATGAATGGATGGGTGTACGAAGGTTTTTCGCAAACCTATAAGCGTTTGGGAGTAGATTTTAATTCCTATTATTATGAAAGTGAAACCTATTTACTAGGCAAAGAAATTATTGAAACAGGTTTAGCACAGCACATTTTTTATAAAAAAGAAGACGGATCGGTTTGGGTTGACCTCACCGAGGAGGGACTGGATGAAAAACTTTTGCTTCGAGCCGATGGAACCTCGGTCTATATGACACAAGATCTAGGAACGGCGCAACTGCGTTTGAAAGATACGCCCAATTTGAGCGGAATGGTTTACACCGTAGGAAATGAACAAGATTATCATTTTAAGGTGTTGTTTTTAATTCTTAAAAAATTGGGTTATGCCTGGGCTTCTTCACTTTACCATTTGAGCTATGGAATGGTGGACTTGCCCAGTGGAAAAATGAAAAGTAGAGAAGGAACTGTTGTTGATGCAGATGATTTGATTGATGGAATGACGGCCGAAGCGCAGCGTATTTCGCAGGCTTTTGGAAAATTGGAAGGACTTCCGCCACACGAGCAGCAAGAACTCTATCACACCATTGCAATGGGTGCCTTGAAATATTACATACTAAAAGTAGATCCCAAGAAGCGTATTTTATTTAATCCGGAAGATTCCATCGATTTTAACGGTAATACAGGACCTTTTATACAATATACCCATGCCAGGATCAAAACCTTATTAAAAAAGGCAGGAGCGGCGCCCCAATCGTTTTTTGGTGTTCAGACTTTAGATTCAAAAGAAAAAGAAGTGATGAAACAGTTGTTCCGTTTTCCGGAGACCGTACTTTTGGCAGGAGAACAATACAGCCCCGCCTTGATGGCCAACTATTTGTTTGATTTGGTCAAAACGTTTAATACTTTTTATCAAAACGTCACCGTTTTGGGAAGCACAGATGAGGCGCAACGCAATTTAAGAATTGCCTTGTCTGACAAAACGGCTAAGGTTATTGCCCAAGGCTGTGCCTTGTTGGGAATCAATGTGCCGGAACAGATGTAAAAAAAAATCGCCCCGAAGGGCGATTTTTCTCTTTTCATAGCAATCTTATCCCAAATAGGAATTATTTAGAGGAAACAGCTAGATTGTAAACAACCAAACCAAATCCAATTTTGTTGATGGCATCACCCACGTTGTAGATAACATCCATAGGAAGTCCTCCGAAGATTCCGCTATACCATCCCTCTGTTCCGGCCATGTAACCAATAGGATAGATCGCCCATCCTACCAATACAAACCAACAAAGTGTCTTGTGCGCTGCTTGTACAGCTCCACCTGCTGAAGCAGCAAGTTTTGAAGCACCACCCATCCAGATTTCATACACAATTATGAAGTATGCAATACCGGAAATTAGTCCCCAAACAGCAGGTCCTGATCCATCGGTATAAACGGCCTCTCCAAAATAACCAGTCACCAACATCACAAGTGATAGAAAAATCATTTTCCACATCAATTGTTTAGTGGCACCAGCGGCTTTTAGAATAAGGTAGAATTCAACACACATTAATGGCACCGTAAGTACCCAGTCAACATAACGGAAGAAAGTTGGAGATTCTCCGATAGTTGCCCAGTAGTCACGCATGTACCAATAGTGTACTGCTGCAATAAAGGTAATTAACCCCGAGACTAAAATGGAGGTTTTCCATTTGGTGTCAAAGGAGTTCATTGAAAGAAAGAAGAACGCTGATGCTGCCATCATCGCCATACAACCTACGAAGAAAGT
>JABISF010000063.1 GCA_018699935.1 Flavobacteriaceae bacterium | reverse complement strand
TGCAAAACCGATGGCGATAGGGCTCAGTTTGGTCACTGTTCTAATCTATATATTGTTGGGAAATAATGCTTAATTTAATCTTAAATAACAAATGAATCGTTTAAAAAATTACATCAATGGCACATGGGCAGAGAGCTCATCAAACGAAACAGTTGATGTACACAACCCTGCATCGCAGGAGGTTATAGCGACTGTTCCCTATGGAACCGCAACTCAAAAAGATCTTCAAGATGCGGCAACTAGCGCACAAGGAGCTTACCTAGAATGGAAGAAAGTTCCTGTAATGAAAAGGGTACAACAGCTTTACAAGCTGAAAAATATCATGGAAAATAATTTGGAGGAGTTGGCCAAAATAATCACCGATGAATCTGGAAAAACAAAAGGAGAGTCGATCGGAGAAATACAGCGTGCCATCGAAAATATCGAGGTTGCCTGTGGAACACCCATGTTGATTAAAGGAGATGTGATTGAGGACATTGCTTTTGGAATTGACGAAATGATGATTCGTCAGCCCATAGGTGTTACTGCCTGCATCACGCCATTTAATTTTCCAAGTATGATCGTATTTTGGTTTTTACCTTATGCGATCGCAACCGGAAATGCCATGATTGTGAAACCTTCTGAGAAGGTACCGTTAACGATGATGAAACTCTTTGAGTTTTTTGATGAATTGGATCTTCCAAAAGGACTCCTTAGCTTGGTTCATGGAGGAAAAGAAACAGTAGATGCCATCTTGGAGCATCCTTCAATAAAAGCAATTAGTTTTGTAGGAAGTACGCCAGTAGCTAGATATATTTATTCTAAAGGAACCGCCAATGGCAAAAGGGTTCAGGCACAAGGGGGAGCAAAAAACCCTGTGATTGTTTTACCCGATTGCGATGTGGAAATGTCTTCTAAAATCATAGCAGATTCCGTTTATGGATGTGCAGGACAACGCTGTCTTGCTGCTTCAACGATCATTACCGTTGATGATCAAAAGAGAAACATCAAAGATGCGCTGTATGAAGTTGTTAAATCAAGAAAGACAGGATATGGCTGGGATAGCGACACCAATATGGGCCCCGTAATCACGCCTGAAAGTAAGAAAAGGATTGAATTCTTAATCCAAAAAGGAGTTGATGAAGGCGCAAATGTGCTTTTGGATGGTCGGGATACTAACGTATCTGGCTATGAAAAAGGAAACTTTTTAAACCCAACAATCCTAGAAAATGTTCCTTTAGGAAAAGAACTCATCCAAACAGAGATTTTTGGTCCTGTCATGAGTCTGATTTCAATGAAAAATATTGAGGAAGCCCTCCAGTTTGTCAACAGTGGAAATTATGGCAATATGGCTTGTTTATTTACTCAAAATGGCGCAATGGCTAGGAAATTTAGAAATGAAGCTGATGCTGGAAACATTGGAATCAATATTGGTGTAGCAGCTCCAATGGCTCAATTTCCTTTTAGTGGTTGGAAGGATAGTTTTTTCGGAGACTTACACGGTCAAGGAAATCATGCCATTGAGTTTTTTACTCAAACGAAAGTTGTGATAGAAAGATGGCCAAATATATGGTCAAGAAAATTTTAAACTAATGTTATGATAAAAATCGCAAATGCACCTTGTTCTTGGGGAGTATTAGAGTTTGACTTAGCGGAAAAGTCAGAGGAAAAAGGCTTTCAAGAGGTGTTAGATGAAATAGAAGCGACTGGTTATGTCGGAACCGAATTGGGCGATTGGGGTTTTATGCCCTCAGAACCAATCGGCCTTAGAAAGGAAATAGAAAAAAGAAAATTGGAGTTGGTGGGTGCTTTTGTTCCTGTGGATTTGTCCGATAAAGACAAGCACGACGCGGGGGTTGCAAATGCATTAAAAACAGCTAAACTGATGTCCGATGCAAATTACAAAAAGTCTTTCATCGTTCTGGCTGATGATAATGGTTCGAATTCTGAAAGGACATTGAACGCTGGTAGGGTAGACAATAACATGATGCTTTCTGAAGAGCAATGGAAAGTCTTTGCCAGTGGAGCCGAAAGAATTGCAAGAGCAGTAAAAGAACAATATGGACTCAGAACCGTTTTTCATCATCATTGTGCTGGTTTTATAGAAACTCCTGAGGAGATTGACCAGTTGATGGAGCTAACAGATCCAGACTTGCTGGGGTTGTGCCTAGATATGGGTCACTATGCTTTTGGTGGTGGTGATCCCTTGATAGCGATTAAAAAATACAAAGAAAGGATATGGCATGTCCATTTTAAGGACTATGATCCTTTGGCAGCGGAAGCCGCAAGAGAGGAAGGAGAAGATTATTTTGGTGCAATAAAAAGAGGGGTCTTTTGCGAATTAGGGGAAGGAATCGTTGATTTTAAATCC
>JABISF010000062.1 GCA_018699935.1 Flavobacteriaceae bacterium | reverse complement strand
CGACTTACGACTTAGGACTTTTTCAGTGCCATCCAGTATGGGTTAAAAATAAAGTCTATCAATCACTAACCGTCAGCCATTATTCAAAAATCAACTTACGACTTACGACTTATGACTTTCGACTTACGACTTTTTCAGTGCCATCCAGTATGGGTTAAAAACAAAGTCTATCAATCACTAACCGTCAGCCATTATTCAAAAATCAACTTACGACTTACGACTTATGACTTTCGACTTACGACTTACTATAAAAAAATCTACATTCAGCCTCAAAGAGAATGTTTTTAAGGATAAATCCCGGTATTCCCTTTTTCAAGTAGGGGAAGCAATTGAGCAACTATTTCGGCTTGTTCTTGAGCGATATTTCGGGTTTCAAAGGGATCTGTTTCATGGTCATACAATTCCAAAGTAGGGGATTCCTCCCTCCAGTATTTGGTCAATCGATAGCGTTGCGTTCGTAGGCTGATTCCATTGTTATAATAGGAATAAGCCACTTCATCCGTATTCTTTTTTCCTTGCAGTTGGGGCACTAAACTTGCTCCATCTATGGGGTGCGAAAAATTCACGTTGGCCAGCTCAAGAAGTGTTGGATAAAGATCGACGGTTTCTGTGATGGAAGTAATGGAGCGGGGTGTCGTAGCTCCGGGCAGGTGGATGATTAATGGGCTTTTCAAAGCATTTTCAAAAAGCGTATGTTTCCCCCAAACCTGTTGGTCTCCCAAATGCCATCCATGATCGCCCCACACCACGACAATGGTATTTTTGTCTAAATCAAGGGCTTTTAATGCATCCAGCACCAAACCAATTTGCGCATCAACATAGCTTACTGCTGCAAAATAGGCATGGCGGATTTTTTTCGCATAGGCTTCGGAAACGGCAGCATCTAAACTTGCTTTTTCTTCACCCAAGGCGTATTGATTGAATTCATTGCTGGGGTGTAAACTTTTTAGAGATACATTTTCGGGGAGTTGGGAATGGGGAGCCACGGGAATTTCGGCTCGGTCGTACAAATCCCAATATTTTTGCGGAGCGGTAAAAGGCAGATGGGGTTTAAAAAAACCGACTCCCATAAAAAAGGGCTGGCGTACTGTTTTCAAGGCTTGTAATTTTTTAATCGCCAACTGTGCCGTCAAACCATCGACATAAGAAGTATCGGAAACGGCAGCAGCTTCATAGGGTCGGACCTGTTTGTTTAGACTTTGTCGGTTTTCGCCATTGGCATAGCCAAAAAAGGCATTCCAGCCTGTTTTCCATTTGCCCGCATCAAAGAGCAGTTCGCTCCAACTGTGGGGGAGTTCTTTTTTGGTTGAAGGGGTAGCTGTATACCCATAGAGAAGACCATCTGCCGAATGGCTGATTTTTCCAATTCCCACGGTATAATAGCCATTGCGTTTAAGCTGATGAATAAAGCTTTCCGGGATATCCCCCTCGGCTTTGTTGGCAAGCACTTTTTCTATTATATCATTTCTTAAATATGCTTTGGTCAACGGGCGAATTCCGGTCAACAGACTTTGGCGAGACGCACCACAGGTGGGAACTGTCACAAAATGATGGGTGAAAAGAGTGCTTTTTTGGGCAAGACGATCCAAATTGGGCGATTGCACGAGGGAATTCCCATAGCAGCCCAAATCAGGACGTAAATCATCTACCGCTATGAATAATATATTGGGACGTTCGGGGGTTGTTTGGCAGGAAAAACAAAGCCCCAAGATACTACTGAGGAATACGATTTTTTTAAATTTTTTATACATAATGCCCTTTGGAATCTAAAGTTTAACTAAAAATACAAATTCTTAGGTTAAGGAATACCCTTGTTCAACAAAGCGCAGGAATTGTTGGAAAGGGTGGAAGCATACTGATAAAATCAGGAAACTAGATGTCAATCCCCAACTTTACTAAATCGGACTTTAATTGCTCTGGGCTTAAAAAATGAATTCCGTGGATGCCCAATGCCTGAGCACCATCAATATTGCGGGCGTTGTCATCAATAAATACAGATTCTTGCGGATTTAGTTGAAACCGATCCAAGGTAAGTTGATAAATCTCAGCAAAAGGCTTACGGGTTTTTTCTGTACCAGAAACGATGATCCCCTCAAACCAATGCAAGAAATCAAATTTTTTAAGGGCAACGGGAAAGGTTTCGGCACTCCAATTGGTCAATGCCACCACGCGATAGTTGGGATGTGCAACCAGTTGTTTTAAGAGAGCGACCGTATCGACGATGGATTCGCCCAACATTTCTTCCCAACGTCCGTAGTACATTCGTATCCACTCTTCGTATTCGGGAAACATTTTTACCCGATCTTCGGTGGCTTGCGCAAGTGCATATCCGGCGTCCTGATTTTCATTCCAATCCATGGTGCAGATTTCATCAAAAAACCACTTCATTTTTTTACGATCTCCCTCAAAAACATCCAAATAAACATATTCCGGATTCCAGTCAATGAGTACTCCTCCAAGGTCAAAAATGATGTTTTTAATACTTTTATTTTCCATAATTTATTCGTTATCGTTATGTTGTCCTACACTCATCAGATAGGCCTTTAAAAAAGGATCAATATGCCCGTTCATCACGGCATCTACATCGGTGAGTTCCAATTGAGAGCGGACATCTTTCACCAATTTGTAGGGATGCATTACATAATTTCGGATTTGTGATCCCCATTCAATTTTCTTTTTGGCGGCTTCAATTTCATCCCGAGCGGCCAACTTTTTTTGCAATTCAATTTCGTACAACTGTGAGCGCAGCAACTGCATGGCTTTGGCTTTGTTTTCCAATTGAGAGCGGGTTTCAGAATTTTCAATCATTATCCCGGTGGGATGGTGGCGTAATCGCACTGCAGTCTCGACCTTGTTGACATTTTGTCCTCCGGCACCACTGGCACGCATGGTTTCCCAAGTGTAGTCGGAGGGGCTGATCTGTATTTCAATGGTATCATCCACCAAGGGATAAACATAAACCGACACAAAGGAGGTATGCCGTTTGGCATTGCTGTCAAAAGGGGAAATCCGCACCAAACGATGCACCCCGTTTTCACCTTTAAGCCAACCAAAAGCATATTCGCCTTCCAATTCCAAAGTCACCGTCTTGACACCGGCTACATCACCGGCTTGGTGGTTGAGTTCTTTGATTTTATAGCCTTGCTTTTCGCCCCACATCAGATACATCCGCATTAACATTTCGGCCCAATCGCAACTTTCGGTTCCTCCGGCACCGGCGGTGATTTGCAGTACGGCACTCAAATCATCCCCTTCGTCCGACAGCATATTTCTGAATTCCAAAGCTTCCAATAAGAGCAGAGTAGTATCGTATTGCGTACTGACTTCAGCTGGGGAGGCGTCGCCACTTTTTTCAAATTCCATCAACACTTCAAGGTCTTCAATACCTTGGGCAATAGCGGTATAATCGGTGACCCATTTTTTGAGGGTACGCAATTGCTTCATATGTAGCTCGGCACTTTTGGCATCGTTCCAAAAGTCGGGGGCTAAAGTTTTTTCTTCTTGATTTTTAACTTCTATTTCTTTGGCATCAATGTCAAAGATACCGCCTTAAGGCACCCAGGCGTTCCATTAAATCTTTATATTGCTCGTTTGAGATCATGTCTGTAATATTCGCGTAAAAATACAAGATTAAAGTGCTTTAATTGAAATTATATAAAAAGTTTGATGAAATTATTTTAGGAGGAAACCGATTAAACGAAAAAAGAAGTCATTAAAAAAATCACGGAATATTCAATTTGTGCATGAAATTTTTATAATAACTGAATATTATCCTCCCTTTTGGTCTGTTGGTAAGCAAAACATTAATCTTTTACAATTAGAGAAATCCGCATTCATAATGCTTACTTTTGGGCAAATAAAAATGAATTATGAACCTACTTTCCGTAGAAGGCGTTTCAAAATCGTATGGCGAGCGCGTTGTATTGGAGCCTTTGTCTTTTGGAATTAGCAAAGGACAAAAAATTGCTTTAATTGCCAAAAACGGAAGTGGGAAGACCACCCTGCTGAAAATAATTGCCCAAAAAGACACGCCCGATGAAGGTGCTGTAAACTATCGCAAAGGAACGCGTATTTCCTATCTGGCACAGGAACCCCTTTTGGATCCAAAATTGACTATAGAAGCTACAATTTTGGCTTCTGGAAATCCTTCTTTACGAGTCATTGCAGCCTATGAAAAAGCCCTGTTAAATCCCGAAAATGAGGAGGCTTATCAAAAAGCTTTTGAGGCCATGGAACAACATCAGGCGTGGGATTTCGAAACGCAATACAAACAGATGCTTAGCAAGCTAAAACTGGAAGATTTGCAACTGCATGTTGCGGCACTTTCCGGGGGACAAAAAAAGCGTTTGGCGCTTTGTTCTGCACTGCTAGAATCCCCAGATTTATTGATTTTAGACGAGCCTACCAACCACCTAGACATGGAAATGATTGAATGGTTGGAAGCCTATTTTATCAAAGAAAAAATGACTCTCTTGATGGTCACCCACGACCGGTATTTTTTGGAACGGGTGTGCAATGAAATCATTGAGTTGGACGAAGGCGAACTCTATTCTTACAAAGGGAGTTATTCCTATTACCTAGAAAAAAGAGCTATTCGAATCGCTCATGAAGAAACAGTGACACACAAGACCAAGCGTCATTTTGTCAAAGAATTGGAATGGATGCGACGTCAGCCCAAAGCCCGAACGACTAAATCCAAATCGCGGATTGATGATTTTAAAGTGATCAAAGAAAAAGCGCAACAGCGAAGAAATGAACACGAGGTGCAATTGGAAATCAATATGGAACGATTGGGGTCCAAAATGATTGAAATGCACTCCGTTACCAAAGCTTTTGCAAATATCACCTTGCTCAAAAAGTTTGATTATAATTTTCAGCGCAATGACCGTATTGGTATCATTGGCAGAAATGGCACTGGAAAATCCACTTTTTTAAATCTCCTGACCAACACCTTAGAACCCGATTCGGGAAAGATCATTCGGGGAGAAACCTTGAAATTTGGATACTATACCCAAGGCGGGATTAAGATCAAAGAAGGCCAAAAAGTGATCGAAGTCATCCAAGAGTTTGGCGAATTTATACCGCTGAAAAAAGGAAAAAAAATATCAGCCCAACAATTGTTGGAACGCTTTTTATTCGATAGAAAAAAGCAATACGATTTTGTGGAAAAATTGAGCGGGGGAGAGCGCAAGCGCTTGTATTTATGTACCGTTTTGATTCAAAACCCCAATTTTTTAATTTTAGACGAACCCACCAACGATTTGGACATCGTCACACTAAATGTATTGGAGAGCTTTCTGTTGGACTTTCCGGGTTGCTTGATCGTTGTTTCTCACGATCGCTATTTTATGGACAAAATCGTCGATCACTTATTTGTTTTTAGAGGGGAGGGAGTTATTGAAGATTTTCCGGGCAACTATTCCGACTTTAGAGCCTATGAGGAAAGTCAGGCACAAGAACCCAACAATGCTCCACAAAACACTAAAAAAGCAACCAAAGATTGGAAGCAAAACAGCGATGAAAAAAAAGGACTTAGTTTTCAGGAACAGCAATTGTACAAGAAATTAGAAAATGAAATTCAACTTTTGGAAGGGGAGCAAGAGACTTTGCAAAATCGATTTTTGGAGGAAGAACTCACCCCCGAAGAAATTACCAAGCTTTCCATTCGTCTCAAAGAAATTGAAGCGACCTTGGAGGAAAAGTCGGACGCTTGGCTGGAATTGTCAATGCTTTTGTAAGGAGCAAAGAATTTCCTGTGATTTATTCCAAAATTTAAGGAATCATTTGATCGGATTTTAGTAGTTTTAAGGGTAAATTTTTTTTAATGAGAGCTTCAATACCTACTCTTTTTGCGATAGTTCTAGCCCTTAACGCTCTTCCTGCCCAGCAAAAAAAACATGCTCCTAAAGCATCGGACAAACCCAATATACTCAATGAAACCGAAGCATTTTCGGGTTATTTTAATTTTAATTACAGCCCCAAAAAAGACGCGATTTACTTAACGGTTAAGAATACCGATCAACCCTTTTTATATGTCAACAGTTTAAGCCAAGGAATCGGGAACAACGATCTAGGTTTGGATCGGGGACAACTGGGAAATGAACGTTTGCTAGTGTTTAAAAAAGCGGGAAATAAATTGCTGCTCCTACAGCCGAATTTAGCCTACCGTGCGCGTTCTGACAATGCGCTAGAACAACGTTCGATTACGGAAGCCTTTGGCAAATCGGTGCTTTTTGGATTTCCCATAGAAGCATCCACTGCAGACGGATACATTATTGATCTTACCCCTTTTTTAATGCAAGATGCACATGGCGTTGCAAAGCGTTTACAGCAAGCGCAACAAGGCACTTTTAAGGTGGATGCAACTCGTTCTGCCATTGCTTTGAACCGCACCAAAGCCTTTCCCAAAAATATTGAACTGGACGTCTTGTTAACTTTTACAGGTGAAGCCAATGGGAATATGCTGCGTGGTGTAGTCCCTACGCCGGATGCTGTTACGGTTTATCAACATCATTCTTTTGTAGAATTACCCGACAATAATTATCAAATGCGCTCCTTCGATCCACGTTCGGGTTTGAATGTTTTTTCCTATTATGACTATGCAACCCCAGTCAGCGCGTCGACCCTTCAACAATTTATCTACCGGCATCGGTTGGAGAAAAAAGATCCTACTGCAGCGGTAAGTGAAGCCGTGGAACCCCTTGTTTATTATCTGGATAACGGTACGCCGGAACCCGTTCGATCCGCCCTATTGGAAGGAGGAAGTTGGTGGAATCAGGCTTTTGAACAGATCGGCTACAAAAATGCGTTTCAGATTAAAATGCTACCCGATGATGCTGATCCCCTAGATGTTCGGTACAATGTGATTCAGTGGGTACATCGATCAACAAGAGGATGGAGTTATGGTTCCAGTGTTGCCGATCCAAGAACCGGAGAAATTATCAAAGGGCATGTGAGTTTGGGAAGTCTTCGAATCCGTCAAGATTATTTGATTGCTTTGGGCTTGACAGAAAAGCCTTTTGCTGAAAATTCGATCGTAAACGCATCCGCTATGAAATTGGCTTTGGCGCGAATACGACAACTTGCCGCCCATGAAATTGGTCATACCTTGGGTTTTGCGCATAATTTTGCCGCCAGCCCCAAAAATCGTGCTTCGGTGATGGATTATCCGCACCCCACTTTAAGCTTAAACGAAGGTAAAATTGATTTTAGTAATGCTTATGCCACTGGTATTGGAGATTGGGATAAGGTGAGTGTGGCCTATGCCTATTCAGATTTTCCAGCGGGAGTCGATGAAACCAACGCCCTGATTCAAATCATCGAGAAAAGTATTAGCGAAGGACATCGTTTTATCAGTGATAACGATGCGCGACCTCCCGGAGGAGCCCATCCCACAGCGCATCTTTGGGACAACGGTGCAGATGCGATTGCGGAGTTGGAACAATTGCTGCAGATTCGTCAATTAGCACTTAAAAATTTTTCTACGGACCATTTACGAGTAGGCGAACCCTATACTTTGTTGGAAGATCGATTGGTTCCTATTTATTTATTGCATCGCTATCAAGCAGAAGCTGTGGTGAAATTAGTGGGGGGATTAGATTACGATTATGGCGTAAAAGGAGTACACACTTACAAAACCACTCCGGTGGATCCAAAGACACAAAGGCAGGCTTTAGAAATCTTTTTGAATTTATTAACACCCGAAGCCCTTCAGTTTCCTGAATCCATTCGTTCCTTTTTACTCCCCCGTTCCCCGGGAGCTCCCCGCTCACGGGAAAACTTTTTATCACAGACCGGTGTTGCTTTTGATTTTTTGGGAGCTGGAAATTCATTGAGCGATGCATTGCTGGGCTTATTGTTACATCCCCAGCGCGCCTCTCGATTAATCCAACAGCAAGGTTTTGAGGAGGAGCAAATTGGTTTGAAAACAGTACTTCAGCGGCTTATTGACAAAACATTTAAACAAAACGATCCCAAAGCCCATGCACAACAATTGAGTGAAATCGTTAAGTTGAATACACTCAAACAGTTGATGGAATTGGGACAAAATCAACAGGCGAATCCTCTTGTTTCCATGGAGGTGTTCGATGCTTTGGAACATTTAGATCGTTGGTTGACCAATAACCGAGATACCGCCAATAATAATTATTATCTTAGCTTAATCCATCGCTATTTTGACAATCCCGCTGAATTTACTCCGCCGGATTCAGAACGCTTGCCTGATGGTTCTCCCATTGGTTCATTTTCCTGCGATTTTTAATGATTGATCTATGAAAAGTATAATTTCAAGAAGTAAAATTTTTCTTAATGAAAATTAATCTCATCAGTGATACAGTAACCGTTCCTTCTGCAGGAATGCTCCAAGCCATGCAAAATGCTCAAGTGGGCGATGATGTCTTTAAAGAAGATCCAACAGTAAATGCTTTGGAAGAAAAAGTGGCAAAACTTTTTGGCATGGAAGCCGCCATGTTTTTTCCTTCAGGAACCATGGCCAACCAAACGGCGATTAAGGTACATACCCAGCCCGGAGAACAATTGATTTGCGATCATTTTGCACATGTTTATAATTATGAAGGCGGAGGAGTGAGTTTTAATTCGGGGGTGTCTTGTCGTCTTATTACTGGGAATCAAGGGAGAATTACGGCACAACAAATTGAGGAAGTCATCAATCCTACAGAATTTTATCACATGCCCAAAACACGTTTGGTGTGTTTGGAGAATACGACCAACAAAGGAGGGGGTGCTTTTTATGACTTTGAAGAAATAAGAAAAATAAAAACGCTTTGTGATAAACATCAATTGGGATTGCATTTGGATGGAGCGCGTTTGTGGAATGCCCTTCTGGAAACTACTGAACAACCCCAAGACTACGGTCAAACTTTTGACAGTATTTCGGTTTGTTTAAGCAAAGGTTTGGGTTGCCCTGTGGGTTCAGTATTGTTAGGATCGGAGGCGTTTATTCAACAAGCACTCCGCATTCGAAAAGTCTTTGGAGGAGGGATGCGGCAGGCGGGTTATCTAGCGGCTGCAGGTATTTATGCCATCGACCATCAATGGGAAGATATGCGACAAGACCACCAAAAAGCCAAGGAATTAGCCGAAATTTTGTATTCTTGTGATTATGTTAAAAAGATAGAACCCGTATGCACAAACATTATCATTTTTTCCCTTTTAGATTCAGCGAATGAATTGAATTTTGTGGAACAAATGCGGCAGCAGGACATTCATTTTATGCGCCTTGGAAAAGGTAAATTGCGAATGGTCACGCACAGAGATTATACCGTTGAGCAGCATCAAGTGGTACTATCGACCTTAAAAAAAATGAAGTTATGAGTATGTTTTTGAAAAATACATTTTTACTGATCCTATGTCTTACTTTTGTAACCGCTTGTAAACCAAAAGCACCTATGAAATACGATACGACTTTACTCCCTCCCATGGCGGAACCCCATTCCTATCAACATAAAATTCACGGAGATATTCGTGTCGATGACTATTTCTGGCTTCGTGAACGAGAAAATCCGGAAGTCCTCGATTATTTGGAAAGGGAAAATGATTATTACAACAAAATAACGGCGCAAAGCGATGATTTTAAAGCCGCTCTTTTTCAAGAAATGAAAAGTAGAATCAAGGAAGATGACAGTTCTGTGCCCTATTTTTACAACGGTTACTGGTATATCACTCGCTACGAAAAAGGAAAACAATATCCGATTTACACTCGAAAAAAAGACTCCATTACTGCCAAAGAGGAAGTCATGTTCGACTGTAACAAAATGGCAGAAGGCTATGATTATTTCAATTTATCAGGAATAAATGTCAGTCCGGACAACACCAAAGTAGCCTACGGAGTAGACACCCAGTCCCGAAGAAAATACACTTTACATGTGAAGGATTTGAATACGGGTGAAGTGTTGGCCACCAAAATTGAAAATACCAGTCCCGGATCTGCATGGGCGGCGGATAATCAACATTTATTTTATAACCATAAAAACCCAACCACGCTTCGCACCGAAGCCATATATCGTCACAATATTGCCAACCCAAAAGCAAAAGATGTACTCATATTTGAAGAGAAAGACGAAACTTTTTCGGTTTATGTAAGTAATTCAAAGTCAGAAGAATATATCTTTATTTCTTCCTACAGCACGCTCACAACCGAGCACCAATTTATTAAATCCGATGCTCCACTAACCGACTTTAAAGTCATTCAATCGCGCATCCGCGGATTGGAATACAGTGTTTCTCAATTTGAAGATCATTTTTATATCATTACCAACCACGATAAGGCCAGCAATTACAAATTGGTGAAGACCCCCATAGCGACTCCAAGTATGGAGCATTGGGAAACGATAGTCGAGCACAGAGAAGACGTTTTGTTGGAGGATATTGATATTTTCAAGGAATATTGGGTAATTACCGAGCGTACGAATGGTTTGTCCAAATTATACATCAAACGCTGGGATGAAACAGAGTCTTATTTCCTCCCGGTAGAAGGAGAAACCTATACGCTTTACACGGGCTACAATCCCAGTTTTGACACTACTCGATTGCGCTATGTTTACAATTCAATGATTACGCCCACTTCGGTTTATGAATTTGATATGGAAGCTAAAACCAAAGATTTATTAAAGCGTCAAGAGGTTTTGGATGTCGCCTTTGACCCCGCCAACTATATTGAAAAACGAGTTTGGGCAACGGCTCGCGATGGCGTCCAAGTACCAGTTTCCATGGTTTATCACAAAGATACTAAACCCTCCGCCAGTACTCCTTTATTGCAGTATGGCTATGGTTCCTACGGAGCCACCACCGATCCGAGTTTTTCCACCACCCGTTTGAGTCTTCTTAATCGGGGTTTTATCTATGCTATTGCCCACATTCGTGGAGGGGAATATTTGGGGCGCCCATGGTATGATGAAGGAAAACTCTTAAAAAAGAAAAATACGTTTAATGATTTTATTGACGTTTCTAAATATTTAATTGAAAACAATTTTACCGGCTCCGAGCATTTATACGCCTATGGCGGATCGGCTGGAGGATTGCTGATGGGGGTGGTATTAAATGAGGCGCCCGAATTGTATAACGGTGTTATTGCTGCAGTTCCCTTTGTGGACGTGGTCACCACCATGTTGGACGCTTCCATTCCTTTGACAACTTCTGAATACGACGAATGGGGAAATCCTAACGAAAAAGAATATTACGATTATATCAAATCCTATTCCCCCTATGACAATGTTCAAGCGCAAGCTTATCCCAACATTTTAGTAACCACAGGTTTTCACGATTCCCAAGTACAATATTGGGAACCCGCCAAGTGGGTCGCCCGACTGCGGACTCTAAAAACAGATGATCATATCCTTTTATTTGAGACCAATATGCAAGCCGGACATGGTGGTTCATCAGGCAGATTTGATGCCTTGAAAGAAACTGCAAAAAAGTATGCATTTATACTTAACCTTGAAGGTCAGAATGACTAAAATATTTTATGTAAATTTGCAACATACATAATGGAAGAAAAACCATCTTATGAGTGATAAAGTGAACGCCTATCAGAGTATATTAGAGTTGATAGGAAACACCCCTCTAATCCAACTCCAAACTTTAGTTAAAGGATATCCCGGTGAGTATTACGCAAAATTTGAAGCTTTTAATCCCGGACACTCCAACAAAGATCGAATCGCAGTCCACATCATAGAAGAAGCAGAAAAGCGAGGGATACTAAAACCCGGAGCCACAATTATTGAAACTACTTCGGGCAATACTGGTTTTAGTTTGGCCATGGTATCCATGATCAAAGGTTACAATTGTATTCTTGCGGTAACTTCAAAATCTTCTGTAGACAAAATCAATATGCTGCGATCTATGGGAGCACAAGTGCATGTTTGCCCAGCCAATGTAAAAGCGGACGACGCTCGTTCGTACTATCAGGTGGCCAAGCGACTGCACAGTGAAATTAAAGAATCCATCTATATCAATCAGTATTTTAATGATTTGAATGTAGAAGCACATTATTTGACGACCGGTCCCGAAATTTGGGAACAAACCAATGGACAAATCACTCATTTGGTGGCATGTAGCGGAACCGGAGGAACGATCTCCGGATGTGCGAAATACTTAAAAGAAATGAATCCGGACATTCAGATTATTGGCGTGGATGCCTATGGATCCGTTTTGAAGAAATATCACGAAACCCAAGAATTGGACCCCACAGAAGTCTATCCCTATCGAATTGAAGGTTTGGGTAAAAATCTGATTCCCACGGCGACCCATTTTGAATTGATCGACACCTTTGTGAAAGTAACCGATGAAGAGAGTGCGCACACGGCGCGTGCCATCACAAAATCAGAAGGTATGTTTGTCGGGTATACCTCTGGGGCTGCCATGCAAGCCATCCATCAATTGGCAGAAGAACACCTTTTTGACAAGGACAGTAAAGTGGTTGTCATTTTTCCGGATCACGGTTCCCGTTATATGAGTAAAATTTACAGTGAAGATTGGATGGCAGAACAAGGATTTTTTGACGCCTCCCGGGAAGTAAATCAAAAAGTAGAGTACATTAACGACGCAAGCGCAAAATCATAATGAGAGATTTATTTCAACGCATACATGAAAACAAAGGGCCACTAGGAAAATGGGCTTCTCAAGCAGAAGGCTATTTTGTTTTTCCAAAATTGGAAGGCCCCATTTCAAATAAAATGAAGTTCAAGGGGAAAGAAGTCATCACTTGGAGTGTGAATGATTATCTGGGCTTGGCCAATCACCCCGAAGTTAGAGCGGTAGATGCTGCTGCCGCTGCCGATTATGGTTCTGCCTACCCTATGGGAGCCAGAATGATGTCGGGACATACCGATTTACACGAACAACTTGAAAATGAATTGGCAGCTTTTGTTCAAAAAGAAGCCGCCTATTTGCTCAACTTTGGCTATCAAGGAATTTTATCCACTATTGATACTTTAGTCAGCAAAGACGACGTCATCGTTTATGATGTAGACGCCCATGCGTGTATCGTGGATGGTGTGCGTTTGCATATCGGTAAGCGATTTACTTATAAACACAACGATGTAGAAAGTTTAGAAAAAAATCTACAACGCGCTACCAAAGTGGCGGAACAAACCGGAGGAGGTATTTTGGTGATTTCCGAAGGCGTTTTTGGAATGCGAGGTGAACAAGGTCGTTTAAAAGAAATTGTAGCTTTAAAAGAGAAATATCAGTTTCGTTTTCTTGTGGACGATGCCCACGGATTTGGAACTTTAGGCAAAAATGGCGCAGGAGCAGGGGTAGAACAAGGCGTTCAAGCCGACATCGATGTATATTTTGCCACTTTTGCAAAATCTATGGCCTCTACAGGAGCTTTTATTGCTGCTGATAAAGAAATTATCGATTATCTAAAATATAATATGCGTTCCCAGATGTTTGCCAAATCATTGCAGATGCAGTTGGTCAAGGGGGCTTTAAAACGCTTGGATATGTTACGAACCCGACCCGAGTTTAAAGCCAAATTGTGGGAAAACGTTAACGCACTTCAAAACGGACTTACAAAAGCAGGGTTTGATATCGGAACTACGCAAAGTTGCGTGACCCCAGTTTATTTAAAAGGCAGCATACCGGAGGCCATGGCTTTGGTTAAAGATTTACGTGAGAATTACGGTATCTTTTGTTCTATAGTGGTGTATCCAGTAATTCCTAAAGGATTGATTTTGTTGCGTTTGATTCCAACCGCTTCGCACAATTTGGAAGATGTCTATGTAACGCTTGATGCTTTTTCAGGTATCCGTGAGAAGTTAGAAAACGGTACTTATAAAAGAATTTCGGAAGTAGCGATGGGGCAAGCCCAAGTGTAGCGAAAAGGAATCCCCTTTTTGCAAAACGTTTTCAATAATTGATTACAATTTTACATTACTTTTTCAAAGAGAATTCCACTGGCAATTCCTCCCGCACCAGCAATACTTGCAAGACCAAGGGAATGCACACGTTCTAATTCATAAAATAAACGAACAGCTAAAATTGCCCCAGAAGCTCCAATAGGATGCCCTCGGGAGAGCGCACCTCCTGAGCGATTGATTTGCTCAGACGAAAAGCCACATGCATTTGCGCATACAATGGCCTGAACGGCGTAGGCTTCCATTAATTCCACGGCGTCTATATCAACGGAGGTCAAGCGATTTCTTTCCAAAAGCTTTTTTGTAACTGCAATGGGAGCTACACCCGGGAGTTCCGGATTTCCGCCGGAGGTTTCGCCGTCCATGATTCTTAGGGCTCGTTTTAAAGACAGACTTTTATAGACGGCTTCGGACACCAAAACGACAAAAGCAGCACCATCTGCAGCGACACTCGTGTTGGCTGCTGTAATACTTGCTGAAAACGCTTTGGCACGTTGACAAGTTTCCAAAGTTAAATTCCGAGTAAATGAATCGTTTAGGATTTGGGCTTCAGCGATCTTTATTATTTCTTGACGTAATTTTTCTTTTGCTTTTAAGGCTTTGGCGTGGCTTTGTATTGCCCAAGTATCTTGTTCCAATTGGGAAATACCGTACTTTTGGGCGAGCTGATCGGCAGCGACTTCCATAAGCGGGTCAGCGTACAATGGGGGAATAAAAGGCGCTTGATCCTTATAAATATAGTCGTTTTCTGGAACCGTTTTGTAATAGCGTTTGGGTCTTAATGAGTGAGATTCTGTACCACCAGCAACAACGATTTGAGCTTGACCGGAAAGGATTAAAGCTTTGCCCAACAACAGGGCATCTAATCCCCCTACACATTGTCGATCGATACTCAATCCGGCAATTTTTTTTGGGAGTCCGGCAGTCAATACAACATGGCGTGCCGGATTTCCGCCGGCTCCCAAAGCATTTGAAACAATCAGTTCATCGACTTGAGCGTTGGACAAGCCAACCTCCTTTAAACAGTGTTGAATGATGCCTGCAGCAAGCACATCATAATTTAAATGCTTAAAACTTCCACCGCTGGGTGCAACCGCAGTTCGTGCTGCTGCTATCATATAAACTGCATTTTCCATCAACCTAACGCAATTTTTTTGAGTTGTGTTCGATTGGTTTTTCCCGAAGCCAACAAAGGCCATTTGGAAACGCTTATGATTTTTTTGGGTACTACAAAACTCCCAAAACGCGTTTGAAGTTCAAAGCGAATGTTTTTTTTTATTTCCTGATTGATAACTTTTGACACAAGGATATATAATTCATTTTCTTTCACTAAGTCAGGGATATTTATAACAGCAATTTCTTCAGTGTTTAAAAGGCTTTTCAACGTTTCCTCCAAGGCATCCAGAGATATTTTTTGGCCGGCCACCGTCACGACTTGATCATTCCGACCCTTGAAATAAAGATGATTTGAATCGTCCAAATAGCCACGATCTCCTATGCAAACATATCCCTCTTGGTTACGATCAATAGTGTCGGAACCTAAAATAATTTTTGAAAGGAGTTGATTGCTTTTTACCCAAATGAAGCCTGTAGTGCCATTTGGAACGAATTGATGCTTTTTATCTAAAATTTGAACGGCTACACCAGGGCACAATTTTCCTACCGAATCCACAGGATCATCAGCCTTTTTAAAGCTTATATAGCTCGTTTCAGTGGCTCCGAAAAACACTCGAATTGCTGCCCTTGGTGCAATTTTTTGGAAGGCCGAAATTAAAGCAGGCTGTACCCGAGCTCCTCCCAAAAGGATAAATTTTAAGGTAGAAACAGACGGGCAAGCGATTTGTTCATGATACTTGACAAGTAGCCACAGCTGTGAAGGGGTGGCATAGAGCAAGTCAGGGGGATTTTTTCGGCACAATTCAAAAAACCGCTTTGGGGAAAAAACAGGTAAAACTTCAGGTAATTGGTTTCGGTGGAAACTCTCCAAAAGTCCAAAAAAATGTAAGGAATGAGAGAGCTTTCCAATGATTAAACACTTGGTGTTCATTGGATATTCAAGTAATTGCTGCTGTATGCTAAAACTACTTATCCAGCTCGTATGAGTTCTTAATACAGCTTTTGGAAGCTTGGATGATCCCGCGCTAAAACAGAGCAAATGGGGTGTTTCCAAAGGGATTGTAAAAGTGTAGAGATATGAAAAAGGGGTTTTTTCAAATCGATGATTAAAATGGTTAAGCAGATGCTTATTGATGATTCCTATGGAATAACCCTTGCCTTGGAGCGTTTGAAGTCCTTTGAGGTGTTGGAGGATGTCCTCTTCTAAAAAAAGGAGTAATTCTTCTTTCGGATTTATGTTTTCACCAACAAAAGCAACGAACTCCATATATTCTCAGCGAGCTTTTGGGAAAAGATTTTTTTTTATGCAAGTATAAATGACAAAGCACTTATGTCCAACCGACCCGAAATTTTATCATTAAATTCGGGAGTTTATATTTTTAAAAAAGACCTCTTCCGTTAGTCATTTAACATCACGGGCATGACCAGCATGGTTATTTTTTCACCCGCTTCCACACCATCCATCGGGGTAAGGATACCTGCTCGATTGGGTAAAGACATGGAAAGCTTAATCTCTGTACAATCCAAATTGTTGAGCATTTCTACAAGGAAACGGGCATTGAATCCAATTTGCATATCATCGCCTTGGTACTCACAATTCAGGCGTTCTTCGGCACTGTTGCTGTAATCAAAATCTTCAGCAGAAATTTGAAGTGCTGCCCCAGCAATTTTTAAACGAATTTGATGTGTCGTTTTATTGGAAAAAATGCTCACCCGTCGAACAGAATTCAAAAAATTCATTCGATTGATGATCATTTCATTGGGATTTTCTTTGGGAATTACAGCTTCATAATTGGGATATTTCCCATCGATAAGACGACAGCTGAGGTGCGAATTTCCAAAACTAAATTGGGCGTTGGTTTCGTTAAACTCTATCTGTACAGCATCTTCGTAGCCTTGAAGAATATTTTTGAGGAGTTGTAAGGGTTTTTTGGGCATGATGAATTCCGAATTGGACTCGGCCACCACATCGGTTCGCATGTATTTTACCAGTTTGTGTGCATCAGTAGCAACAAAGGTCAAACCAGAGGAAGAAAATTGAAAAAAGACACCGCTCATCACGGGACGCAAATCGTCATTCCCACTGGCAAACAAGGTAGTGTTTACGGCATTGGCCAATAAATCCCCTTGTAAAGCGGTTGTGGTTGGGTCGGCCACTTTGTTGGCTTTTGGAAATTCTTCTCCCGCCACATAGGCTACGGCATATTTACCATTATTGGCAATGATTTCAACCGTATTTTTTTCTGTCTTTACAAACGTTAGGGGTTGTTCCGGAAAAGTTTTCAGGGTGTCCAAAAGCAATCTTGCAGGAAGGGCAATCATTCCATAGTCTTCCGACTCAATGGTAATTTGCGTAGAAAAAGTAGTTTCTAAATCAGAAGCGGTAATGGTCAATCTATTTTTATTTAACTCAAATAAAAAATTATCCAAAATAGGTAATGTATTCGTATTGTTGATTACCCCACCTATGATTTGGAGTTCTTTGAGCAAAGCGGCACTGGATACAATAAATTTCATCAGTCAACTGTTAGTTTATATATTTTAAAAAAGCAAAATTTCCATTGTGAATAGTGAAATTTAAGAGGCTTTTGATCTTGTTTCATATTAATATCAAATATATTTTAATTGAAGGGAATGAAGAAAGAAACTTATCAACAGTTACCGTCGATAATGTTTACTTCTTATTCTAAAATTAAGATAACCAATCAGCACACCGAGAAGGATCGGAAAGAAGACCATGAAAATTTTCCAAAAAGCACCTTTTTCTTCAATTTTAAAGGGATCCAACAGGCTAAATGAAAAATCTTTATTTCGAAGAGAAAGTTGTTGGGTGTTACCCGATAAATAATGAATACAATGCATTAAAAAAGATCGGTTGGCATAAAAATTATTGCTCCATTTGTCATAGCCCAAAGCCAGGGGTGTTCCACCATTGACTTGATTTTCAATTACCGATCCGTCACCAATAACAATAAAACGACCTGTTCCAATTTTTTTTGGAGTAGCATATTCAAAAGGTAAAATTCGATTTTCAAAAAGAGAGTGCATTTCGCCCTCAACCAAAACAGCCAAGGGTTTTGGAGCCTCGTTGTATTCCGATGGTTTTATTTTTTGAGTCGCACTCTGGAGGTCTAAAATAGCCGGAGTTCCTACCATTTTGGTAAAGGCAGAGGTTTGGAGTAGCACCGTTTTTTTGCTTGCTCCAGCAAGGGTGTCAAGGGGTGCAGCATATTGCGTAAAAACAGGACCGATGTCTTTTCCAATAAAGGTTTGCTGGGTGGGCTTTGGAAGGGGGTAATAAGGCCAAGGATAGGGGAAGTACTGGGTGTTGTTTTCTTCTCCAATGGCTAAAACAATGGGAGCGCAATACAAATCGCGAACCATTTCCTTACGCACCCGAATTCCTTGATTAAAAAAATAATCATCAAGATTTAAATCTAAGGGTACAGCCACCGTTTGCGTTCCACTTTCTAGCAGTGCTTGATGATCCACTTGCATGCCTTCCACCAACCAAAGGAGTGCTCCCCCTTGAAGCGTGTATTGATCCAAAATAAATTTCTCGGTAGCGGAAAAAGGGGTTTTGGGATTAGGAATAATTAATAATTTAAAACGGTTTAAATTTTCCAGAGCTTTTTCGGGTCCTACTTCGGGAGCTTTTAAATCAAAAGCAGCCAATTGGTAGTAGGGACGGAGGCTTTGAAGAAAATCAGCAATTTTTAATGCCGGAGAACTGTCGTGAGATGTCAAGACGGCAATGCTGCTTTTTTCCGTTTGGGTGAGTCGAAAAATACCGTCCATCAACTGATATTCCAATTGTTGTATGGCTTGGATGATTTTTTCCTCTTCCGTTGCTCCTAAATTATTTTGTAATAAAGCGACTTTGGCAGATCGATCTCCGCTAGAAAGCATTACCCAGGGAAAAACGAGGGTCTCTTTTCGATTTCCGGTTTCATTTTCTACCACCCGCTCTGGGGGCATCCCAAAATTGTTCATCTCTGCCACGACGGTTTCAGCCTCTTGTCCTTGTAAAGGATCGATGGATTGTATGATAAAAATATTTTTATGCTGCTTGAAGGCATCTATCAGTTCATCCAATTCTTTTCGGAAACGCATGTATTTCGGAGGTAAATCTCCCGTCAGAAAAATATCAATGCGTATGGGTTGCTCCAATGTATCCAAGGACTGTTTGCTCACTTCACTAAGACTGTATCGTTGATCAAGGGTGCTGTCCCAGCGCCAGGGCACCATGGGAGCGACCAGCAAGCTTCCCAAAGCAAGAAGAAGAATTCCAATAAGTGAATACTGTGGCTTCATTTACTTTTGGATTTGTTTGATCGCATTGCGGGTGAAATAAATAAAAATAAAGCAGTTGAGTGCAAAATACCATACATCCTCAAAAACCAAAACACCGCGGCTGATGCTGTAATAATGTTCTTGGATTCCCAATCGCAGGACAAAATTATAGAGGTTGTTGGAAGTAAGAGTGTCTGCAATGAATCCCCAACCATAGAAGTGAAAAAAGCAAATCAACAGAGCAACCATAAAGGCGGTAACCTGACTGTTAAAGCGAATGGAAGTACTGATTCCAATGCTGATAAAAACGGAGCAAACCAACAGCAGACCCAGATAGGAGAGTCCCATACTGCCCCAGTCTATAAAGCTAGAATCTTGCAAAAGCTCATTTACGGCAATAAGATTGGTGAGCGTAGGAAGCAGCGCACAAAGAACCAAGAGAAAAATCCCTAAAAATTTACCCATAATAATTTTATAGGGGGTAATGGGTTTGGTGAGTAAAAGCTCTAAAGTTCCGTCGGAACGTTCCTCAGCAAAACTCCGCATGGTCAATGCTGGAATTAAAAATAATAAAAGCAGTGGAGCACTTTCAAAAAAAGGAGCTAAATCACCGAATCCAGCGGACAAAACATTGTATTGAGAATCAAAAACCCATAGCAATAGACCATTCACCAAGAGGTAGGTCCCCAAAATTAAGTAACCAATGGGGCTACTAAAAAACAATCGGAGTTCTCTTTTTGCTATACTCCACATCAGCGTTCAAATTCTATGGTTATCGGGTCCCGATAGTCCAGACCGTAAAGCGAAGCGGCACTCCCTACCGTGGCAGGATTACTTTTATAAATGGCCAATTCCAAATGTCCTGCGGTGTTGAAAAGGGCTAGTTTCTTTCCATCTTCCTCCCGTTTTTCTTTGGGAAGATTAAATTCTATGGCTTGACTGTAGGTTTCATAAATGGCATGGAATCGCACCGTTCGCGCACGAATGGTGAAAGGGCTTTGTTTTCCCACTTCTTCAAAGATTTTTCGGGTGATATTGGTAATTACATTTCCATAGTTATCAATATAGATCACACTTCCTAAAATCTGATTTTTATTGATGACGGGTTTAATGTCGGTCAGCTCTTTAAAATTTGTGATGGGACGTCCAATAACGTCAAGCGTTCCTTTGCGCATCAGGTGTGCCGCAACATTAACAAATATGTCCAGCACAGGAAAGGCGGTCACCACAGCTTCATGGATGTTGATTTCAACAATTGCTTCGGGTTGGATTCCATCAGCTATCATAGAAAAAATTCCGTTATCGGCTCCAATAAAATAATGTCCGTTAAGACGCATGGCCAAATGTTTGTTTTCGGGGGTAAGCTCTGATTCTACACCGATGATATGAACACTCCCTTGCGGAAAGGAAGGATAGGCATTTTTAAGAATATAAGCGGCCTGAGAAGGGTCATAGGGGCTTATTTGATGGGAAATATCAACCACGATGGCGGTGGGGAACGATTGATACAGTGCCGCCTTGATGACGGCCACGGAATAATCCTTCAAGCCAAAATCCGTAGTTAAAGTCACCAAAGTCATAAAGTCTTAAATGAAAAATTCAATCCGCGAAAAATATGTTATTTTTATCACCAGCATATTAAGTTAAAACAAAATTAATTTTTTTTAATAGACCTAGCCTTTGAATGATATTAAAATCGAACTCAGCGAAGTAAATCCTCAAGAATTTTTTGGGGATCAAAACTCACACGTAGCACAATTGCGTTCCTATTTTCCCAAATTAAAAATCGTTGCTCGAGGGAATAGCCTCATGGCCTATGGGGAATCGCCCATCCTAGAAGAGTTTCAAAAGCGAGTAGACATGTTGGTTGCTCATTTTGGAAAGTTCAATGTCCTGAATGACGAAATTATTGAGCGTATTGTGATGGCTGATGCGGGGTCGGATTTTGAACCCGAGAATGGAACCGAAACGCACATCCTTCACGGAGTGGGGGGGAAGATTATTAAAGCAAAAACCTTTAATCAAAAACGACTTGTAGAAGCTACCAAGAAAAACGACATGGTTTTTGCCATTGGTCCGGCGGGGACAGGAAAAACCTACACCGGGGTGGCGTTGGCAGTCAAAGCACTCAAAGACAAACAGGTCAAACGAATTGTTCTTACACGCCCTGCAGTGGAAGCGGGTGAAAATTTAGGTTTTCTTCCCGGCGATCTCAAGGAAAAATTAGACCCCTATATGCAGCCGCTATATGATGCTTTGCGTGATATGATACCCCACGAAAAATTGATGTCCCATATCGAAAAAGGGGTTATCCAAATTGCTCCTTTGGCGTTTATGCGGGGACGTACGTTGGACGATGCTTTTGTTATTTTGGACGAAGCTCAAAACACCACGCATGCTCAGATGAAAATGTTTTTAACACGAATGGGAAAGAATGCCAAATTTATGCTTACGGGAGATCCCGGACAAATTGACCTTCCCCGCAGCGTTATTTCTGGTTTGAAAGAAGCTGTTTTGATCTTAAAAGCTACTCCCGGGATTTCAATCATTCATTTGGACGACAAGGACGTCATTCGACACCATCTTGTTAAAAAAGTCATTGAGGCCTACAAAACCATAGAACACGATAACTAATATGAATACACTGATGCACACCGACCTTCAGTTGGAAGGCCTGGAATCTAAATATGTCGGAAAAGTACGAGACGTATATCGCTTGAAAAACAACCTTTTAGTGATGGTCGCTTCGGATCGACTGTCTGCATTTGACGTGGTTATGCCCAGAGGGATTCCTTACAAAGGTCAAATTCTTAATCAAATCGCCACTCAAATGCTCAATGCCACTTCGGACATTGTCCCCAATTGGTTGGTGGCAACTCCTGACCCCAATGTTTCTGTGGGTGAAGCTTGTCAGCCTTTTCCTGTTGAAATGGTTATCAGAGGATACTTATCAGGTCATGCGGCAAGAGTCTATAAAAGCGGTTTGAGAACTTTGTGCGGGGTGACTATGCCCGAGGGTATGATTGAAAACGATAAGTTTCCCAGCCCCATCATCACTCCTGCAACCAAAGCAGAGGAAGGTCATGATGAGGATATTTCAAAAGAAGAGATTATTGCACAAAATATTATCTCCGAGGATGACTATTTACAATTAGAAAAATATACCCATTTACTTTTTGAGCGGGGTACGGCACTGGCCCAAGCGCAGGGTTTAATTTTAGTAGATACGAAATATGAATTTGGAAAAACAGCAGCCGGAAAAATTGTTTTGATTGATGAAGTTCACACACCCGATTCTTCTCGTTATTTTTATGAAGCGGCGTATGCCGAATGTCAGGCGCGACAAGAACCTCAGAAACAATTGTCCAAAGAATTTGTCCGGCAATGGTTGATTGCCAATGATTTTCAAGGATTAGAAGGACAGAAGGTACCGGAAATGAATGACGAAAAGATTTTATCCATATCGGAACGTTATATAGAATTGTTTGAAAAAATTACAGGAACAGGTTTTATCAAAGCGGATTTGACGAATCTTCATGAGCGTATTCAAACCAATGTTCAGGAATTTTTGTCCAAGCACTAATTAGCATTAAAGTTTTTTATTTGGTGAATTACATCAAACAAAAAAGGCCATTGTGCCAATTCGTGATTTTTTCCTAAAATCCCCTCATAGGTAATTTGCCCACCCAGTAATTCAATTTCTTTGACCGTTTTCAGGGTATTCGCATATGCGGTCACTTGATCCAGCGATCCTCTATACAAAGTGATGGGAGTTTTGGGTTTCCAATCGGAAATATCATTTTCTTGAACGACTTCTAAATAAGTACGATCGGTTTTTTCTAGAACCCCATCGATAAATTCTTTTGTAAATAATTCTCGGACTGTAATTCCTGTTACCATAGAGTCTTTTAATATTCCGTTTTCATTAATAATCGTTTCTATTTGATGGGAATATGGGGGGTTAAAATAGTACGAAAGCGGTCTGTTAAGACGCTTGTAATTTCTATTATAGGAGATCAATAGTCGGACAAAATTTCCCAGAGCGTTGGTGTTTTTTTCAGTTTCAAAAAGGGAAGTTATAAAACGACTTTTGTTATAAACACCTCCACCGGCATAGGTGTGAAGTATTTGAAATTGAAGGGTTTCTTCTATTTTTTGTTGGAGTACTAGGCTGCTGTATGCCCCTTCACCATAACCCAAAATAAAAAGCTTATTTAGGGAAGTAATTTTATTTTGCTTGAGATATTGATGCACTGCCCAAAGAAAATCATAATTACTTTGTACCAAAGATTTTTTATGTTCAAACAAGTGGGGTACATCTGAGGAAGCACCATAGCCCATATAATCAGGAATTAGAGTAATGAAGCCCGTACTTGCCAGAATGGCTGCGCGCAGCAGTTCGTTATTGCCCAGAAGGGAAAGGGAGGATGCTTTTTTGGGGTCAGTAATTGCGGAGTGTAAGTACAACAAAATCACTTTTTCACTGATGTTTTCTGGGATTAAAAGAATTCCTGAGGCTTCTTTCGGTTGGTTGTCCGGGGATGCGGTCGTGTAAATTATTTTTTTTGCCATCACATTTTCGATTCCATACGGAAGTGCGGCACCATTGTTTCCAAGGACAATTTGTTTTAAGATTTCATCTTTAAAACGGTAGTGTTGCGTAGCATTGACTTCTATTGGATGGGCATCAAGTAGCGCATCACTTTCCATCTCGATAGGATTACATTGAACAAATAGTAGTGCAAGTGCACTGATTATAAAGCCTGGGGACTTCATCAGCATTGGGGTTTACTACTATAAAAGTATTGAAAAACAACACGTTCCAATGCTTTAAGCACAAAAACAAGTATTCAAAGATAGGTACGGTCTTTGTGCATAAGGGTAAGGCTGTTTTCGTGTAATCTATGAAACCATGGCATCATTCCTCCTCATGATTTAAGAGCGACAAGGCACTGACGAAAAAAGGCACCACCGCACCATTATGATCCTTTCCTTCAATGGACGTATAAGCCACTGTTCCACCATTCGAAATTAATGCCTCCGCTGTTGATTCCGAAACGAAAGGGAGAATGAGTTTGTCTTCTGTTCCATGAAATAAAAAGACCGGAGCTTTGGGTGTCCAATCGTGGACATCATTATCTTGGAGAACATTTAAAAAAGCGGTATCGGTATCTTCGATGATTCCTGATACAAATGAACTTGTAAATAAATCTTTGGGATTGGTGCTTTGTAACAAAGAGTCCGGAATGATCGTATTTATTTCACCATAACTGGTCAATTGGGTAGCATAGGGTTCGTTTACATAATCACTCCATGGTCTTTTTAGTTCGGGGTAAATGGAATTATAAACATCCAATACCCAAAGATAATTACCTATGAATGGTAATTCTTGATCGCTGGCTAATAAACTTTTAGTGAAGCTTGTTTTATTATAGGCACCAGCCCCAGAAATCACTTTTTTAATTGGAATAATGGTTTCCGCTTCTAATTTTTGTTGGGTAGCTAGTGTGGCATATCCTCCTTCAGAATAACCGACTAATGATATTTGATCGGTGTATTCAATCGCCTCTTGCTCTAGGTATTCTTTGGCAGCTAAAATCATATCCGTAGTGTTTTGCGCCAAGCTTTTTCTGTGTTCGTAGGGATGTCTTGAATTATTGTTAATTCCATAGCCAATATAATCGGGAACCAAACAAATAAATCCCGTTCCCGCAATGATAGCACCTATGGTAAGCTCGTTAAAACCCAGTGATGAGTTACTGGGAGCATTTTCATTGGAGCTAATAGTTCCATGCTGCACACTGACCAACTCATAATTTCCTTCATTTTCCGGAAAAAGAATTACTCCCGAAGCTTGAATGGGTTTATTTTCTTCATCCACAGTGTTATAATGAATCACTGCAGACTTCACATCCATGAAGTCATAAGGTAGTACTTCTCTTACAGCAATAGTCGAAAAGCTTTTGAGGGAGCTTCCCGTGTAGGAGGAATAAGGGGTTGATTGCGTTAAGAAATCATTGACAATGACTTCTTCCATTGTCTCCATTTGCTCGGTTTGCTCCATTTGTTCCACGTTTTCCATAGGTTGAACGGGAGCATCATTGTCAGGAGTGCAATAAAGGAAGAGAAATAAAAGTAAGAGGAAACTAATTTTTTTCATGGGACCATAATAAATTATAGCCCCAATCTAAATTATTTTTTTAATAAATCAAAAATTTCTTCAACAGGAGTGTTGGCAGGAAAACATAGCGCATTGTCATATTTTTTAAACCAAGTGATTTGACGTTTCGCATAGCGTCGAGAATTCTTTTTAATCTCGTCAACAGCAATTTCTAAAGTAGTTTTGCCTTCTATAAAAGGGAATAATTCTTTATACCCCACTGTTTTTAGAGGGTAGAGTTCTCTTTGCGGGAATAGTTGTTCCACTTCTTCCAACAAACCTTCAGCCATCATTTTATCCACACGTTCATTGATACGGTTGTATAAGATGGTTCTAGGGCAATGTAAGATGAGCATTTTTGATACAAATGAACGGTTGGGCTTGGCTTTTCCCAAAAACGAAGAATAGGGTTGGTTGGAAGCTATACAAACCTCCAGCGCTCGGATCAATCGCTGCGGATTATTGCGATCTACTTTTCTGTAATAATCTGGATCTTTTTCTATCAAAAGGTTTTGCAGTGATTTTAAACCATGACTCTGATAAAAAACATTGATTTGATTACGGATTTCAGGTGGAACTTCGGGAAATTCGTCCATCCCAAACATAATAGCATCGGCATACATACCCGAGCCTCCCACCATGATAAGGGTGTCTTTTGTTTTAAAAAGCTCCTCCAATTTTGCAATGGCTTCTTTTTCAAAATCACCCACCGTATAGGTGTCTTCAATGGATTTGTGTTGAATAAAATGATGGGGAACTTCGGACAGTTCTTCCGCAGAGGGAACAGCTGTTCCCAACTTCATTTCTTTATAGAATTGACGCGAATCGCAGGATACGATATCGGTGTCAAATTTTTTTGCCAGTTTAATACTTAAAGCAGTTTTGCCAACTCCAGTAGGGCCGGCGACATAAATTAGTGTTTTATTCATTGTTTAATAAATTTCCACATCGATGGCAATATATAGCACCATCTTTATGGTTGGTGATCGTACAATTGGGACAGGATTCTGTATTGGTGTCCACTTTTTTTCTATTTAATTCGGCACTGACAATTCCAGTGGGCACAGCAATAATACCGTATCCCATAATCATAATCAGGCTAGCAATAAATTGTCCTAAGGGAGATTGCGGTGCAATGTCTCCATAACCCACCGTGGTGAGGGTAACAATACACCAATAGATACTCCTTGGAATGCTGGTAAATCCACTTTCATCACTTTCTACCAAATACATCACCGTACCAAAGATGATGGAAAGTATCACAACGGCAAATAGGAATACCATTATTTTTGGGCGACTCCTGCGCATTGCAATCATCAAAGTGTTGGACTCACCAATATAACGTGTCAGTTTTAGGATTCGAAACACGCGAAGGAGTCGTAGTGCACGGAGGGCAACCAAGCTGTGCGTACCGAAAAAGATTAATGAAAGATATTTGGGTAGGGTAGAGAGTAAATCGATAATTCCATAAAAACTAAAAATGTAGTTCAAAGGTTTTTTAACACAAACAATTCTCAAAATGTATTCAATGGTAAAAAGGATGGTAACGCCCCATTCTGCAATATTAATTAATTCGTGATAATGGGCATCAATGGACGTTACACTTTCAAGGGCTACGAGAGCAACACTGAAAAGAATAAGGATCAACAGGAAGATATCAAAGCGTTTCCCCGCTGGGGTGTCGGCCTCATAAATTATTTCGTGAAGTTTAAGTTGCAATTCGTTCATTGCATTGGTTGCGTGTTGGGGTTGTTGTGACCCAGGGATTTATCAATTCTTTCCAAAGGTATTAACTTTAAGTAATTTTTCCGCCTTAAAAACCCATGAATTATCTTTTTTGTGTCATTATTATGGGACATGGGGATCAAGCGGCTTAAAATT
>JABISF010000061.1 GCA_018699935.1 Flavobacteriaceae bacterium | reverse complement strand
ATGGTCTAGTTCGCTTGTATCTTTCAATACGCGCTGTCATTCTTAATTCTTTTTCTTTTCAAGGAACTTATCCACTCAAACCCAATCATTAACTGTTCGGCGTTTTAGCGGATGCAAATATAAAACCCTTTTTAGTTATTGCAAGGGGTTTGCCAATCATTTTAAATTATTTTTAAAAATAAATTGTAAGAGATTGACTACAAGTAAATTATATTAGTCAAAAAAGTCCCAAATCAATCCAATTCGCAGGGAGAAATCGCGATATGGAACAAAAGGAGCCGCATAATAGTCGTAAGGAGTGTCGGGAAAAATCAAATGTTCGACGGGTGCCGATAAATTTTCGAGCTTAACAAATAGTCTCGCTTGTTGCACTTTGGCATTAAAAAAGAAGTCCACCCGTGGATATTCACCAATTTTGGTATTGTTTTGGGTAATGAATTCTGCAATCAATGGATTGTACTGATCGGCATAATAGTCTGTAAAGAAATTAAAGGTTGCTCCCGTTTGCATATACAAGGCTTTGTTGAACAGATAGGAGCTTACAAATAAAGAGCTACGAATCAGCCATTTGGGAACATTCAATATGATGGGTTCAGCGTTAAGCGTCGCCTCTGGATCTACGAGGGGTTGATTTACCTCTTGAAATTGAACAGCATTGACCCATGAGAATTTTCCAAAATCCAAGCGTTGATTAAAGCGCAATTTTAAATATTCTATTTGCGTGAGGGATTGCCGTGGATCGATCAAAAATCTTTTGTTTAGATTTTTAAGGGTCGTTACATTTCTAAAATAACCGTAATTATCAATGGCTGTTTTTTCGGCAGAGAGGACTCCCCATTTGGGATGTCCAATACGAAAGGCCAAGGTACTAAACAGTTGATTTTTAAAATCGGGATTGTACCAGTTGTAATTTACATAATCACTTCTATACAAATAGAAATTAAAATTTAAAGGTTGCGAACGGAATTGGTATTGCCCTTCAGCGTAAATATCTTTCCACACATTGCGTTTGGCCTTCACTTCATAGATCGTTGAGGCGAAATCCTTCATCAGCGATTTGTAGAGATGTGCTTCCGTTTGAATGCCAAATAAGGATTTACTCCAATCCATTTCGAGGGCTAATTGATTGACATCTATGCCTGTGGCAGTGTTTTCCTCCAAAGTATACTCTTTTTCACCCAAAGCGTATTTCCACGACTGAAGATTAAGACTTGCTTTAAATTGACCCAAGCTGGGTGTACTATAATTAAGATAAACTTTGTTTTCTAACAAATTGATTTTGGTCAAATCATCAATTCCATCCACCGGATGTGTTTCTTCAAAATAATTATTAATTACTGATTGATAATAATTATAGGATTTTTCCTCTATCGTAAATTGGTGGCCTAATGACAATTGATAGGCCAAAGTATCTTTGAGGGTGGGGATAAAATTATACCGCTGATCCACAAAGGCACGCTTTCCTTTTAACTCACTATCCCCTCTTATTTGAGTACTCAATCGGGATCGATCTAGAAAACCATCATAAAATTGATATTGCTCATTTCCATTTTCATCCAAAACAGGTTCTCCACTTTCATCGGCCACAACATAGTTGGGCGCGTTTTCAAAAAAATAGACGGAATCGTTGGTGAGGCCACCATTTTGCTCATTTTCCAGTTTTTGAGAAGCTACATGGACCCGTAGTCGATAGCGCTTGTCGTAAGATCCATATTGAATACTCGATCGAAACTGTTGCGTTCGACTCAATGCATAAGCATACTTACCCTGTGAACGAAAGCCCCGAAAACCAATCGAAACATTAAATCTTGGGGAAGTATTTATGGTTATTAAAGAATTTAGATGCTGCCCTTTTTCAAAGGTGGTTTTAAAAAACAGCTCCGTATAGGGTGTTGGAACATTGTAATAGGCAACATCTTCACGCTCATAATACCCAAAATGTTTTACACGTGCCCCCAGTTGGGGTGTAAACGGAGTACTGTGAAAATCGTAACCCATACGATTGAAACCTTCGCCCATGTTGGGGAGCGGTAATAATTCAAAATAATCTTCTCTTAAAAAATTGAATTCATATTCGCTTTGAATGGTGAGTGTGGTATCTACATAGGATTCCGAATCATCCATATAGAGGATTTTATAATCTTCAACCGTTACCAATTCTAGGGGTTTTACAGGAGGACGGATTTTTTTCTTTTTTATTTTTTTGGGGGGTAAAGAATCTTTGACTGCCCATTGGAGAGAGTCCTTTTCTTTACTAATGATTTCTTCAATTTCTGGTAAAGTGTCCGAAACCGTTGTTTTGAACAAATCGATCTTGGGAAGAGAATCTAAAGTTGAGGGAGGTAGTTCTTGTTGTTCTTCGGCAGAGCGGAGAAATTCTTGCCCAAAAAGCCCGGTGGTAAAGGCAAAAAAAAGGACAACAAATGGGCGCCACATAGACAATTGAATTTGTTTGCGAAGTTATAATAAATGTGAGTAAATTGTCCGAAGAAGTGGTAAACTTCCATTGAAAAGAGAATAAATGCTTGAAATTCAATTGCAACCGGGATTAGAAGCGGGTACTGATGAAGCCGGAAGAGGCTGTTTGGCGGGTCCTGTGACGGCCGCAGCGGTCATACTCCCTGAAACAGTGAACCTACCACTGCTGAACGATTCCAAAAAATTGACCGAGCGACAACGCTTTCTGCTCCGCCCCTTGATCGAAGAACAAGCCCTTGCCTATGCAATTACTTTTGTATCGCCCGAAGAAATTGATCAAATCAATATCTTGAATGCCTCCATAAAAGCTATGCATTTGGCACTGGAACAACTCGCCCTTACTCCCGAACATATTGTGGTGGATGGCAATCGGTTTAAGCCTTTCAAAAATATTCCGCACCAATGTATTATCAAAGGGGATGGGAAATTTCAAAACATTGCTGCAGCTTCCATTTTGGCAAAAACCTACAGGGATGATTATATGCGGGAACTGTCCAAAACTTTTCCTCAATATGGTTGGAAACAAAACAAAGGCTATCCAACAAAAAACCACCGAAACGCCATTGTTATTCATGGAAAAACAAAGCATCATCGGAATTCCTTTCAACTCCTTCCCAAACAAGCAGAGCTACCTTTCCCAAAACCCTAGGACTTATTAAACTGTTTTCGTTAATAAGATTTTCGCAAAAAAAAGTCTTGGCACAGGGGAGTTTTTTACTTTTGATTGATCATGAAAAAACAGCTGTATTTATTACTTATCATAATAATCATAGGGTGTTCTCAAACACCTACGATTTCTGAAAATCTACTCGAATTTGTTCCTCAAAACACCATTGCTATTGCGCAAATAAACGATCGGAATGTTTTGAAAAATGCATTGCAAAACCAAGCTATGCTTTCTTCGATCGTTGGTTTGTTTCCCAACATCGAGCCATTGGTCAATACGATGCTCCCGCCAAGTCTAGAGTCCTCCGCTTTGGTTTGTTTCACTCCCGAGGGAAAATCGCAAATTGCTGTTTCTGTCTTGTATAAAGTGAATGTAGCAGACAGTATTCCCTGGGCAGAAGGGACAAGCATACAATATGACAACGTTCCGATCATTCTTCAAAAAAAAGGAGATCAAAATCTTTATTTCACCCAAATGGGAAACATCCGCTATGCTTCTAATTCCAAGCTAGTGGTTGAAAACAGCATTCGAAATTTTAAAAATAACAGCCCTGGAATACAAGAAAAAAACTTTTATCAACTCAGCAATGCTATCGATGATAATGTACCCCTCAACCTCTACGTTCACCCAGATATCAACAATAACTTATTTCAAGATTTTAAGACGACCCCCCTGTTCCCCAATATGGGGAGTAGCTGGAATGCTTTAGATTTTAATACCAAAAAAGACCCTTTTACTTTGGATGGCGTGAGTTTCATCAACGATTCACTTCCGGATGTGCAGAGTCTTGTGAAGGGCTTGGGCGCGCACACTTTATTTACTCCGCAACTCAGTCCACAAAATTTTACTTCTTTTCTGGCTTTAACCCTCTTGGATTATAAAGCATTGGAAGAAAATTTTAAAAATTATGTGCGTTATCAAAATATTGCGTTAAAACAAATTGACTTTAGTGCTTTGGCAGCAGTCGATGAGCTCGCTTGGATGCATCTAAAAGGAAATACTGCCGTTTTTTTTCACATTCAAAACGAAGCCTTTATTGACACACTTTTGTACAATACTTCTGGAACGAATAAAGATTTTCGTTCCATTCCATTTTACGCGTTTCAATTCCCTCCGGACCTCAATAAATTTATTGAAATATATGGTCAAGAAGTGCATCCTGAATGGGTGGCGAAGTTGGGCGAGTTTCTTGTTTACGCCGAAACGGAAGCATTGATGGAAAACATTATCAGCAGTTTTTTAGATGGAAAAGTCCTTGAGAATGATTTTAATTTTAAGACACTTAAAACCGCATTGGCCAATAAAAGCAGCTTTCTTTGGCTGGGAAATGCAACCCATTTGAATCAACTCTGGAAGGATAACAGCAGTCGTGAAAGTGCCCTTTGGGAAAAAATTCCAACGGCTAACTATCCCTTGTTGGCACTCCAAGGCGTGGAGGAAAACAATTATGTTCAAATTCGATTGACGGCGCAAAGCAACAATCCGGAACAGTCCAAAAACAGTGTGGTCAATCAATTTACCTTTAACTTGGATGCTCCTGTGGTAAGCAGCCCGCAATGGCTAAAAAATCATCGAAGCAAAACCATGGACGTTGCTGTTCAAGACGAAAACAATATGCTGTATCTGTTTTCCAACACCGGTACTTTGTTTTGGAAAAAACAACTCGCAGGAAAAATCATTGGATCTATTCATCAGGTAGATTTATATAAAAACGGACGCTTGCAAATGGCCTTTAGAACTGCTGAACGATTTATGATCCTCGACAGAAATGGAAAAGTGGTTCCGCCTTTCGATATAAAAATCTCCAATGAAGCACCCCAACATTTGGCGGTTTTTGATTATGACCTCAACCGTAATTATCGCTTTTTATTAAGCCATGGCAAAAAGCTGGATATGTTTGACAATAGGGGTAAAAAAGTGAGTGGTTTTCAACTTAAACAAACGGAACAGGCTCTTCAAAATCCACCTAAACACATACGTTTTGGAAGTAACGACTATATAGTGTTACAACACATTGATGGCAGCGTTCGGATAGTGAGCAGAATCGGAAAGGATCGTATTCAACTCAAACAATCCCTCAAAACCAGTGCGAATCCCGTTTTTTCTTATCGTGGAACTTTTGCCACTACCGACCAAGCGGGCGACCTTGTTCAAATTGATCCCAAGGGAAATGTTGTGACCACCCCGTTGGGTTTAGGTACCGATCACCGTTTGGATATGACCACCAAATCCATTGTTAGCCTCTCTGAAAACAATTTGAACATCAATGGGCTTCCCGTACAACTTCCTTTTGGAAATTATACTTCCCCGCAAATCTTTTACTTAAATAATATCATTTACGTTACTACTACCGACTTGGATACTCAAAAAGTTTATGCTTTTTTCAGTAATGGAACTCCGGTTGGTGGGTTTCCCGTATTTGGTGGCGCAGCGGTGGAGATGAGCAATGCCGATGGAGATAAGGCCGTTGAAATGGTGGTGCAATCGGAAGGGAAAGGATTATTGATCTATCAAATCAACTGATTTTTCAAATTGAGTAATTTCAAAATGTAGTTGTAAATGATGTAGTAATTTTTGATGCACTTCTTTTAAATCGACTTCGAATCCGAGTTCTTTTTTCATAGAAGTCACTCCTTTTCCCTGAATGCCACAGGGGATAATATGGTCAAAATAAGATAAATCTGTGTTCACATTCAAGGCCAATCCATGCATAGTGACCCATCGACTAGCACGAACCCCCATGGCGCAAATTTTTCTAGCAAAAGGGGTTTCCACATCCAACCATACTCCGGTTTCGCCCTTGCTGCGGTCGCCTTTCAGCCCATATTCCGCGAGTGTATCAATCACCGCTTCTTCCAACAATCGAAGGTATTTATGAATATCGGTGAAAAAATTGTCCAAATCAAAAATAGGATAACACACCAATTGCCCAGGTCCGTGATAGGTAATGTCTCCCCCGCGGTTGGTTTTAAAAAATTCGATGCCTTTTTCTTTCATCGAGGTTTCATTGATCAAAAGATGGTTAATATCACCACTGTTTCCCAAGGTATAAACCGGCATGTGCTCGACAAAAAGAAGGTAATTATCGGTTGGCTGTAACTGAGTAGCATCTCTATTGCTTCGCTTTTTCGCAACTATGCCATCAAAGATTTGATGTTGGAAATCCCAAGCTTTGGCATAGGAACATCGCCCCAAATCAATACATTTTACTTGGCGATTTTTCATCTTGAGAAATACGAGTTATAACGGTTGGGATTATTTAAAATAATGAGTGCAGCAATCACCCCGGGAATCCATCCACATAAAGTCAAAAGAAAAACAATGAATACAGAACCACAGCCTTGATCGATCACCGATAGTGGGGGAAAAACAATCGCTAAGAGTACTCGAAAAAAACTCATACTTGACGGGTCGGTACAAAGATATGAATTTTGCCCACCCTGATTTTAAGAGACTGTGTATCTTTGCGAAAATTTTAGTTTATGGCATCCCTTTCCGAACAGGAAATCGTACGAAGAGAAAAGTTGAAATCACTCAAAGCTATGGGCATTGACCCCTATCCAGCAGCTCTTTTCCCGGTCGATTTTTATTCCCATCAATTACCCGAGCACTACGAAGAAGGAAAAAAAGTGATCCTTGCCGGGCGACTTATGTCCCGTCGGATTCAGGGGAAAGCCGGTTTTGCAGAATTGCAAGACAGCCGAGGAAAAATTCAATTGTATTTTAATCGCGATGAACTTTGCCCTTCGGAAGACAAAACACTTTACAATGAAGTTTATAAAAAGCTTTTGGATATTGGCGATATTATCGGTCTGGAAGGAACTCTTTTCACCACTCAAGTGGGACAACAATCTGTGAATGTTAAAAGTTTTACCTTATTAAATAAGTCTTTACGACCTCTGCCTTTGCCCAAAACCGATGCCGAAGGAAATGTTTATGATGAATTCAACGATCCGGAACTTCGCTACCGCCAGCGCTATGTGGATTTGATTGTGAATCCGGAAGTAAAAAGAACCTTTTTGCACCGAACACAAATTACGAACACGATTCGCCACTTTTTGACCCAAAAAGGCTATCTGGAAGTAGAGACTCCCATCCTACAACCCATTCCTGGAGGGGCAACAGCGCGACCCTTTGTGACCCATCACAATGCGCTCAACATGCCCTTATATTTGCGAATTGCCAATGAACTCTATTTAAAAAGACTCATCGTTGGAGGCTTTGAGGGGGTTTTTGAATTTGCAAAAGATTTTCGCAACGAGGGTATGGATCGCACTCATAATCCGGAATTTACGGTCATGGAATTGTATGTGGCCTACAAGGATTATTTCTGGATGATGGAAACGACAGCCCAATTATTGGAGCAAATTGCTCAAGATATTCACGGAACAACGGATGTAAAAGTCGGTGAAAACATCATTGATTTTAAAGCGCCCTATCCCAAAGTGCCGATTTTAGAAGCCATTCAAATACATACTGGAATTGATGTTTCCGGTATGGATGAAAAAAAACTGCGAGAAACCGCCAAAAAATTGGGACTCGAAGTGGACGACACCATGGGAGAAGGAAAACTCATCGATGAAATTTTTGGTGAAAAATGTGAACACCACTATGTACAACCCACTTTTATTATTGATTATCCCAAATCAATGAGCCCCTTGACCAAGGAACATCGCAGCAATCCCAAACTCACGGAACGTTTTGAATTAATGGTCAACGGAAAAGAACTGGCCAATGCCTATTCGGAATTGAACGACCCCATCGACCAGCGAGAACGTTTTGAAGCCCAATTGGCTTTGGGAGAAAAAGGAGACGATGAAGCCATGTTTATCGATCAAGATTTTTTGCGCGCTTTGGAATACGGCATGCCGCCAACCTCCGGAATTGGTATCGGGATTGATCGTTTAGTCATGTTGATGACCAACAACAGCTCTATACAAGAAGTGCTGTTTTTTCCTCAAATGAAGCCCGAACAGCAAGCTGTTGCGCTGACTGACGATGAAAAAAATATTTTGCAATTGATCAAAAAATCCAGCCCGGCTCTGTTGAACGAGATCAAGATAGCGAGTGCATTGAGTAATAAAAAATGGGATTTAGCCATCAAAGGTCTAACCAAAAAACAGTTGGTAAAAGTGACTAAAAATGCTGAAGACTTGTTCGTTGAAATGTTAAAATAATCGTAACGGATTAAACTTTATCCTTTCTGACTTATCTAAAGGGCAAATCAAATTTTTATTATGAAAAAATATATTGTCCTTTTTGCCCTTGCTCTTCCCCTTATTGGAATGGCTCAAGATGAACATGCTAGAGCTGCATTAAGCCCTGAACAACGTGCCACACTCCATGCCAAAGAGCTTCAATTGGAGTTGGATTTAAATGTCGATCAAACAAAAAAAATCGAGCAAGCCTTTGCTAAACATCAATCAGAGCGTCCCCAAAAACCAAAAAACAACGGGACTATGACCGCCGATGAACGCTATGCGCAACGTTTGAATCGGATTGAACTTCAAATTGCAATGAAGCAAGAAATGAAGACCATTTTGAACAATGAACAATTTGCCAAATGGGAAAAAATGCATGCCTCCAAGAAAGGAAAAGGAATGCACCGCGGAAATGGCCGCATGGGAATGCACCACAACAAGCACAAGGGAAAGCAAGAACACCTGCCAAAACTTTAAATCCTTGAACAAACAAAAAAAGCCACTTTTCAGTGGCTTTTTTGCGTTTTAAGCTTTTTAAAATTTGTAAGCTAAATTTAAAGAATAGTTTCGACCTAATTGACCGTGTTGAGAGACTTGGCTGGAATACAAAAACCTGCCGTCTGAAGTGGTTCCGGTATTCTGATTGGTAATGTCAGGAAAGACATCAAAAGCATTGTTTAAAATCCCAGTAAGACTCAATTGGGTGGTAAATTTATAAGTCACCCTTAAATCAGTGACTAATTTGGAAGACAACACTTGATCAAACTTGGGATCGTTGCCATCGTGTGCGATCGTTACTTTTCCAAAATTGGTATTGTATAACCCAAATTCAAACTTATCCGCCGAATAATCCGCGGTGAGTGATATTTTTGATTTTGGTCTAGAACTGGTAATTAAACTTGCCTCTTTGTGGGAAAAAATTTCTACGCCTTGCAATTCTTTGGGTGTATCAATACTATCAATAGAGGTTGTATTGAAATTTCCGGTCAAACCAAGATTTAAATGATCTTTTCTCCAATTAAGCACAAAATCAACTCCTGTCGTATTGGTGTTTCCTGCATTAATCCATGCCTGAATGGCAACAACCCCTGCATCCAACAGATCCTTTTCCAACTGCGATCCTGAAGCTCCTTGAATTTGAGAGGTAAACAACACACGGTCATTCACTTTGATGTTATAAAAATCTAAACTCCCCGAAAAACCATTTCGATTTCCAAAAGTAATTCCGGCGGTAAAATTCAAAGAGGTTTCGGGAAATAAATCCTGAATTCCAAGGGCTCGTGCCTCAGGAGTTCCGTTTTGAATGGTTCCTTGCAAAAGAGGTTCCGAAGAACCTGCCACGATTATGTATTGGGTGTTCGATAATTTTTGCTGATGTAAAGAAGGTGCTCTAAATCCGGTAGATATACTTCCGCGAATTGCAGTGGTATTGCTCAATTTGTATCGAGAAGCAACTTTCCAACTAAAATTTGATCCTACATCGGAGAAGTTTTCAAAACGCCCTGCAACAGTGGCTAAAAATTTATCTGAAAAATCAATGTCTAAACCGGAATACAGCGCAAAGTTATTGCGCTTCCACTCGCCTTCTTGTTCCTCAGCAATTCCGGCAAAAGAGTCACTTCCTCCGCCATAGCGCGAAAAAGGATCGCCCTTGAAGGCCTCAAACTTTTCTTGTTTGTATTCCAATCCCGCAGAGAAAGAAACCTTCTCACTAAAGGTTTTTGTCAAATCGGCGTTTTCAATCACATTGGAAAAAGCATAGCCCCCAGGACGAAAAGTTGTTGGACTCCATCCCTCCGCAGCAAGATAATCTCTATTGACGGAACGGTTGACCGTGTAATCAATACTGTTTTTACCATGTGTAACAGAGAGGTCGAGTTGCCAATCATTTCCTAAATCTAAATCAAATCCAAGCACATTGAAGTGATCTTTAATTTCTCCTTCAAAAGTGGGATGATAACCCACAAAATCTTCGGGTTTAGTGGTCAAAAATCCGGCATCCGCTACATCTCTTCTCCATCCCGGAAAACGATAATAGGCAAACGATCGATTCCACCGATCTGTATATCCGTGGGTGGTATAGAATTCAGAGTTTTTACCCAGGGGATGTGTAATATTGACAAACACATTTTTTTGTTTTAAATCCGGACGACCGATGATCATCCCTAAAGTAGGGTCTTTAATCGCAAAATCAATTTCATTTTGACGAGCCGTGGCGGTGTCAAAAGAACTTGTTCCGGGAGCCCCCGCACGATTGGTTCGTTCCTGATCAGTATAGGCAAGGGTGAGGTTTACACGACCCCCATTCCCAAAAGGTAACGTAGTGTTGTAGTCAATATTAAATTGAAACCCATCTCCTGCTGAAGTAATTCCTGTCGAAGCATTCAAGGTTGAAAAAGCGGAATCTTTCTTTAAAATAAAGTTCATTACGCCCGCCATAGCATCAGAACCATACTGAGAGGAGCACCGTCACGCAAAACTTCAATCCGCTCAACGGCAGCTATGGGAATGGACTTTAAGTTGACCCCCACTTCTCCTTTTCCGGGCGTACGATTCAAATAGGCTTGCGACTGCTGATTGACCCGTTTGCCATTGATCAATACCAAGGTTCTTGAGGGTCCCAAGCCTCTAATATCCGCCGGAGCAAACCCAGCGGTGGCATCTGAGATGGCTTGATCTTGTGCGTTAAAAGAAGGTATCGCAAAAGTTAAAGCGCGCTCAATAGAGGCTTCTCCAACATTCATTATATCAGCGGTACGGATATTGTCAATCGGAACGGCAGAATCAATTGCGGTTCGGGGTTTGGAACGGTTTCCCGTTACCAATACTTCATCCAAGCTAAGCCCTTCTTGTAAAGTCACCGTAAGTGCATCACCCGTAAAGTCAATTTCTTGAGTTTCAAAACCCACATAGGAGATTTGAATCACATCCCCTTGATTGGCATTAATACTAAATACACCATCAAAATCGGTGGTTGTTCCTACCGTGGTGCCTTTGATGGTTACACTGGCTCCCGGAAGCGGATTTCCATTGTTGTCTTTTACGACTCCCGTGGTTTGAGATACAGCCACAGCAGTAAATAATAACATTAATAATAAGCAGGTATTTTTCATAATCTTTGATTTTGGTTATCACTAAGCTAATAAAAAAATGTTGAATTCCGCAGCAGCTGCTTAGTTAAACTCATCTTCTGTTAAGGAATAAACGGATAAAACAACTGTACAATTCAACAAAAAAAAAGGTCGGGAATCCCGACCTTTATCATAAACAACACTAAAATCAAAAAACTTTGAATTCTGTTCTTCGGTTACGAGCATGTTGGGCTTCTGAGCAATCTGCATTGTTGCCGCAGTCGTTCAATAATTTGTTTTCTCCATAACCCACGGCAATTAGACGACTCGCATCAATGCCTCTAGAAATTAAATAATCCACAACGGATTTTGCTCTTCTTTCCGAAAGGCTCTGATTGGAAGCATCACTTCCACGAGAATCTGTATGAGAACCTATTTCAACAAGCATATTCTTATTGGATTGCATACGCGATAAAATATATTCGTCGATAATACTTCTCGATTTGGAGGTAAGCGCTGCACTTCCCAAATCATAATGAATGGGGAGCAACTCTCCTTGTTCTGGAATGGTACAAGGCACCTCTCTCCAAGCAGTCATTCCTCCTTTTTTGGTGAGGACTTTTTTGACTACTTCCGTATATTCTGCAGGAACGGTAACCTCTCTAGTGGTTTCATCGGAAACTAAAACTTGACGTTCAATGGTCTTTGTTTTTTTTGGGATGACTTCGTCACGTGTTTGAGCCGCAGACACTTCAACTTGTTTGGTAATCAAACGATATTTCCCTTTGATTTCTTGAGCAGAAGTTTTTGCAGGACTGGCTAACTTTTGGACAGGAACCTCTCTAACAATAGCCGGGGTTTCTACAAAATGAAAGACTCTACAGTCAGCCGCATCGATGGAAGGGCAATCTGGATCTTTTTCACCAGCCACCCAAGAACCTGTTTTTTCTTTAATTTGAACGGATTCGTACGCTGTAGAAAATTCAGCAGGATGTACTGTTAATTTGTGATAATCGTCTTTGATCCAGAGGGTATCAACAACCGTTTTGTAAACGGCAGGAACATAGATAAAACGTCTAGATTCTGGACGAATCACCACTTCCTCTTGGGAGGTTTTGTAAACAGCAGGAACAATTTCAAGTTTTTTATATTCCGGTTGAACCAAAACCGAAACGGTTTCTTCTTTGTATTCATCAGGAACAACACATTTTGCAAAACATTTGTTGGGATCTGGATTGTCTGGTAATGTTTCTAAATATTCTTGGGAATATCCCAAAAAGAGGACACCAAAAAACATTAAAAGAAAAGGGTAGTGTTTTCGCATAGGTATAAGATTTGAAGGTTAAAATTAAACGTTGGCTATAAAGTTAAATCTTTAATATTACTTTGTTAAAATTATTTATGGTAACCTCAATGTTTTCGGGGGTTAGCGCATCATTCAGGAAATAACTTTCAAAAGCACTGGGGGGTAAGTAAATTCCTTCATTCAACATACCATGAAAATATTTTTTGAAACGTTCGTTATTTCCCAAAGCTGCCGTTTTAAAATCAACAACGGCTTGTTCCGTAAAATGCAGTGAAATCATAGACCCCATTCGATTGATCTGAAAGGGAATTCCTTTGGACTTAGCAACTTCTTCCAGACCCTGGTGAAGCTGCGCTGTTTTCTGTTCCAAACGATCAAAAATTTCAGTTTGATCATCCAAGAGGGTCAACATCGCCAGTCCAGCCGCCATGGCCAATGGATTTCCACTCAATGTTCCCGCTTGATAAACAGGTCCCTCGGGAGCCAACTGTTGCATGATTTCTTTTTTGGCGGCAAAAGCTCCAACGGGAAGTCCTCCGCCCAACACTTTACCAAAAGTGACAATATCCGCTTTGATCCCTAAACGCTCCTGTGCCCCTCCTTTTGCCAAACGAAATCCGGTCATGACCTCGTCAAAAATTAATAAGGCATCATATTGGTCACACAACTTTCGCAGACCTTCCAAAAAACCTTCTTGTGGAAGAACACAACCCATATTGCCGGCAACGGGTTCAATAATTATGGCGGCAATACTGTCGGGATGAGACTCGAAAAGTGCACCTACTTGCTCCAAATCGTTGTAGTTGGCCAAAAGCGTGTCTTTTGCTGTTCCTTGAGTAACCCCCGGACTGCTGGGAGTTCCAAAAGTTACCGCACCACTACCGGCTTGAATGAGAAATGCATCGGAGTGACCGTGATAACAACCGGCAAATTTGATGATTTTTTCTTTTTGAGTATATCCTCTCGCCAAGCGAACGGCACTCATACAAGCTTCTGTTCCTGAATTGACAAAACGAACTTTATCAATATTGGGAACCATTTTGACCACTTGTTGGGCCAAAGCTGTTTCTAATTCAGTTGGCATTCCAAAAGAAGTTCCCGATTTTGCTGCTGCTATCACAGCGTCGATAACTTGAGGATGGGCATGACCCAAAATCATGGGGCCCCAGCTGGAAATATAATCGATATAGGCATTTCCATCGGCATCGTAGACATAGGCGCCTTTTGCGCTTTGCGCAAAAACGGGTGTCCCACCTACAGCACTGAATGCTCTGACTGGTGAATTTACTCCTCCGGGGATATATTTTTGAGCTTCTTGAAACAAAGCGCTACTTCTTTGATATCGCATAATTTTAAAGGTTGGGAATGGTTAGGGTTTGACCTAAAAAAATGGTGTTATTTTCTATGGCATTTTCTCGAATGAGTACTTCTACATCCACATTGTATCTTTTTGAAATCGAATAGAGTGTATCACCTTTCTCCACTTTATGAACCTGGGCGGTTTGGGTTGTTTTTTCGTTCGATAATGTTTTAATTGCTGTTTTATTTCGCTTCCCAACATGATCAAAACGATCGAGTTGAAAGCGTTCAATCAAGCTGATCAACTTTTCGGGATATTCGGGATCTGTTGCATAGCCCGCTTTTTTTAAACCTTTAGCCCAAGCCTTGTAATTTTTTTCATTCAATTGAAATAAAAAAGCATAGCGCTCCCGTTGCGTTAAAAATAAAGAATGATCGCGATAGGAAATTTCGGCCTGATCATATACCCGAAAACATTCTCCTTTTTCGTCGTCATCGTGATAGATGCTATCTCCCTCCCAGTCTTTGTGGCATTTAATTCCAAAATGATTATTGGCTTCCACTGCTAATCGACCAACGCCCATCCCCGACTCAAGGATTCCCTGAGCCAAAGTAATACTGGCAGGTATCCCGTAGTCTTCCATTTCTTTTTGTGCTATGGGTCCGAATTTGGCTATATATAGATTGATTCGTTCTGTATTGGTCATTTTCTTTTCCGACAAAACAGGTTTTGCCGTTGGGACTGTTTTTTCTTGGATCACTTCTTTGGTCTCCTTAGGAGGATTTTGACGAACCACTACTTTTCGAGTCGTTCCACAAGAAATAAAGAGAAAAGTGCTGATAAGGCCTATTAAAATTCGATGATTGGCATTCCCTTTTTCTTGAGTCGTTGATTCATTCCTTGTATTCCCTGAAGTCCTCCTGAGTGAATGATTAAAATACGTTTTCCCCAATACCATTGATTTAATTTAATTCGTTCAAAAATACCAAAAACAAGCTTGCCGGTATAGACTGGATCCAAAGGAATGTTTGTTTGTTGATAAAATGTATTAATAAACCTTATGAGTTCCTCATTTACTTTGGCATAACCGCCAAATGTATAATCATTATCAACATGTCCATTTTTCTTGGGAGTAAGTGTCTCCAGCGTAGCTAGGATTCCTTCGTTTTTAAGGGCATTAAATCCAATGACGGTTTGGTGTTTTGCTGCAGCTTCCATCAGTCCTGCCATAGTGCCTCCAGTTCCAATACTGCAACACACCGTATCGAATTCTTGATCCTGTTGCGTTAATATCTCACGACATCCCTTCACGGCCAAATGGGAAGTTCCCCCCTCCGGTATAAGGAGTAGTTGAGGATTACGTTTAATGTGAACTGCTACTTCGAGACTCTTTTCTTTCAATTGGTATGCTGCTCTGGAAACACAATGAAGCTCCATTCCCATGGTTTTACAAAAGGTTAAGGTGGGACTTTCATCAATTTTGGATTGCCATTCTTCCCCTCGGACGATACCGAGGGTGGAAAAGCCCATCCGCTTTCCGGCGGAAGCCAAGGCAGCAAGATGATTGGAAAAAGCCCCCCCAAAAGTGAGTAGTTGTTGGACTTGCTGTGTTTTGGCTTCTTCTAAAATATATTTCAGTTTTCTATACTTATTCCCAGACACCTGCGGATCCAACAAATCTTCCCTTTTTACAGCAATTCGATATCCCAAAGGCGCGGGAATCTCTTGATTTGTAGTACTTTTATTTTCATCGAAAAACAACATGTTCAAAAATAGGTTAAAATGCCATTAGGAGCACCCCCCCCCCTGGAAGAAGGAGATTTTTATTTAAGTCCGGAAGGGTATAAGGTTTTTACGGAACAATATCATCTGAAGAGAGGTTATTGTTGCGAGAGCAATTGTCGCCATTGTCCCTTTGGATATAATCCAAAACAATAGTTTGGGCATAATTTTTGATGTGTACAAACGGACAAAACCTCTTTAAAAATGAAAAATTTAATCCTACTCTCCGTCTTTTTTCTTCTGATCTCTTGTAGCTCTATTCGCGTGTACACCGATCATGACACAGCTGTTGATTTTTCAAAATATCAAACGTACGCCTATTTTAAACCGCAAATTGACGAAGTCGAAATTTCGGATTTAGACAAGCGCAGAATCCTCAAAGCCATTGACCAAGAAATGACACTGAAAGGACTGACCAAATCGGAAACACCCGATTTATTGATTAGTTTTAATACAAAAGCTAAAGAAAAAATCTACATCAATAATTTCAACCATTGGGGATGGGGTTGGGGATGGAATCCTTGGTTTTGGGGACCCAACTATAATAATGTAAGTCGTCGTACAGAAGGCACCCTATACATTGATGTGATAGACGCCACCAACCGCCAGTTGATTTGGCAAGGACGCGGCGAGGGAGGTATTAGTGAATACACTCCAAACCGTGATGAGCGGATTGCCCTGTTTGTAGGGGAAATTGTCGCTCAATATCCGCCCACCAATCCGAACTAATTAAATAGAATATCTTTTGCGGCGGCCAATGCTTTTGGAATTCCGTCTACCGCTTTACCTCCTGCGGTAGCGTAAAACGCTTGCCCTCCACCTCCACCTTTGATATAACTCCCAAGGGTTCTGATGATTTTCCCGGCATCCCATCCTTTTTCAGCAACCAAAGGTTTTGAAATATAACAACTCATCAAAGGAGCTTGATTTGCTTGCGAAGCCAAAATCAATACAACATTATCTAGCGTGGCTCCCAGTTCAAAAGACAAATCTTTCATTCCTTGGGCATCTAAATCCACTTCTGTAGCTAGGAATGTAACTCCCAAATGAGATTCTAATTTATTTTGCAATTGTTCCTTAAGAACTTGGATTTTTAATTTAGATAGCCCTTGAAGTTCTTTTTTCAATTGAGTATTTTCCTCTTGAAGATGATTGATTGCTTTCAGCGCATCTTGTGGATGCTTTAAGGATTGGTTGATGGATTCAATAAGACCGGATTGTTCTTGAAAGAACGTAATCACTGCGTCACCTGTGATAGCCTCTATTCTTCGGATGCCTGAGGCTACTGCGCTTTCTGAAATAATTTTAAAATGCCAAATTTCGGAGGTATTAGAGACATGAGTTCCTCCGCATAATTCCATGGATTGTCCAAAACGAATGGTTCGAACGGTATCTCCGTATTTTTCACCAAAAAGCGCCATGGCCCCTTGTTCAATTGCTTCCTGATAGGGAAGATTTCTGTTTTCTTCCAAAGGGAGTTGTTCTCTTATTCGAGCGTTGACAAATTGTTCCACCTCCAATAATTCCTCAGCAGTGACTTTGGCAAAATGGGAGAAATCAAAACGAAACATTCCAGAATGCACCATAGACCCTTTTTGCTCCACATGAGTTCCCAAAACAGAACGCAATGCTTGATGCATCAAATGTGTAGCTGTGTGATTACAAGCCGATCGTTTTCGCTGCTGTGCATCCACTTTGGCTGTAAAGTGTGTATTTAATTTTTCGGGTAGTGTTTTGGTTTGATGGAGAATTAAATTATTCTCTTTTTTGGTATTAGTGACGTAATGAATATTCCCATTCTCAGTCTCCAAATACCCTTTGTCACCCACTTGACCTCCGCCCTCGGGATAAAAAGGAGTCATGTTAAACACCAATTGATAAAAATCGCCCTCTTTGGCAGTATTCATTTTTCGATAACGCGTAATTCTTACTTTTACCTCCAAACGATCATAGCCTACAAATTCTTCGATATCGTCTTCTTCAAGTACTACCCAATCCTCAGCTTTGGAAACGGCTGCTGCTCGCGAACGTAATTTTTGCTGCTGCATGGCCTTGTGAAAACCTTCCTCATCGATTTGAAATCCTTTTTCATGGGCAATCAGAGCGGTGAGATCAAAAGGAAATCCAAAAGTATCGTACAATTCAAAAGCTTTGTCACCGGCAATTTTTTTGTCTTTGGAGGTGTTCATCATAGACTCCAAAAGTACCAGCCCCTGATCCAGCGTTTTTAAAAAGGATTGCTCTTCTTCGCGGATTACATTGGCTGCCAGTTTTTGTTCTCTTTTCAATTCGGGAAAAGCAGTCGCCATTTGATGCATCAATGGAGTAATCAAACGATAGATGAATGGTTCTTTTTGATTTAAAAAGGTAAATCCATACCGAATGGCACGTCTCAAAATTCTTCGAATTACATATCCGGCTCCCGTATTGCTGGGCAATTGTCCGTCAGCTATAGAAAAATAAACCGTTCGTAAATGGTCTGCAATGACCCGAATGGCACGATCGGTCTCAAGTTCTTTTCCGTAGGAGGTATGCGTTAAAGTTTCAATTTCACGGATCAAGGGTGTGAATACATCAGTATCGTAGTTGGAGATTTTGTTTTGTAAAACCATACATAACCGCTCAAAACCCATCCCCGTATCCACATGTTTTTCGGGAAGTTTTTCGAGACTTCCATCGGCTTTTCGGTTAAATTCTATAAACACCAAATTCCAAACCTCGATGACTTGCGGATGGTCTTGATTGACCAAAGCCGCTCCGGGAGTTTGCGCTTTTTCTTCGTCAGAACGAATATCAACATGGATTTCCGAACATGGCCCACAGGGCCCTTGATCGCCCATTTCCCAAAAATTATCTTTTTTATTTCCCAACAAAATGCGCTCTTTGGGTAAAATTTCGCTCCAAAAAGAATAGGCTTCTTCATCTCTTGCAATAGCCTCTTCTGGAGCTCCTTCAAAAATGGTTACGTAAAGCTTTTCCGGATCGATTTTATAAACTTCGGTTAGTAGCTCCCAAGCCCAATGAATCGCTTCTTTCTTAAAATAGTCCCCGAAACTCCAGTTGCCCAGCATTTCAAAGAAAGTATGGTGATAGGTGTCAATTCCAACTTCTTCTAGATCGTTGTGTTTCCCCGATACCCGTAAACATTTTTGGGTGTCGGCAATCCTTTTTGATTTGGGAACAGCATTCCCCAAAAAATATTCTTTAAACGGATTCATTCCCGCATTCGTAAACATCAATGTGGGGTCATCCTTAATAACCATGGGCGCTGAGGGAACAATCAAATGTTCTTTAGACGCAAAAAAGTCGAGAAACTGTTGTCTTACTTGTGTTGATTTCATGCAGTGTTGCACTTTTTTATAACTTTTCTAAGGGAGTATCTTATTGTAAATACAGATTTTCCCGAAGTTTTGTATATTTGTTATTTAAATTTCTCTGCAAAAGAAAAGAAAATTTGTATAAAATTGCTTTATGTCTAAAGTTAAATATTATTACGATCCTGAAACACTCTCCTATCGTCCGATAGAAGTGACCAACAAACTAAGGATTTCAAATTTTATTTTATTTTTTCTTTCCGCTATTTTGTTTGGCTTGGTGGGGCTTTTAGTCTTACTCAACAGCAGTTGGATGAATACTCCTACAGAGATTGCACAAGCACGAGAGCTGAAAAATTACAAATTTCAATTTGAGATCTTAAACCAAAAACTTGCACAAGTAGAAAAAGTCATTAGTAGTGTAGAAGACCGCGACAACAACCTTTATCGCGTCTATTTTGAAGCCAGCCCAATTCCAGAAGAGCAGCGTCGTGCTGGTTTTGGTGGGGTGAATCGCTACAAAAACTTGGAAGGATTCAACAATTCTGAACTCATCATCAATACCACCAAACGTTTGGATATTTTGACTAAACAAACGGTTATTCAATCTAAATCTTTGGACGAAATTGAGCGTTTAGCTGCCAACAAAGCCGAACTGTTGGAAGCGATTCCTTCCATTCAACCCATTCGTAACAAAGACTTAACCCGTATGGCTTCTGGTTATGGCCCGCGTAGGGATCCTTTTACAAAACAAAGAAGGTTTCATTATGGCATGGATTTTACTGCCAAACGAGGAACTCCTGTTTACGCCTCAGGCAATGGAATAGTTAAACGTGCTGACAGTCGTTCATCGGGATATGGAAATCACATCCGTATAGATCATGGTTTTGGTTATGTCAGCCTTTACGCTCACCTCAGCAAATATAACGTTAGACGGGGGGACAAAGTGAAAAGAGGTGACATTATAGGATATGTCGGCAATACAGGACGTTCTGCAGGGCCTCACCTGCATTACGAAATCTTTAAGGATGATCAACGCATTAACCCCTTGAATTTTTATTACGGCAACCTTTCTTCAGAAGAATTTGATGCACTCGTCACGCAAGCTCGACAAGAGAACCAATCCATGGATTAAGAAGATGCATGTAAATCTTCCAGAAAAACGCTATTACTCCATCGGTGAGGTCGCCAAAGCCTTCGGTGTAAAGCCCTCCTTGTTACGTTTTTGGGAAAAAGAATTTGAAGCTATTCAACCCAAAAAGAAAGAAAGTGGTACTAGAAAATACACCCCCGAAAATGTTCAAACCATTCAATTTATTTACCACCTAGTCAAAGAAAAAGGAATGACCCTAAGTGGTGCTAAAAAACAATTGGATTTGAAGGATAATACCGCTTCCAAAGAAGTTTTACTCCAGCATTTGGAGCATTTAAAAATAGAACTGGAAGCCCTCCGAGAAAAGCTTTAAATCCTTATTTTTTTCTGAAAAAGATCTGCATAGGGACGCCTTGGAAATCATAAATTTCACGTAACTTATTTTCTAAAAATCGGCGATAGGGGTCTTTGACATATTGCGGTAAATTACAGAAAAAGGCAAATTGCGGAAAAGGCGTCGGCAATTGGGTGCAAAATTTAATCTTGACATATTTCCCTTTATACGCCGGAGGAGGCGTTTTTTCGATGATGGGTAACATGGCATCATTGAACGCTCTGGTGGGTATTCTTCGTGATCTGTTTTTATAAACTTCAACAGCCGTTTCTATGGATTTAAAAATCCGTTGCTTGCTGAGGGCAGAAATAAAAACAATCGGAATATCTGTAAAAGGAGCCGTTTCCTTTCTAATATTAGCTTCAAAAGCTTTGACCGAAGCTGTGTCTTTTTCAATGAGGTCCCATTTGTTTACAAGGATTACAATTCCTTTATGATTGCGATGCGCCAACCAAAAAATATTTTGCACTTGACCGTCAAAACCACGCGTGGCATCAACGATCAATAAAATTACATCCGAATGTTCGATGGCACGCACCGATCGCATAACAGAATAAAACTCGATACTTTCTTTTACTTTGGCTTTTCTACGAATTCCCGCAGTATCAACCAAATTAAATTCAAAACCAAAACGGTTGTACTTAGTGTCTATGCTATCGCGGGTTGTTCCGGCAATGTCGGTAACGATATAGCGTTCCTCACCAATTAAAGCATTGATGTAGGAAGACTTTCCTGCATTGGGTCGTCCCACCACCGCAAAACGGGGTAATTCGTCGGCTTCTTCGGGTTGTTCTTCGGGAAAACTTTCTACTAAAGCGTCTAAAAGTTCTCCGCTCCCACTTCCATTCATACTCGAGATCGGAAAAAAATGTTCAAAGCCCAACGCATAAAATTCATGGGTGTCATCCATGCGCATTGCATTGTCAACTTTGTTTAAAACAAGGAAAACCGGCTTGTGTGAACGGCGCAGTTTGTCCGCCATAATTTCGTCCATCCCGGTAACTCCATCGGTAACATCCACCATAAAAACAATGGCATCCGCCTCGTCAATCGCCAAAGCTACTTGCTTGTCAATTTCTTTTTGAAAAATATCATCGCTCCCCTCTACATAGCCTCCGGTATCAATTAGCGTGAAGGTACGACCATTCCAATCTGATTTACCATAATGACGATCGCGGGTAACTCCACTGACCGCATCCACGATGGCTTCTCGTTTTTGTATCATCCGATTAAAAAAAGTGGACTTTCCAACGTTTGGACGGCCAACTATTGCAACTATAGTACTCATGAATAGAATTTGAGTGCAAAAGTACGCTATTTAAATGGATGAGATTTTAAAGGGTGAAATGATTTGCTCCCTAGGTTGCACAATAGTTGTTTTATTTGTAATTTTGCATTTCAAATCGCGAGGTAGAGCAGTGGTAGCTCGTCGGGCTCATAACCCGAAGGTCGCAGGTTCGAGTCCTGCCCTCGCTACTATAAAGGTCTTCATCTGAAGGCCTTTTTTTATTGAGCTTAGCCAATCATACAGGGTGAAAAATACAATCCCTCCTGACTATTAATAATCACTAAATATATACAAACTGACAGTCAATTGACAGTAAAATGCCTAAAATCTGTCAGTAAATACTGTCAGTTTTCCCCAAAAAATCCCAACCTAAAACTCTGAAATTAGACCCCCTACTCCAAAATTACATCCACTTTTCTTTTAGAGCTATCGGTGTGATATGATAGT
>JABISF010000060.1 GCA_018699935.1 Flavobacteriaceae bacterium | reverse complement strand
TTCTGTGAATATCATAAAAAAAAACATACCAAATGTACTGACCGCTTTAAACTTCTTCTGCGGTTGTATGGCCGTTTATTTAGCATTTAAAAACCTTTTCGAAGCCGCTTTTTTTATGGTGTTATTGGGAACCTTCTTTGATTTGTTTGACGGTTTTTTTGCTCGAATTCTCAAGGTTGATAGCGACTTTGGAATGCAGTTGGATTCTATGGCCGATTTGATTACCAGTGGTTTGGTGCCCGGGGTGGTGATGTATGAGTTGTTTTTAAAAATAGGAATACGCGAAGTGATATTTGAATTCCCTTTTTTATTTAACAACATCACTTTTTCGATTGCTCCACCGGCCTTGATCGGATTTTTGATTCCTTTGGCGGCGGCCATTCGTTTGTCCAATTTCAATATTGACACCGAACAGGCTTATGAATTTAAAGGACTGCCGGCACCCGCCAACGCCCTTTTTATAGTGGCACTACCGCAGTTAATTGCACATCCCTTGTTTCAAAATTTTAAACCCTATTTGTTTTCCTTTTCGGGTTTGGTATTTATCACTTTTTTATCAGTTTTTTTGATGAATGTCCGCTTGCGCTTATTTTCTTTTAAAATAACAGCACCAACATTGTCTGCCTATACCTATCAATTTATACTGATTTTCTCCAGTATCCCCTTGTTTTATTTTTTCCAATGGGTGGCAGTTCCTTTGCTCATCGTGTTGTATTTGTTCCTCAATGTAATTCGCAATCGTTGGGGTTGAGTTTACTCCACCGTGACTGATTTTGCCAAATTCCGGGGTTGGTCAACATTGCAATTTCGATTGACTGCAATATAATACGACAGCAATTGCAGCGGAAGTGTAGCGTAAATAGGGGTAAAAATTTCTGAGGATATAGGAATTTCAATCACGTGATCCGCCAGTTTTTTAACGGTTTCATCTCCTTCAGAAACAATGGCGATGATTCGTCCTTTTCGGGATTTGATTTCTTGAATATTCGACACAATTTTATCATAATGCCCTTTTTTGGTAGCAATAACGATAACGGGCATTTCTTCATCAATCAAGGCAATGGGGCCGTGCTTCATTTCAGCTGCGGGATAGCCTTCGGCATGTATGTAAGAAATTTCCTTAAGCTTTAAGGCGCCTTCCAAGGCAACGGGAAAATTATACCCCCGTCCTAAATAGAGACAGTTGGTCGCTGTGTCAAAAGTTTTTGCCAAATGTTGTATCGGCTCAATATGTTGTAAAAGGGTTTCCAAATTTTCGGGAAGCCGATTCAATTCCAGCAATAATTCATTGATTTGGTCATTGGGCAGTGCATTTTTAAGACGTGCCAATTTAAGCGCCATCATGATCAGCACCACCACCTGAGAAGTAAATGCTTTGGTGGATGCCACTCCAATTTCTGGGCCAGCATGGGTATAGACACCATCGTCGGTGGCTCTGGGAATGGTCGCTCCCACCACATTACAAATTCCATAGATAAAGGCACCGTTTTCTTTGGCAATATTCACGGCCGCCAAAGTATCGGCGGTTTCTCCCGATTGCGAAATGGGGATGACAATGTCAGTGGGATAGAGGATTGGATTGCGGTAACGAAATTCGGAGGCGTATTCCACTTCTACAGGAATCCGAGCCAACGTTTCGATTAAATATTCGCCCACCAATCCGGCATGCCAGGAAGTACCACAGCCCAAAATAATAATACGCGTTGCATGGATAAACCGATCTTCGTTGCGCTTCATACTACTCAAATCAATTTTGGATTGTTCCAAATTGACCCGACCGCGCAGGGTGTTTTTAATGGCTTGGGGTTGTTCAAAAATTTCTTTTAACATAAAATGATCATACCCCCCTTTTTGGATGTCCTCCAAATTCCAGTGCAGTTTTTCGATTTCTGGGTCTATGGGCGTATTACTTTTTAAATGTTGTACCTCGATCGGTTTGTTTTTTTGGAGGATCGCCATTTCGTGATCGTTTAGATAAATCACATTTCGGGTGTGTTGTATAAAAGGGGTAGCATCCGAAGCCACAAAATATTCGTCTTCCCCTACGCCAATCACCAAGGGACTTCCCAATCGGGCGGTGACCAATGTATCTGGTTGGGTTTTGTCAAAAACAACAATTCCGTAGGCACCCACCACAGTTTGCAATGCCCAGTGGACGGCTTCGCCTAAAGTCAGTTGTTTGCTATTTTTTATTTCTTGAATCCAATTGATTAAGACTTCACTATCCGTTTCCGACTTAAAACGATAGCCTTTTTCTACTAAAATGGTTTTTAAGGATTCGTAGTTTTCAATAATTCCATTGTGAACCAACACCAAACTTCCGTCGTTGGATTCGTGAGGATGCGCATTGATTTGATTGGGTTTACCGTGGGTTGCCCAACGGGTATGTCCCAGTCCAACATGCGCTTCTTTGAGGAGGCTTGTTTCAAAGTGTTTTCTCAGGTCATCAACCTTTCCGCTCACTTTGCCATTATGGGCTTTGTCGCCGGCTTGGATAAAGATACCGGCACTGTCGTAGCCTCGGTACTCCAAACGTTGAAGCCCATCGAGTAAAAGGGGTAATGCATTTTGATTTCCTAAATAAGAGACAATTCCGCACATAATATTTTTCTATTCAAATTATAATTAATGTCGAATGACCATTTGATATTCTCCCACTTCCAAACCCATTTTTTCATAAAATGAAATATTTTTCGCAGCTGCGTTGAGCATGGTTTTATAACAGCCAAGGGATTTTGATTGTTCAACCAAATGGAGTACCAATGCCTTTCCAATGCCTTTTCCTTGTGCATGAGGTGCGATAACCACATCTTCTATCAAACCCATAATTCGATTGGTTTTGTAGATCAAATGCAAAGTCGCCGTTCCAACAATGATTTCATTCTCCATCGCAACAAAGCTGTGAATATGGTTTTGTTCCAAAAAAGAATTTTGTAGAGGATGGTCTTTGGAAACGTTAAAAGCTTCTGAAATAAGTTGATGGATAGTTCTAAAATCTTCCTTTTGAAAAGGACGGATGTTTATGGACATTATAGTTTTTTGCTGGCTGATTTTAGTAAATGCGCTGCAAAGGTAAGTTTAAAACTCTAGTTTTTTCTTTCTTAATTCAAAATTCTGACCCAAATAGACTTTCCGAACCATCTCGTCCTCGGCCAATTCCTCTGGGGTACCTGCTTTGAGGATGCTTCCCTCAAACATGAGATAGGTTTTGTCGGTAATGGCGAGTGTCTCTTGGACATTGTGATCGGTAATCAGGATGCCGATGTTTTTCTTTTTCAGATGTGCTACGATACGTTGAATGTCTTCAACCGCCACCGGATCAACTCCGGCAAAGGGTTCATCCAAAAGCACAAATTTGGGATCGGTGGCCAATGCCCTTGCAATTTCTGTTCGGCGACGTTCCCCTCCCGAAAGTAAATCCCCCCGATTTTTACGAATGTGTGCCAATCCAAATTCTTGAATCAAAGATTCGGTTTTGGCCCATTGATCGGCCTTGCTCAAGGAGGTCATTTGCAATACACTCAAGATGTTTTGCTCCACGGTCAACTTTCGAAAGACAGAAGCCTCTTGTGCCAAATAACCGATGCCTTGTTGCGCTCTGCGGTACATGGGGAATTTGGTGATTTCTTGGTCATCCAAAAGGATGGTACCCGCATTGGGTTTAATCAACCCGACGATCATATAGAAGGAAGTGGTTTTCCCGGCGCCATTGGGTCCGAGTAAGCCTACGATTTGTCCTTGGGAAACTTCCAGAGAAATTCCTTTCACCACTTTGCGCCCGCGATAGGCTTTTTCGATCGATAATGCTTTTAATTTCATGCTTCCTTTTCCGATTGATGTTCCAAGGCCTCCCAAAATTCATAAGCCTTTCTTAAATGAGGAATGACGATAGTTCCACCGACAACTGTTGCAATTTCGAGGGTTTCCATTACCGCTGCTGTTGTAATTTTTTCTTGAAAGCATTTTTGCAAATGGTATTTGACACAATCGTCACAACGCAATACCGCCGAGGCGACCAAGCCCAACAATTCTTTGGTGGGTACATCCAAAGCACCGGCTTTATAGGCCTGACTGTCCACGCTGTAAATGCGCTTTAGAATTTTGGAAGAAGCACCGAGGAGTTTTTCATTCATTTCCTCCCGGTAGGTATTAAATTCTTCTACGGTTTGTTTCATGCCCCCTCTTTTTCTAGTTTACGTTGTTTGCGGATTACAATTTTAGCAATCAAGATACTCACTTCATAAAGAATTAAGATTGGAATGCTCACGATGATTTGACTGGCAATGTCTGGCGGTGTGATGATGGCCGACAAACTCAAGACAAGTACCAATGATATTTTTCTGTTTTTCCTTAGGAATTCCGGCGTAATTAGCCCCACCCGTGTGAGGAAATAGATGATAATCGGCAGCTCAAAAATAATTCCCGAGGCCAACACAGAGGTTCTTAAAAGTCCGATATAACTACTCAAATCAAAATCGTTAAAGATTTGACTACTCACCGAATAATTCCCCAAAAAGTTAATGGACAGCGGAGTAACGATATAATACCCAAAAAGCACACCTATGAAAAATAAAAGTGAAGCGATAAAAATAAATCCTCGGGCATTTTTGCGTTCGTTTTCATAGAGTCCGGGACTGATAAATTTCCAAAATTCATAAATGATGAAGGGGAAAGCTACAATAAAACCGGCCAAAACAGAAGTCCAAAGGTGGGCAGAAAACTGTCCAGAAACGGTTCTACTCTGAATCCGAAAGGGTAACTCTTCCAAGCAAAAATCACTGGTTTGCCCCAATTTTTGAGAAATCGAACAAAACACGCGATAGGTGATAAAGCTTTTGTCTTTAGGACCAAAAAGCAGTACATTGAAGATGAAATCTTTGAAAATAAACGCTCCTGTGGCCAAACTCAAAACAGCAATTGCAGAGCGGATCAAATGCCACCGTAGTTCTTCCAGGTGGTCTAAAAATGACATTTCGTCTTTTTGGCTCATAATGAAAAGGAGAATTTATTTAATGCCGAATAATAGTGAGCAAGATAAGTCCCCTTTACGGCTTCGACAAGCAGTTTATGATTTTCTTTCACTTTTATATTTTTGATTTATTCTATTTATTGATAGAAAATTTTTGGTTATTGCTATGTTGTTTTACTTAACAAATAGTGGTATATTGTTAGGACAAAAATAGGCAAATAAATATTTTTGTAGTACTTGATGAATGAATTAACAATCCAGTCAGCCCTAAAAAAATTTTTCGGCTTTAATGCTTTTAAAGGCCTCCAAGAATCGGTTATTCAAAATGTGCTTGACAAAAAGGACAGTTTTGTGATTATGCCTACCGGTGGAGGGAAATCCATGTGTTATCAATTACCGGCCTTGATGCAAGAAGGGACAGCCATAGTAGTTTCTCCTTTAATTGCTTTGATGAAAAACCAAGTGGATGCCATTCGAGGGGTTTCCTCGGAAGACGGTATAGCACATGTTTTAAATTCTTCTTTAACAAAAACAGAAACCCGCAGGGTCAAAGACGATATCGTGGCGGGAGTGACCAAACTCCTTTATGTAGCCCCGGAGTCTTTGTCTAAAAAAGAAACGGTAGAATTTTTTCAGAAAGTAAACATCTCCTTTCTTGCCGTTGACGAAGCACACTGTATTTCTGAATGGGGTCATGATTTCCGACCAGAATACAGAAACCTGCGGATTATTTTGGAGCAATTCAAACAAAATATTCCCATCATTGCTCTGACAGCAACGGCCACTCCCAAGGTGCAAGAGGATATTATGCGCAATCTCCAAATCACCGATGCCAAAGTCTTCAAGGCGTCTTTCAATCGCCCAAATTTATATTATGAAGTGCGACCAAAAACGGCGCAAGTGGATGCGGATATTATCCGTTTTGTCAAACAAAACGACCAGAAATCCGGGATCATCTATTGTCTTTCCCGCAAAAGGGTAGAGGAATTAGCACAAACCCTTCAAGTGAATGGAGTCAAGGCATTGCCCTATCATGCCGGCTTGGATGCCAAAACACGGGTTAACAATCAGGATCAATTTTTAAAGGACGATTGCCATGTCATTGTTGCGACTATTGCCTTTGGAATGGGGATTGACAAACCCGATGTGCGCTTTGTGATTCATCACGATATTCCTAAAAGTATAGAAAGTTATTATCAGGAAACTGGTCGCGCTGGAAGAGACGGAGGAGAAGGTCATTGCTTGGCATTTTATGCTTATAAAGACATTGAAAAACTTGAAAAATTCATGTCAGGAAAACCCGTTGCCGAGCAAGAAATCGGTTTAGCACTGCTCAATGAGATGGTGGCATATGCCGAAACGTCTATTTCTCGGCGAAAATTTATTCTTCATTATTTTGGAGAAGCATGTGACAATACAACCGGAGAAGGGGGCGATATGGATGACAATATGCGTTATCCCAAAAAACAATTTGAGGCCAAAGAATCCTTGAAAACCCTCTTGGAAATTGTGGTCAAAACAAAACAAAAATACAAATCCAAAGAGCTGGTCAAAACCCTTATCGGTGAAAAAAACGCTTTGATACTATCGCACAAAACCGATCAAATGCCTTTTTTTGGAGTTGGTAAAGATAAAGATGCCCTGTTTTGGATGGCACTGATGCGCCAAGCTTTGGTGGGTGGTTATTTATCCAAAGAAATTGAAACGTACGGAGTGATTCATATCACCGATGCCGGGAATGCATTTGTCAAAGCTCCAACCTCCTTTATGATGACAGAGGATCATAAGTACGAAACCACGCCCAGTTTTGGAATTGTTTCCAACAAAGCCCAAGGGGTGGTGGATGTACAGCTGATGAAAATGTTGCTAGGGCTCCGTAAAAAAGTGGCTCAAAACGCAAAAGTTCCTCCCTACGCCGTTTTTCAGGAGTATTCCTTAGAAGATATGTGTTTAAAATATCCTATTTCGGAAGAAGAAATGGTCGTAATCAATGGAGTGGGTGAAGGCAAAGCAAGACGCTACGGAAAGGAATTTGTCCGCATGATTAAAACCTATGTGGAAGAAAACGACATTATTCGACCCGATGATTTGATTGTTAAAAGTACTGGGGTCAATTCCACCTTAAAATTATACTTGATTCAGAGTGTAGATCGAAAACTTTCTTTGGACGATATAGCTTCCGCCAAAGGAATGAAAATGGACGAACTGATCACGGAAATGGAGACCATTGTTTTTTCGGGAACCAAATTAAATATCAGCTACTGGTTGGAGGAGCTCTTGGATGAGGAGCAAATCGAAGAACTTTACGATTATTTTATTGATGCCGAAAGTGATTCCATAGACGCAGCTTTAGAAGAATTTGATGGGGATTATGAAGAAGAAGAACTTCGCTTATATCGGATTCAATTCTTTAGTGAGATTGCCAATTAAGCTTCTTTCAAGTTTTTACGCTCTTTTCCTCATGATTGTTATCTTTGCGCTGTGATGAGAGTACGCCCATGGGCATAGGAGCCTCTCCAAAAGACTATTCATTAAACTAAAAGCGCACGCATGAAAGAAGGAATCTACGCCATTTTCAACACCAACAAAGGGAAAATAGAATTGGAACTCACCTACCAAAAAACCCCGGGAACCGTTGCCAATTTTGTCGGTTTGGCAGAAGGAACGCAAGAAAATAATGTGAAACCCACAGGAACTCCCTATTATGATGGTTTGAAATTTCATCGCGTGATTGCAAATTTTATGATTCAAGGGGGCTGTCCAAAAGGTAGTGGTTCAGGCGGACCGGGCTACCAATTTGAGGACGAATTTCACCCTGAATTGAAACACAACCGTCCTGGAACACTTTCAATGGCCAATGCCGGACCGGGCACTAACGGAAGTCAGTTTTTTATCACCCACACGCCTACAGATTGGTTGGATGGAAAACATACTGTATTTGGTTATGTCACCGAAGGGCAAGAGGTCGTCAATCAAATTGCGCAAGGCGATAGCATTGAAAGTTTAACCATCGAGCGACACGGAGCCATTGCAGAAGCGTGGAATGCGGAACAAGCTTTTGAAGAATTTAAAGCCGGAGGTGCAGCAAGAAAAGAAGCGGCAAAAAATGCTGAGAAAAAAGTATTGGAAGAAGCCGTGAAAGGGATGGAAGTTACATCCAGTGGACTGTATTATACAATCAAAAAACCAGGGGTAGGAGATCAACCCAAAGCCGGAGATAAGGTGAGTGTGCATTACCGAGGGATGTTGTTGGATGGAACCGTATTTGATTCCTCCTATCAACGCAATCAACCCATCGAATTTCAATTGGGAGTGGGTCAAGTGATTTCTGGTTGGGATGAAGGGATAGCTTTGCTCAACAAAGGAGCACTTGCAAAATTGGTAATTCCCAGTGCATTGGCCTATGGCGAAGCCGGGGCAGGAGGAGTCATTCCCCCCAATGCCACATTGATTTTTGAAGTCGCTTTAGTAGATTTTTCTTCTTAAAACTACTTTGGTTCGTTTCCCGCTTTCCATTTGATATTGCATCCCATACTCGGGTATTGCGGATCGGGTATTTTTTGTTCCTGCAATAATGCCGTGGTGGCGTGTTTGAGATCGGCTCCGTTGAGGGGAAGCTCATTTCCCGGTCGGGAGGCATCAAACCGACCGCGGTAGAACAATCTTAAATCCTGATCAAACAGATAGAAATCCGGGGTACAAGCGGCCTGATAGGCATGAGCAACCGCTTGGGTGGCATCGTAGAGGTAAGGAAAACTAAAATCGTGTGCGCGGGCAAATTGCGTCATGGCATCCGGACCATCTTGAGGGTACGAATGGATGTCATTACTAGAAATGGCGATGGTTTGTATGCCCTGTTCCTCCAAACTTTTTGCCATAGCGACAAAGGCATCAATCAAATGCACCACATAGGGGCAATGATTGCACATAAAAACGATGAGCGTTCCTTTCTTCCCACTATTTTCTTGTAAATGGGTAGGTTGTTGATCGCGAACGTTGAGCAATGTAAAATCAGGTGCGGGGGTGCCAAGGGGCAACATATAGGATTCAGTCAAAGCCATAGCTTGATGTTTTATTTGACGTTAAAAATAGTATTTTTGTTTTTTTAATCGAAATATGATTGACTACGCCGCCTTCCAATCGCTGGATTTACGAGTTGGAACTATAATTACCGCCCAGCCTTTTCCTGAAGCCAAAAAACCCGCCTATCAACTCACCGTTGATTTCGGTCCCTTGGGAGTATTGCAAAGCTCGGCACAAATAACGGATCGGTATACTCCAGAGCAATTGTTGGGCCGTCAGGTGATTGGCGCTGTGAATTTAGGGCATCGAAAAATTGCTCACTTTGAAAGCCAATTTTTGGTATTGGGAGCCAAAGAAGAAGGAGGGGTGATACTCCTGGCTCCGGAATCAGAACTCCCCAACGGGCAGCAAATTCTATAGCCCTCTTTATTTCAAAAAAAAACCGCATTGATAAACAATGCGATAAAATGGTTTTTCAGAGAAACGGAGCGATTAAATATCCTCAAAATTTAGATCTGAAAAATTGGAAGCAGAAACACCACTTCTGTTTTCTTCAGGATTGTAATTTTTTTGATGGCGTTCGCTGATGACTTCTTTTCCGCGTTCGCTCAAAATAAAATTCATTGTACTGTCTAAAGCTTCTTTGAAATCGGCAAAATCTTCTTTATACAAATAGATTTTATGCTTCTTATAATGGTAGGAACCATCATCGTTGGTGAACTTTTTACTTTCCGTGATGGTTAAGTAATAGTCACTCGCTTTAGTTTCGCGAACATCAAAAAAATAGGTTCTTCGACCTGCTCTAATTATTTTGGAATAAATGTCTTCCATTCCATCTTCATTCTCGTACATAGCGTCAAGTTGTCTTCAATTTTAGAAAAAAAAATGCGAACGACAAATTATTTTGACCGCTGAGATTGCTGTTTTTCGTTCAAATCCTTGTAATATCCTGCCTTGAGGGCTAATTCACGGTGTTTGCCTTGTTGAATGATTTCTCCATTTTCAAGAACAAGAATGAGGTCTGCATGCTTGATGGAGGAGATTCGATGACTGACAATAAGTGTGGTTTTATCGGCGCAAATCCCCTTCAGATTTCTTAAAATGAGTTCTTCGGTATCGGTATCTACCGCCGAAAGACAATCATCCAACAGCAAGATTTTTGGATTTTTGATCAACGCACGGGCAATGGCAACTCTTTGAATTTGTCCCCCAGAGAGGGTGATGCCGCGTTCGCCCAAAAGCGTTTTGTACCCCTCGGCAAAGTTGACGATGTTTTCATGAACAACTGCGTTTTTAGCCGCCTGAATGACTTCTTCTTCGGAGGCGTCTTTATTTCCAAAACGAATATTATCCGCTATGGTTTCCGAAAACAAGAATGCATTTTGGGGTACATAACCAATCCATGAACGCAGTCTTTCTAATTTAAAATGCTTTAAATCATGACCATCCAGTTCAATGGAACCCGAGGAAGGATCGTACAATCGTGCAAGCAGATCGAGAAGCGTGGATTTTCCAGAACCAATTTTTCCAAGGATTCCCAAGGTTTGCCCCGGGGCTAATTGGAAGTTAATCTTTTTTAAGGCTTCTATTTCGGTTTCGGGATAATAAAGCGAAACGTCTTTAAAGTGAATATTTCCTACGATGGTATCTTGCACTCCAGCCCCATCAAAAATTTCGGGAACTTCCTTTAAAAAAGCGTTGATCCGTTTTTGGGAAGCTTCGGCTTGTTGCACAATGGACGTCACCCATCCCACCACAGCCACGGGCCATGTGAGCATATTGACATAAATAATAAATTCTGCCAATACTCCAATTTCAATTTCCCCTTGGATGTATTGATTTCCACCAATATAAATAACAATGAGGTTGCTGAATCCGATCAACAAGATCATCAGTGGAAAAAACCACGATTGAACTTTGACCAACTGCATGTTCTTGTCATAACTTTCCGTTACCAGCCCATTAAAACCAGACTGCATGGAAGTTTGTAAATTATAGGATTTGATGACACTGATGCCACTAAAGCTTTCTTGCGCAAAAGAAGACATTTTGGAAAGCATTTCCTGAACCGCAGTGCTTCTAATATTGATGATGCGGCTTAGTTTGTATATTGTAAATGATAATACAGGGAGAGGCGCAAGAGTATAGAGGGTCAGAGTGGGAGCAATACTTACCATATAGCCAATCACAATGACAAAAAGGGCAATGGTGTTGATGCTGTACATGATGGCAGGACCTACATACATGCGCACCTTTCCAACATCTTCGCTGATGCGGTTCATCAAATCACCAGTACTATTGTTTTTATAAAAGCGGTGGGTGAGCTTTTGGTAATGCCAAAACACTTCATTTTTTAGATCAAACTCAATATAACGTGAAACATTAATGATGGTTTGTCGCATCAAAAAAGTAAAAAAACCGGAAATCAAGGCGGTGGCAACAATGATTAAAATATTGATGAGCAATAAATGTTTGATTTCTGAGGGATCGGCAGCTGGAATTTTTAAGAAATTTTCTACGGCTGTCAGAGAATTTCCGATCAGTCGGGGGGCGAAAAGTGAAAAAATTCTTGAAATGATGGTAATGAGAATTCCCAGAAGTAACTGGAGTCTGTATTTGACCAGATATTTTTTGAGATATAATAATTCTTTCATTCCGCAAATCGTTATCAAAGGTAAACAATTGAATGCTGTTGAAATAGGATTTGAAAAAACTTTTATTGTTTAAAGTAGGTTTTATATTGGTGAGAATAAACTATTTTTACCGCATTAAAAAAAGTTCTGACACATGCTAACAAGACGTCATATTCGCGTGAAGGTAATGCAATCTGTTTATTCCTTTTCATTATCCAAAAGCGATCGCCTCGAAAGTGAAGTGGCTTTTTTCAAGGGCAGTGTAGCAGCGACATTTGATCTTTATTTGTTATTGTTGGCACTCATCAAAGCGGTCGCTGCAGCCGCCGAGGAACAACTAGAAACCTATCGTAAAAATAAAATTGAAGACCAGAAGCGTATTGCAGCTCTTGAGTTGTTGTTGCAAAACTCGGCATCACGGTTTATTGTTCAACACCCTATTTTAGCCCAACTTTTAAAAAACAAAAAAATTGATCAATGGGATTTGGAATTTAAGTTTCTCAAAGATTTGATCAATCTCCTTTTTGAAAGCGAAGCGTTTGCGCAACACACGGCTTTGGAGGCACCAAACGCCAAGGATGACGTACAACTGCTGGTTTATTTTTTCCGTCATATTATCACACCCCATCCTTATTTGTTTAATTATTTAGAAGACCGTGAACTGACTTGGGTGGATGATCTTCCTATCGTAAACACCTTTTTACTGAAAACCCTCAAAAAAATTAAAGTCAATGATGTTTCCAGTCTTCCCTTTCCGCAGCCCGTAGTGAGCAAAGAAGACATGGATTTTGGCGTAGATCTTTTGGAAAAAGTAATTGGAAACGAGGCATCTTTGGAATCCGAACTGATCGGCAAAACACCCAATTGGGATCCCGATCGGATTGCGCAGTTGGACGCCATCATTCTTAAAATTGCTATTGGTGAATTGTTGTATTTCCCCTCAATTCCTCCCAAAGTAACCCTAAATGAGTACTTAGAAATCGCCAAAGATTATTCCACGCCCAAGAGCAATCACTTTGTGAATGGGGTTTTGGATAAACTGGTCAAAGAATTTTCCTCTGCACAACGATTACAGAAGAGCGGAAGGGGCTTACAGTGAGATATTTTTTATATTTTTGACAAAAAATTTATCACTATGTATAAATATATCCTTACACTGTTAGCACTTGTCACTTTAAGTTTAACCGCTTGTCAAGAAAGTGCAGCCAAGAAAGTCAATTCGACTAATGCGACCACCAACGCTGCTGCGCCTTCCAATGAGGCATCCTCTTCCAATTCCGCTGAGGCTCCTGTCATGACTTTTGACAAAACCTCTCATGATTTTGGAACCATCAAGGAAGGAGAAAAAGTTACCACTACGTTCAGTTTTACCAACACCGGTAATGCCGATTTAATCATTGTAGATGCTCGAGGAAGTTGTGGGTGTACTGTACCACAATATCCCAAAAACACACCCATTGCACCGGGAGGAACAGGAACCATTGAGGTAAGTTTTGATTCGTCTAACAAACCTGGAATTCAGCAAAAATCAGTAACCATTTCAGCCAACACCAAAAGTGGAAGAGAAATGTTGCGTATCAAATCGCAAGTTACACCCGATCCAGCGAAGCAAAGTCAGCGCGATGCGCAAAAAACAAATTAATACTTAACCCAAACAAATCGCCTATAATGGAAGGATTCTCCGGACAGTTACCGTTTTTACTCTTAATGCTAGTGGTGTTTTTTTTCTTCATCATTTTGCCACAACAACGTCGTCAAAAAAAGGAAAAGAACTTTATGAATCAACTCAAAAAAGGAGATCGTATTGTGACCAAAAGCGGCATCCACGCCAAAGTGGTGGAGTTGAATGACAAAGACAACACTTGTGTGATTGAAACCCTAGCCGGAAAGCTAAAAGTGGAGCGCAGTTCTATTTCTTTGGAAATGAGTGCCAAATTAAATCCTCCCCCAGCTAAATCTTAAAAAGTATTTTCATCCCGCCTTGGCGGGATGTTTTTTTATTGTATGTATCGATTCTTTATAAAACCCATACTTTTTTTGTTTAACCCCGAAGGGGTACATCACGCTGTTTTTAAAGGAATCAAACTGTTGCATGCAATTCCCGGGATAGGAAGTCTGCTTCGTACTTTCTACAGGGTTAGCGATCCACGTTTGGAGCGAACTTTATTTGGGCTTCGCTTTCCCAACCCAGTGGGTTTGGCTGCTGGATTTGACAAAGACGCCAAATTGTATCAAGAGCTTTCGAATTTTGGTTTTGGTTTTGTAGAAATCGGAACACTCACTCCAAAGCCCCAGCCCGGAAACCCCAAAAAACGTTTGTTTCGTTTGCCCGAAGATCAAGGCTTGATCAATCGAATGGGGTTTAACAACGAAGGGGTTGAAGCCGCTGTGAAACGACTCAAGAAAAATAAAGGAGTATTGATTGGAGGCAATATTGGGAAGAACAAAAACACACCCAACGAAGATGCGGTTTCTGATTATGTTCAGTGTTTTGATGCACTGTTCAATTTTGTGGATTATTTTGTGGTCAATGTGAGCTCTCCCAATACACCCAATTTGAGAGCCCTTCAGGACAAAGAGCCCCTTACACATTTGCTACAAACGCTAAAAAATCGCAACCTTGCAAAATCCAACCCCAAACCCATACTTTTGAAAATTGCTCCCGATTTGACAGATGAGCAATTGTTGGACATCATCGAAATTATAACCACCGTGAAAATAGATGGTGTTATTGCCACAAATACCACTCTAGACCGAAAGGGCTTACAATCCTCCAATAAGTCAGAAATGGGAGGCCTTAGCGGTAAGCCGGTGGGTCGGCGAAGTACGGAAGTAATCCGTTTCCTTCATCAAAAAAGTAAAGGTGCCTTTCCCATCATAGGTGTAGGGGGAATTCATACTCCCGAAGATGCCCTTGAAAAACTCCAAGCGGGAGCTTCCTTAATCCAGTTATACACGGGTTTTGTCTATGAAGGTCCGGGAGTGGTTCGAAAAATCAACAAAGCGATTTTAAATCAAGCCTAAGTATTTTTTGTAAAAAAAGTCTAAACCTTCTATCTTTAAAAGGTAAACCTCCAAATTTTGAACCCAAAGACTACCCACCCATTAGGGTTTTTTCTTCTTTATGATTTGAAGGTTTTATAAAAACTTTTTGAAATGCAATGTTTATCTCCTGAAACTTCATCAGAGATGAGATGCTCTTGTTAAACCTTTACCGTTAAGGCAACAGTTGGCATTTAGTAAAAATACAGAGGGAACCGAAAATCTTTAAAAGAGTAGGACTAGTTTAATTAAATCAATTATTAAAATGGGATACGCAAAACCAAAATTTAAGGACAAATACGAAAATTTCATCAATGGAAAATTCGTAGCCCCGGTCGGAGGTTAGTATTTTGACAATACCTCCCCAATTGACAATTCATTGATTGCAAAATATCCACGTTCTCAAAAAGAAGATGTGGACAATGCAGCAGCAGCAGCCAATGCTGCAAAAGAAGCCTGGGGAAAAACTTCTGCCGTAGAAAGAGCAGGCTTGCTTAACAAGGTGGCCGCTATTATTGAAGCCAATTTAGAGGAGTTTGCCCTAGTAGAAACCTGTGACAATGGAAAACCCATTCGAGAAACCCTAAATGCGGACATTCCGTTGAGTGTAGATCACTGGCGCTATTTTGCTGCTGTCATACGAGCAGAACAGGGGAGTGCAACAGAACTGGACGCCAACACCCTTTCGATGAATATTCACGAACCGCTGGGCGTGGTTGCTCAAATTATTCCCTGGAATTTTCCGCTTTTGATGTTGTCTTGGAAATTGCCTCCGGCACTGGCTGCAGGCAATTGTGTCGTATTGAAACCGGCAGAACAAACCCCTTCATCGGCAACTTTATTGATGGAAAAAATTGCCGAAGTATTTCCTCCGGGCGTAATCAATATTGTTCATGGATTTGGTCCCGAAGCTGGAAAATCTTTGGCTTCTCACTCCGGGGTTTCAAAAGTAGCTTTCACAGGAGAAACCACCACGGGTCAATTGATTATGCAATATGCCTCTAAAAACCTAAATCCAGTGACGATGGAATTAGGGGGGAAATCCCCAAATATTTTCTTTAGTTCTGTGATGGATAAAGATGATGCATTTTTAGACAAAGCCATAGAAGGAGCCGTTTTATTTGCGTTTAATCAAGGGGAAGTTTGCACTTGTCCTTCAAGACTCTTGGTGCAAGAAGATATTTACGACGCCTTTATGAAAAGAGTGATTGAAAGAACCAAAGCAATTGTTCAAGCCAATCCCTATGACAGCAGCACCATGGTGGGGGCGCAAGCATCGAATGACCAGTTTGAGAAAATTCTCTCCTATATAAAAATAGGCAAAGAAGAAGGAGCAAAAGTGCTTACGGGGGGAGCAGCCTGTAAATTGGAGGGAGAATTGGCCAAAGGTTTTTATATTCAACCCACCATTTTAGAAGGGCATAATAAAATGCGTGTTTTCCAAGAAGAAATTTTTGGTCCAGTAGTAGCTGTTGCAAAATTTAAAAATGAGGCAGAAGCATTAGAAATCGCAAACGATACTCTATATGGATTAGGAGCAGGGGTTTGGACAAGAGATGCACATCAATTGTATCAAATACCCAGAGCGATAAAAGCCGGAAGAGTTTGGGTCAATTGTTATCACGCCTATCCCGCGCATGCACCATTTGGGGGGTATAAGAAATCAGGATTTGGACGTGAAACCCATTTGATGATGCTGAATCATTATCGTCAGACGAAAAACATGCTCATTTCTTACGACAAGAATAAACTCGGATTCTTTTAGAGGATGTCGCGAAAAGTCGGACTGAAACAACAGTCCGCCTTTTTTGAATAAATTCATAATTATGGAATATAAAAGAGTCGCAATCACAGCGCAGGCTATTGGGGTGTTAAACCAACTCAAAGAAAAGCATGGGAAATTGATTTTTCATCAAAGTGGAGGTTGCTGTGATGGTTCTGCCCCAATGATTTTTGAAGAAGAGGACATGTATTTGGACGACAGCGACATACTCCTTGGACAGTTGGAAGGGGTGAATTATTATATGAATCAAGACCAATTTGAATATTGGAAGCATACCCATTTAACCATAGATGTGACCGAAGGACGAGGGTCTAGTTTTTCTCTTGAAATCCCCTTAGGCGTTCGTTTTATTATACACTCAAGACTATTAACAGCGGAAGAAAACTCAGCATTAAACAAAAAAAACACTGATAATGAAAAAAAATAATTCTTTAGAACGTATGGGTATGGTATTGATGGCAGTTGGAGGGCTCTTTGGGTTGTCGAAAAAGTATTATTATTTCGAAAATTTAAATGGATTGTACGAGTGGGCAAAAATAATATTTCTTATTGGGATTGCAATTTGGGCCTTCGGATTAATGAAAAAAAATAAAAAATAAAAACGTAAAAATATAATTTGAACGAACAGAAAATTGAAGTAATGATGTATTTATAAGAGGTGGGAATGATTTTTAAACTTGTTGAAAATAGTGAGGAATTACGCCAGATTTTGGAGATTCAAAAAGAAAATCATATTGAAAACGTGTCTTCTTCGGCCAAAACGGAACAAGGTTTTGTTACTGTAAAGCACAGTATGAAGAGGATTGAAGCGATGCAGTCCAAAATACCACAGGTCATTTCCAAAAAGGATGAAGCAGTGGTTGGGTACGCTTTGGCGATGCACAAAAGTTTAAAAAACTTCATTCCTATTTTGAGCCCCATGTTTGCGACTTTTGAAAAAATTCAATATCAAGGGAGAAAATTGAGCGAATGGAATTACTATGTGATCGGCCAAGTTTGTGTGAGCGAACCCTACCGTCGGAAAGGTGTTTTTAAAGCATTGTACCAAAAGCACAAAGAAGTATTTTCCAAAACCTTTGAGTGTTGTATCACCGAAGTATCTTCTCGTAATCGCCCCTCCATGGTGGCACATGAAAAAGTGGGATTTAAAAACATCCATACCTATAGGGATACTACCGATGAGTGGAATATTATTCTGTGGGACTGGACTTGATTTGGGTGGAATAATTTTTGAGTCATCCGGATAAGATTTATCAAGGACAAGTTTTACGAATTCCCCATTTGGACGATTAGACCGTATCGTATTTTGAAACCAAAAAGGACGCTTGAATTTCTAAACCAAATAGGGGAGCGCATAAAAGCGATAAAAAAAACGCAAAGTCGATCGACTTTGCGTTTTTTTATAACTGAAGTAGTGTGTGCTAATTAATCAAAATAACTAAAAGTCTCACCCTCCTTAATATTCAATAACGTTTCATAAATCAATCGGATAACGTTTTCAACATCATCACGATGCACCATTTCCACGGTGGTGTGCATATAGCGGAGTGGCAATGAAATCAGGGCAGAGGCCACCCCACCATTGCTATAGGCAAAGGCATCGGTGTCCGTACCGGTATAACGGGAGGAAGCATGACGCTGAAATGGAATTTTCTTAGCTTCTGCCGTTTCCAAGATTCGCTCTCTGAGAAGATTTTGAATGGCAGGAGCATAGGAAATCACTGGGCCTTTTCCGATTTGTGTATCTCCCTCTTCTTTTTGATTGATCATGGGGGTGCTGGTGTCGTGACAAACGTCGGTCACCAAGGCCACATTGGGTTGAATGGTTTGCGTAATCATTTCGGCACCTCGTAAGCCCACTTCCTCTTGAACAGAATTGGTGATGTACAATCCAAACGGAAGTTTCACCTTGTTTTCAGACAATAGTCGCGCGACTTGAGCAATCATAAATCCACCGGCACGGTTGTCTATGGCGCGACAAAGAAATTTGTCTTTGTTTAGAATCTTAAAGGTATCGGGATAGGTGATGACACAACCCACATGAACGCCCATTTTTTCAACCTCTTTTTTGTCTTTAGCTCCAATGTCGATAAAGATATTATCTAACTTGGGAGACTCTTCTTTACCGTTTTTTCGAGTGTGAATAGCAGGCCATCCAAACACCCCTTGAACAATTCCTTTTTTAGTATGAATATTGACCCACTTGGAAGGTGCAATTTGATGATCACTTCCTCCGTTTCGGATGACATAAATCAATCCTTTGTCGGTGATGTAGTTGACATACCACGAGATTTCATCCGAATGTCCTTCAATCACTACTTTATACTCCGCCTCGGGATTGATCACCCCAACGGCGGTGCCGTACACATCCGTAATAAACTCATCTACATAAGGTTTGAGGTAGTCCATCCATATTTTTTGCCCCTTGCTTTCATAGCCCGTGGGTGAGGCATTGTTTAAATATTGCTCTAAAAAGGTAAGTGCTTTTTTGTCTAAAATTTTCATGCGATTGCTTTTCATTTTTAAGGAATCCAAATGTAATAATATTCCCAATTAAAAAAGCTACGGAAGAAATATTTGTATTTTTGCGCCATGAAAAAAAGCCTGCTTTCTTTTTTATTTTTTTGTTTATCTATAGGACACGCTCAAACCGATAAATCCATAGACATCTATGAGGAATCGCTCTACCCGCTTTCTGGAGACTCCATTCCTGAACTGGGGATCCGTCTGGATGAGGTGGTTCTTTTTCAGCCCCTGCGCTTTAAGAGTATGGATGACTTGCGGAACTATGTGATTTTAAGAAACCGAACCCTTAAGGTCTACCCCTATGCCAAATTGGCTTCCGATCGTTTGGATACACTGCAGCAAAGAATGGAAAACATCAAGACGAAAAGCGGGAAGAAAGCCTATCTAAAACGTATTGAAAAATTCATTTACGACGAGTTTGAAGAAGAATTAAAAAAACTCTCTCGTTCGCAAGGAAAGATATTGATCAAGTTGGTTCATCGACAAACGGGACGAACAACCCATGACTTAGTGAAGGACCTTCGCAACGGTTGGAGAGCCATGATTTATCAAACCACGGCTTCTTTTTTCGATTTATCTTTAAAAGCCACCTACGATCCGGAAACCAATTACGAAGATTTTCTCATTGAAGACATCCTTCAAAGAGCCTATGCGGATGGCTTTATAGAGCTGGATCCCACAGCCTTACAATACGATATAGACACCCTCTATTGGCTCTGGAAAAACAAGTCCATTAGCTTCGAAAAAAAATAAAAAAAATATTCTCATAAAACCCCTTACAATAACTAAAAAGGGTTTTATATTTGCATCCGCTAAAACGCCGAACAGTTAATGATTGGGTTTGAGTGGATAAGTTCCTTGAAAAGAAAAAGAATTAAGAATGACAGCGCGTATTGAAAGATACAAGCGAACTAGACCAT
>JABISF010000059.1 GCA_018699935.1 Flavobacteriaceae bacterium | reverse complement strand
TTAAACGCAACTTTTTTGTTGGCAGAGATATATTTTGAATCGGAGGCCTTTGATAAGGCGTTGGAAAAATACGAATTGATCGCCGCCCAAGAAGTCAATGAATATTCCGAAAAATCTTTTGTACGAGCGATTGAATTATTAAAAAAGAAGGAGGATTATACCAAGCTCGTAAGCTATTTGGAGCTTTTGTCCAAGATTGCTTCGTTTGACGAGAATAAAAGGTTTGCCGCCTTAAATTTATTGCAGGTATATTATCACCAAAACCAGTTTGAGAAAACCCGTACGATTGCACTAGGCATATTGGAAAATAATGCCATTGAAGAAAATTTAAAATGGGATGCTTTGTTGCTTTCCGCCCGATCGGCTCTTCAGTTGAAAGATACCCTTGCAGCCTTAGAAAGTTATAAAAAATTAGAACGTGTTTCTACCACCGAAATGGCGACAGAGGCACTGTATTTTAAGGCCTTAGATTTAAGAAATAAAAAAGATTTTGAAGCCTCCAATCAAACCATAACGACGATCGCTAATGCAACGGGTCAATCTGGAATTTGGGGACCAAAAGCCTTGATGTTATTGGCTCAAAATTATTTTGCATTGAACGATACTTTCCAAGCGACTTATGTATTGGAATCCATCATCGAAAATTTTGATCAATACCCCAATTTGATCGAAGAAGCTACTTTATTATTGAGTAAAATTAAAAATGAGGCATCCAAGGAAAATGCTTCCATAAGCCCCGGAGAAGATGAATAAGCGCTATTGTTTTTTGATGCTTTTTGTGGGTGTGCATTTGTTATGGGCACAGGATGAGGCGGATGCTTCTATTGGTACACAACAAGTCACGGTGATTAAATCCTACACCCCAAGTTTGTCCGACGCTTTTAAACTCCGATCCAATCCTGTTCCACCGGATAGTTTACTTCAAAAAAAGCAAAGCGTCGAATATCCGCTCATCGATGTGCCTGTAGTGTCGACTTTTGTCCCCAATAAAGCCACTCCTTTAAAACTCACCCGAAGAACCTCTGAAACCCCATACAATTCATTTTTCAGTTTGGGTTTAGGCAATCATAAACAAGTACTGTTTGATGTGTCTAGTGTGGTACAATTGGATCGCAATCAATCACTGGGAATTTGGACCTATCGGGATGGGTTTGGAGGAGCTGTTCCCAATACCATTTTTCAAAGTCGTCAAAACGAGTTTTTTTTGGGAGGACATCATACCTTAAAGGAAAATTCATTTATCGGAATCAGTAAATTGAATTTTGAGTCGCTCAACACAGCCTACTATGGGCTCTACGATATGGAATGGGATCCATTGCTGATCAATGCCGTTGACCCAGATATAAAGCGTCAAAAAGTGGCATTGCAAACGGATTGGCTATGGTATGACAGTTTGTTGCGAAAGTTGGAATTTAAAACCCATTATGTGGCCGATAATTTCAGAACCGCGGAGCAACTCCTCTATTTAAAAACGCAATTGAGAGCTGAACTTTTTGAAGGAGATTTGGATCTTACGGCACAAATCAATGGTAGTCACACACGTTTTGAAAGTGATTATTTCACCAAAGAACAAGTGAGTAAAACCCTTGGGTTGGGAACTGTTGGCTTGCAATGGACGCATTTAAAAAATGATCTTAAAATAAAAGTTGGAGCCACTGGGAGTTATGTAGTAGATCCCAATGATGCCAGTGAAAATAAAATCACCTATTATCCCAATATTGACCTTTCGTACCAAACGCAAAAATCGAAAATAATACCTTATCTCAATGCTCAAGGCAATGTTCGACTGAATTCGTACAGTGAACATTATCAAGAAAATCCTTTTTTAGCACCGACCATTGATCAGCGATATAGCTGGAGTAAATACAACACACATCTAGGAATTCGTTCAACGGTTTCCTCAATTTTAGGCTTTGACTTTTCGCTCTATTTCGATCAAGTGGATCAGCTGGCGCTTTATCAAAGATTGCCCTTTGATCCAGACAACAAAGATTTGGCCTATCGTTTGTCGAATGCCTACAATCTGATTTATTCGGATGTATGGGTTTATGGACTCAAAACGCACTTCAAAATTCAATTGGGGAAAGAAAATCATTTAGGATTTCACGTCAACTATACGCAGTACGATACAATAGACAATAAACCCTTGTGGAATATACCCAATGTGACCATGCGCGCCGAAGGACAAATCAAGTGGAGCAATAAATGGGTATTTAGTTTTGACGCTTCTTTTTTGGGAGATCGAAAAGGAGCTGCTTGGGATATTTTTCTAACGCAAACCCCCGAAGAGGCACTTCAAAGAACACCACCGACAGTAAATTTACCGCCCTATTTGACAGGTCAAGCACAGTTCACCTATAAAATAAAACCTCAAATTGATGTTTTTGCCAAGGCACGTTATAATTCTGAAAGTGTCCACGGTCGATGGGCCTTCTATCCGCAGCACTCCCTTTTTGTTTTATTGGGAGCCTCCTACAAATTTGACTTTCAATTTTAAGGAATTATTAACTCGTTTTTGCCCCTAAAATAATAACTTATTTTTGTTGTAAATTCATTACATTTGTCCCCAAATTTGAGCCACAATGACGAAGCGTTATGATTTACATCTTTTGAAAAAAATAGCAGTTAAAATCCCTTTGATAGGTGCCTTACTCTTTGGGAGTATTCTTTTTTATTCGTGTCAAGAGAAAGTCGATTTAATTGTCCATAATGCAAACGTCTATACCCTCAATAAAAATAATATCAAAGCCACCGCCTTTGCGGTAAAGGATGGAAAGTTTGTTGCTGTTGGAGGAGAAGAATTATTAGAAAAATACAATACCAAAAAAACATTAAATGCCAATGAATTACCTGTTTATCCGGGTTTTATTGATGCGCATTGTCATTTTCTGAGCTTGGGTTTGATGCAATCGCAATTGGATTTGACAGGAACCAAAAGTTTTGATGAAATCCTCCTTAAACTCGAAAACTTTTCTAAAGATAATTCCTCCAAATTTATACTTGGTCATGGTTGGGATCAAAATGATTGGGAAAATCAAGCGTTTCCTACCAAAGAAAAATTAGATACGTTGTTCCCCGACACTCCCGTGGTTTTGGAGCGTATCGATGGACACGCCTTCTTAGTCAATCAAAAAGCACTTGATTTGGCTGGAATCACTACCGACTCAGATTCCCAAGGAGGTCAAATCATTAAAGCGAATGGAACTTTGACCGGTTTATTGATCGATGGTCCCATGGAATTAATTTCTGCGATTTTACCCAAGCCAACTATTGAAGAGAAAGTAAAGGCACTAAAAGCCGCTGAGGCAATTGCTCTGGCAAATGGTCTGACCACAGTAGACGACGCCGGATTGAGCAAAGAAGATGTTCTGTTGATTGACAGTCTTTATAAAAAAGGGGAATTAAAAATCCGGATGTACGCGATGTTGTCCAACACTCAAGAAAACAGAGATTATTTTTTAGCCAACGGTCCCATCAAAACAGATTATCTTACCGTTCGTTCTTTTAAAGCCTACACCGACGGTGCTTTGGGCTCGAGAGGTGCGGTTCTAAAAGCACCTTATTCCGATGCTCCTGAAGAATTTGGAACCCTTGTTACTCCGATTGATTCGCTTGAAAAATTAGCGTATCGTTTATCGACATCCAGTTTTCAATTAAATACTCATGCAATAGGTGATTCTGCTGTTGCAGCGACCCTAAATATTTACAGAAAAGCATTGGTGTTTCAAAATGATCCGCGTTGGCGTATTGAACACGCTCAAATCCTAGACACCACCGACATCAAACTTTTTAACTATAAGATTTTACCTTCCGTTCAACCAACGCACGCCATCAGTGATATGGATTGGGCAGAAGATCGTATCGGTGCCGACCGCATGCCTGGAGCCTATGCTTTCAAAGCACTTTTAGACCAATCCAATCGTATAGCTTTGGGAACTGATTTTCCAGTTGAAAACGTCAGCCCCTTTGCTACTTTTCATGCTGCGGTCGTTCGTAAGAAAAGTGATGAAACTCCCGAAGAAGGCTTTTTATCTGAAAATGCGTTGACCCGTATGGAAGCATTAAAAGGGATGACTATTTGGGCGGCCTATGCCAATTTTGAAGAAGATCAAAAAGGAAGTATAGAAGTGGGTAAAAACGCCGACTTTGTGATGTTGGATCGCGATTTGATAAAAATCAGTGATAGACGTATTCTTTCGACTCGAGTGGTTGCCACCATCATTAATGGAAATGTGGCATACAGCAATCGATTCCAATAACTTTCATTTTTTAATTTAACAGCGTGAAAGATTTACGCTTGGTTGTATTATTAATCATATTAACCTTTTTAAGTTTATAATTTTAATTAAATACAATTATTTACTTTACAAGACGTGCCCTATTCATATATTTGTCAAAAAATTATAAACATGTGTGGAATTGTATGTGCCTTTGATTTAAAACAAAGCAACGAAGACCTAAGAGAACAACTTCTAGAAATGTCTAAAACTATCCGTCACAGAGGTCCGGATTGGAACGGTATTTTTGACTGTGAAAAAGCGATCCTTGCCCATGAACGATTGGCGATTGTTGATCCAACTTCCGGCAAGCAACCGCTGTTTGATGACAAAGGAACATTGGTGCTTGCAGCCAATGGCGAAATATACAACCACCAAGAGCTTCGCAAAACATTTGGCGACAGCTATCACTTTAAAACGGCTTCCGACTGTGAAGTTATTTTGGCATTGTACCAAAGAGATGGAAAAGATTTTATCCCACAGATGAACGGTATTTTTGCATTTGCGATTTATGACATTGAAAAAGACGAATATTTCATTGCCCGCGATCACATGGGGATCATTCCACTCTATATGGGTTGGGACAGTAATGGAACCTTTTATGTAGCTTCTGAATTAAAAGCTTTAGAAGGAGTTTGTACCAAAATTGAATTGTTTCCTCCAGGACATTATTGGCATAGCGGTGATGAAGCACCCACCCAGTGGTACAATCCCGATTGGAAATCCTATGATACCGTAAAAGACAACCCCACTTCTATAGAAGATTTACACGATGCGCTTTCTGCAGCTGTACACCGTCAATTGATGAGTGATGTTCCTTATGGGGTATTGCTGTCGGGAGGATTGGACTCTTCCATTACCTCTGCCTTGGCGAAAAAATTTGCAGCCAAAAGGGTAGAAACCAATGATGAGCAATCCGCATGGTGGCCACAACTACACTCTTTTTCAGTGGGTCTTGAAGGTGCCCCGGATCTAGTTGCAGCGCGAAAGGTTGCAGAGCATATTGGAACGGTACATCACGAAATTGTTTTCACCATACAAGAAGGTTTAGATGCCATTCGTCAAGTAATTTATCATTTGGAAACCTATGACATTACTACCGTCCGTGCTTCCACTCCGATGTTTTTGATGGCACGTGCAATTAAATCTTTAGGGATTAAAATGGTGCTATCCGGCGAGGGGGCAGATGAACTTTTTGGAGGATATTTATATTTTCACAAAGCACCCAATGCCCAAGAATTTCACGAGGAAACAGTTCGTAAATTGGACAAGCTCCACCAATACGATTGTTTGCGCGCCAACAAATCTTTGGCCGCCTGGGGGATAGAAGGACGGGTGCCGTTTTTAGACAAAGAATTTATCGAAGTAGCAATGCGCTTGAACCCCAAGGATAAAATGATTACTAACGAGCGGATGGAAAAATGGGTGTTGCGTAAAGCCTTTGAAAAGTATTTACCCGAAAGTGTTGCCTGGCGTCAGAAAGAACAATTTTCCGATGGTGTAGGCTACAGTTGGATCGATACCCTGAAAGAAGTGGTAGAAGTCGAGGTTACAGTCGAACAAATGGCCAATGCACATTATAGATTTCCGACACAAACTCCACGTAACAAAGAGGAATTTTATTACCGTACCATTTTTGAATCACATTTTCCTAGTGAAGCTGCTGCTTTAAGCGTCCCCTCAGTACCTTCCGTGGCATGTAGTACGCCGATTGCACTTGCTTGGGACAAAGCCTTTCAAAATCAAAACGATCCCAGCGGGAGAGCAGTAAAAAAAGTCCACGACAACAGTTATTAAAATCATATCGTTTCGACCGGATTTTCAACCGTAATTGGGGGCTATTTTTTCACAGGAAATGTTAATAACTTCCCTTCTATTTACAAGGGTTTTGAGGAGGTATCCTACCCCTATGTTGTATATTTGTTAGTCGCCTATTTGATAGGCTAAAATCGAACAAATATGAGTGAAGAAAACAAGAAACAATCGTATTCAGAAGATAGTATTCAAGCCCTGGAGGGAATGGAGCATGTGCGCATGCGTCCCTCCATGTATATTGGTGATATTGGTGTCCGTGGATTGCACCATTTGGTGTATGAAGTAGTTGACAATTCCATTGATGAGGCCTTGGCCGGTCATTGTGACACCATTAGTGTAACTATCAATGAAGACAATTCCATCACCACCCTTGACAATGGTCGTGGTATTCCGGTCGGGATTCACAAAAAAGAAGGAGTTTCTGCGCTAGAAGTGGTGATGACCAAGATTGGTGCTGGAGGAAAATTTGATAAAGATTCTTATAAGGTTTCTGGTGGATTGCATGGAGTAGGAGTTTCTTGTGTAAATGCACTGTCTGAAAGTTTGGTCGCTCAAGTCTATCGCGATGGAAAAATTTGGGAGCAATCCTATTCCCGTGGTAAAGCTTTAGCCCCTGTGGCAACGGTTGGAGAATCCAACGAAACAGGAACCTTGGTTACTTTCAAACCCGATCCCGAAATTTTTAAGCAAACGCTAGAATACAATTACGAAACGCTTTCCTTGCGTATGCGTGAATTGTCTTATCTCAATAAAGGTATCACCATCACCATTACCGACAAAAGAAATAAAGATGAAAAAGGAGAACACATCTCTGAAGTTTTTCATTCGGAGTTGGGGCTGGTAGAATTTATTCGTTTTTTAGATCAATCCAGAGAATCCATCATTGGTGATGTAATTGCGATGGAGGGTGAGAAAAACGGTGTACCTGTTGAGGTGGCGATGGTTTACAATACCTCATTTTCTGAAAACCTGCATTCTTTTGTCAACAACATCAACACCCATGAAGGAGGAACGCATCTTTCCGGATTTCGCAGAGGACTGACGACCACCTTAAAGAAATATGCCGATTCTTCCGGTTTGTTGGACAAATTAAAATTTGAGATTGCCGGAGACGACTTTAGAGAAGGATTGACCGCCATCATTTCTGTAAAAGTGAGTGAACCTCAATTTGAGGGGCAGACCAAAACCAAATTGGGAAATCGCGAGGTAACTGCTGCGGTTTCGCAGGCGGTATCTGAAATGTTGGAAAACTATTTGGAAGAAAATCCTAACGACGCCAAAATTATTGTCCAAAAAGTGATTTTAGCAGCTCAGGCACGCCATGCGGCTCGAAAGGCACGCGAAATGGTCCAACGAAAAACCGTCATGAGTGGGGGAGGACTTCCCGGAAAACTTTCGGACTGTTCTGAGCAAGATCCTGCCGTTTGTGAAGTGTTTCTCGTAGAGGGAGATTCTGCAGGAGGCACCGCCAAACAGGGGCGCGATCGAAATTTTCAAGCCATTTTACCCCTGCGTGGAAAAATCTTAAATGTTGAAAAAGCCATGCAGCATAAGGTTTTTGAAAATGAAGAGATTCGAAATATCTATACAGCTCTTGGAGTGACCATAGGAACCGAAGAAGATAGCAAAGCCTTAAATATTGAAAAATTACGTTACCACAAAGTGGTGATTATGTGTGATGCCGACGTGGATGGAAGTCATATTTCTACACTGATTTTGACCTTCTTTTTCCGCTATATGCGCGAATTGATTGAAGCCGGTTATATTTATATCGCAACGCCTCCATTGTACTTGGTCAAAAAAGGAGTGAAGAAAAGTTATGCTTGGAGTGATGACCAACGGGATGCTTTGATGCAAGAATTTGGCAGCGGTGCCAGTATTCAACGCTACAAAGGTTTGGGGGAAATGAATGCCGAGCAATTGTGGGATACAACCATGAATCCGGGTGAACGAACACTGCGGAGAGTGACCATTGATAATGGGGGGGAAGCCGATCGAATTTTCTCCATGTTGATGGGTGATGAGGTACCTCCACGAAGAGAATTTATCGAAAAAAATGCGATCTATGCAAATATTGATGCATAAGACCCTTAACCCTATTGAACGGCATCCAAATTCTTTGTAATTTGCAGCCTTTTTAGAATTTAAGCTCTTTTTTATGAAAGTTACTATTGTAGGTGCCGGAAATGTTGGTGCTTCTTGTGCGGAATACATCGCACAAAAACGAATTGCAAGCAAAGTTGTTTTATTGGACATCCGTGAAGGTTTTGCCGAAGGGAAAGCCTTGGATTTATTTCAAACTGCAACAACGTTAGGATTTAATACCCAAATCACTGGGGTGACCAATGACTATGCGGCCACCGCCAATAGTGATGTGGTGGTCATTACTTCCGGCGTTCCCCGAAAACCGGGAATGACCCGTGAGGAGTTGATTGGGATCAATGCCGGGATTGTAAAATCTGTGGCAGACAATATTTTGACGCATTCACCCAATGCGATTATTGTAGTGGTGTCCAATCCTATGGATACGATGACCTATTTGGCATTGAAGGCCACCGGTTTACCAAAAAACAGAGTTATTGGTATGGGAGGGGCACTGGATAGTTCTCGATTTAAGACCTATTTGTCTTTAGCTCTCAACAAACCGGCCAATGATATTCAAGGAATGGTGATTGGTGGTCATGGCGATACGACCATGATTCCTCTGGTTCGTTTGGCGAGCTACAATGGTACTCCTGTAGCTCAGCATTTGAGTGCAGCGCAATTGGACAAAGTTGTGGCGGACACCATGGTGGGTGGCGCTACACTGACTAAATTATTGGGAACTTCAGCTTGGTATGCTCCAGGAGCTTCTGTAGCTTATGTGGTAGATAGCATCATCAATGACCAACACCGCATGATCCCCAGCTCGGTGTACTTGGAGGGTGAATATGGCTTGACCGATATTTGTATTGGTGTTCCAACTATTCTCGGTGCCAATGGCGTTGAAGCCATTGTAGACATTGATTTGAATGCCCAAGAAATGGAGCATTTACACAAAAGTGCAGCAGCTGTAAAAACCATGAATGCTGCGTTGGATAATTTGGTTTAATTAAGGTTCATTTTGGCCCCCTCTTAATAATGTACCCTTATGTTGTCTATTCCTATGTTTAATTTTATATTTGCACGCCTTAATTGTGCGTAAACTTATTTCGAAATGCAAAATAACTCTTTGATCAGAATCTTTGGAATTCTATTTGGTTTGGTAAGTATTTATCAATTATCATTTACTTTCATCACTTCCAACCAAGAAACAAAAGCGGCTCAATACGCTGCTGCTACGATTTCTGAAGATACCCCAGACTATTTAGAATTACGCGATCGTGCTACAAATAATTACTTAGATTCTATTGGGAATAATTCCATCTATGGTTTTACAACTTACAATAGTGCCAAAGGAAAAGAGCTGAACAAAGGGCTGGACCTTAAAGGTGGAATCAATGTAATTCTTCAAATTTCTGTTCGAGACATCCTAAAAGGACTTGCTGAAAACTCAAAAAATGTCACTTTCAACAAAGCACTTGATGACGCCACTTTGTTACAAAAAGAAACAGACGAGCCTTTTGTAGAGTCTTTTTTCCGTGCTTTTGATGCGATTAAAGGATCTGAAAAATTGGCTTCTCCAGATATATTCGCCAACAGAACCTTGAGTGACGAGATCAATTTCAATATGAGCGATACGGAAACGCAAGTGGTCGTTCGCAGAAAAATTGATGAATCCATCATTTCCGCTTTTGAAGTATTGCGCAAGCGAATTGATAAATTTGGAGTAACCCAGCCAAACATCCAGCGTTTGGGAAATTCTGGGAGAATATTGGTGGAATTACCCGGGGCTAAAGATGTAGATCGGGTAAAGAACTTATTACAAAGTACGGCACAACTCGAATTTTGGGAAGTGTTTAAAAGTGATGCACTGCTCAACTTTTTGATTGAAGCCAACGAATTGCTAAAAACCGAATTATCTGAAAATCAAAAAGCCACTTCGGAGGAAGTTTCCAAAGATGAGGCCTCAGAAATTGATGATCTTTTAGCAGATGTAACCGCTCAAGATTCACTTAGTGTAAACGTCAATCCGATATTGGACTTGGTGGTTGGAAGAGGTACTCAAGGGGGTCCAGTCATTGCTCAATTTGCATCTAAAAACACCGATCTCGTCCTCTCTTATCTCAACCGACCTGACGTACGACGTTTGTTGCCGAGTGATTATCGGTATGTGAAATTTGCTTGGGGAAAACCTCAAGCCGGAAGCGACGTATCGGAACTTTATGCTTTAGCGTCCAACAGAGAGGGTGTTGCTCCTCTTAGCGGAGGTGTGGTAGTGGATGCTTTGCAAACCTATGACCAGTTGGGAAATCCCGCCGTATCCATGCAGATGAATGCCTCAGGAGCGCGGATATGGGAAAATATGACAGGGGAAGCCTATCGAGAGGCTACTAATATTGCGATTGTTTTAGATAATATTGTTTATTCCGCGCCCGGTGTTTCCAATGGAGCCATCGCCGGAGGACGCTCTGAAATTACCGGAAATTTTTCACTGAACGAGGCCATTGACTTAGCAAACGTTTTAAGAGCAGGGAAACTTCCTGCTTCTGCAGAGATCATTCAATCAGAAATTGTGGGACCCTCATTGGGGAAAGAAGCGATTCAATCGGGGGTATACTCCTTTGTGATTGCGTTGCTATTTGTCTTGGTTTGGATGATTTTCTATTACGGTAGAGCAGGCTTGTTCGCCAACATCTCATTGCTTTTAAATATCTTATTCATCTTTGGAGTCCTTGCAGGACTTGGAGCCGTACTCACCCTCCCTGGAATTGCAGGGATTGTTCTTACTATCGGTATTTCTGTTGATGCCAACGTTTTGATTTTTGAACGGGTAAGAGAGGAATTATTAAAAGGAAAAGGCCTTCAAAAATCCGTTTCCGATGGATTCAACAACGCCCTATCTTCCATCTTGGATGCGAATATTACTACGGGTTTAACAGCTTTAATCCTGTTTGTATTTGGAACAGGACCCATCAAAGGTTTTGCAACCACCTTAATCATCGGGATTGCAACCTCTTTATTTACCGCTATCTTCATCACACGGATTTTTATAAACGGAAGAACGCGAAATGGTAAAGATGTTTCCTTCGACACCGCTTTGACCAAAAATCTTTTTACCAAAGTAAATTTCAATTTCTTGAAGAAAAGAAAAATGGCGTACACAATTTCTGCCATTATGATTTTGATCAGCTTGTCTTCCTTGGTATTTCAAGGTTTAAATCAAGGAGTGGATTTTGTCGGAGGAAGATCGTATACGGTGCGTTTTGAGAATCCCGTCAGCCCTGCTGAAATTGGTTCTGTATTAACGACTGCTTTCGGAAGTGCAGAAGCCAAAACTTTTGGAGAACAAAATCAGCTTAAAATAACAACCAAATACAAGGTTGATGTTGAAGGTATCGAAGTGGATCAAGAAATTCAAAACACGATGTTTGAGACCTTACAATCCTATCTTCCCGACGGAATGACCTATGATGATTTCATCAACGGTAGTGATGATAAAGCTGTAGGAATTATGTCTTCCATTAAAGTGGGACCAACGATTGCGGATGACATTAAAAACAATTCCTTCCTTGCCGTTATTGGTTCGCTAATTGTTGTTTTCTTATATATCTTATTCCGTTTCCTCAAATGGCAATTCTCTTTAGGGGCTGTAGTAGCTGTATTCCACGATGTCTTGATTGTTTTGGGAATATTCTCATTGACCTATAAGTTTATGCCTTTTAGTATGGAAATCAATCAGGCGTTTATTGCCGCCATACTAACAGTGATTGGGTATTCTTTGAACGATACGGTGGTGGTTTTTGACCGAATCAGAGAATTTGTGAAAGAACATACAAAAATGAAATTGGATGATACGGTAAATTTTGCATTGAACAATACATTGAGTAGAACGTTAAATACTTCATTGACCACGCTCATCGTTTTGTTGGCCATTTTCTTCTTTGGAGGGGAGTCCATCAGAGGGTTTATGTTTGCGTTGATTGTAGGGGTAATTGTCGGAACCTATTCTTCAGTGTTCATTGCAACTCCTGTAATGTACGATACTCAGAAAAAAAGCATCGACCAAGAAAAATAGTAGTTACAAAAAATTTTTAAGACACCTATCAGCATCGTTTAAGATTTTGAAAGGTGTTTTTTTATGCTATAAATTTGAGTAGTAGATAGAAAACAGAAGGGCAAAGTAAACAGCCCAATCCCGTATAAAAGGTAGCGGTCAAGGCACCATAGGGAACCAACTTGAGGTCGGTAGCGGCCAAACCGGCAACCACTCCGCTAGTTGTACCGATCAATCCTCCAAAAACAACGGCCGCATGGGGGTTGTCCAACTGTATTTTTTTAGCGATGATGGGCGTGAAAATGGTAGCCACTAAGGTTTTAACTACTCCCGTTGCCACACTGATGGCAATGATTTCCGAGCTTACCCCCAACGCTGTTCCGGTGACCGGTCCAACGATATAAGTACAGGCTCCTGCGCCAATAGTAGCGAGGCTTTCAACATCGGTATATCCCAAGCTGTAGGCAATAAGTACGCCGACAAAGAAGGAAAATGTAACCCCCACAAAAAGGGAAATGACACCGGCCAGACCAGCTTGCTTGATTTTGTTTAAATCAGCTCCCATGGCAGTTGCCACCACGGAAAAATCTCGTAACATGGATCCCCCCAGTAAAGCCAGTCCTGAAAATAGCGGAATATCGGCAATCCCTTTTTCTGTTCCAAAAAAAGCCAAACCCAAACCCATCAAAATGGCTAAAGCAACATCTGGGATTCTTTTTCGAGTCAGTCGAATGGAAATAAATCGTGCGAGTAGCATAATTCCTCCAACAAGCAAAAAGGCGAAAATCAAGCCATTTTTTCCGATAACGGTATTAATGATCTCCATCTGCTTGATTTTTGGGTTTTCCAATTTTTGAAAGTAGTGGAACGCAGAGCATGCCGAGCAAGGTAACCGCTGCACCGGCGATGATGGCAACCCAACCTCCACTTGCGGCGGCCTTTACATTCAGCGAAGCGGCCATGGCCACGATGATGGGAATGTACATGGCACTCCAAAACCAAATGCCTTGCTCCGAAGGTTCGGACCACCTGCCTTTTTTGCGCAAATATAAACTGCAAATCATCAGCAGTAGCATGGCGAATCCAACACCCCCCACATCACTGTTGACATGAATGAGCTTACCTAAATAACTCCCAATGATTTTACCTATGATAAAACAAGCGGACAACAATGCGACACCGTATATTTTCATCTTATTTTTTATTCATTAATAAATAAATGTTTGAGTTCTTTTTTGGTGACTTTTCCCATAACATTTCTGGGAAGTTCCTCAAGGAGTTCATATTTTCTGGGGGTTTTATACCCAGGGAGGAATTCTTTCAGCCAAATTTTTAAGGCTTCAAAGTCAAGGGTATTGTCTTTTGGAACGAGTCCGGCGGCAATAATTTCACCCCATTCTGGATCGGGCAGCCCTACTACGCCACAGTCTTTGATGTCGGGATGCGTTCGTAATACTTCTTCTATTTCAAGGGCAGAAATTTTATACCCTCCCGACTTGATAATATCTACCGAATTACGCCCTAAAATTTTATACGCTCCCTCTTCATAGACGGCAATGTCTCCTGATTTAAACCAGCCGCCTTCACAAAGACTTTCTTGTGTTTCCTTGGGTTTACCCCAATATTCTTTAAAAACATTAGCTCCTTTGATCTGGATTTCACCGGGATTCCCCTCAGCAACCATTAGATCGTTTTCATCTGCTAAACGAATAGAAACACCCGGCAACGCTTGACCAATATAACCTGGTTTGCGCTCCCCACGATAGGGATTGCTGATTGCCATTCCCATCTCCGTCATTCCATAGCGTTCCAAAAGCGTATGCCCACTGATGGTTCTCCATTCTTCTAAAACACTAACGGGCAAGGCAGCAGAGCCGGAAACCATCAATCGAAAGTTTTTTAAATATTTCGAAATTTCTTCTTGATCTTGTTCTTTGTATTGTTTCCAATGGGCAATCAGTTTAAAATAGATGGTAGGCACCGCCATGAAAAGAGTAATCCCTTTGTTGCAAAAGGCTTTAAAAATTTGTGAGGGATCAAATTTGGGCAGAAAATGGCAACAGGCACCATTCCACAGAGCGCAACTCAAAATATTAATAATTCCGTGCACATGATGCATCGGAAGTACATTCAAAATACGATCTTGCGCATTCCATTCCCAAGCGGTACTTAAAGCGGTGATTTGCGCTTCGATATTTTTGTGGGTGGTTACAACCCCTTTGGGCAAACCCGTAGTTCCACTGGTGTATAAAATCAACGCCGAACGATCCAAGGGTACATCGGGGAGCTTTCCGTTTTCTGCGGTATCGATTTGCTCCACGGCGAGGCAACGGAGGGAAGGCGTTTCAAAAACAGGAGACAAAAGGGATTGAAATTCTTGAGTAAACAACAAGACCGAAGCCTGAGTGTCTTCCAAAATGTATTTGATAGACTCCAAAGGATGTTTATCGCACAGAGGAACGGCAATTCCACCGGCGCGCCAAATTCCCCATTGGAGGACAGCATATTCATAGCTCGAAGGCACCAAAAAGGCAATTCGCGCGCCTTCTAAATCCGCATTCCCTTGCAAGAGCGTGAGCGCTATGTTATTAGAATCTTTTAAAAGTTGTTGATAGGTGTAGTCTTTATGGTTGCTATGAATAGCAATAGCTTCCCCAAATGAAGAAGCCCGATGAATGAGTGTGATCATGTTTAAATATAGCTCAAAAAAGCTAATTTTTCAAAGCGAAATTGCGGCTATTTTTTTAAGGCATTTTGTATGTGCGCCAAATGATGTTTGCCGTGCCAAGCATAGACGCCTAAAGCGATATGAAGGGGATAATCTTTTTTATAACCTGAATGATAATACGCCTTGTAAAAATCACGTTCTGATAATGATTCCAAAAAGATAACCCACCGATGATGCAAGGCTTCCAAAAGATCTAAACTATGACGGATTGCTATAGTTTTTGCATCTTCCAACTGCGCCCAATCGGCTTCTTCATAATCTTTAATCGTCGGGTGGTTTTCCAATACCGCATGTTTAAAACGCATATAGCTGTGCATATGACTATCCGCCATGTGATGCACAATTTGTGCAATGCTCCAACCGCCCGGACGATAGCTTTTTAATAAATCATCAGGCGATAATTTTTCAACGCGGCTTCTGAGCAAGGCAGGAAATTTGGCTATCGTTTGAATGTTAGCCTGTACTTCATCTTCGTGGAAAGGGGTGCGCTGATACCGACCGATAGGATATTTTAGTTTTTCAAGTGCATCTTCTGTCATAAGACCGTGTATTTAATTTTCATTCCAGGGGTTATTTGTAATGCATCGCTTTGTCCTCCAATGATTTCAAGAACATATTGCGCATCGCCATTGGATGGAATAGGATCCATTGATTTGGGAATACTGTTCTTTTGAATGGAAATAATTTCCAAATTAGCGTTTAGAAAAATCAAATCTAAAGGGATTAAGGTGTTTTTCATGTAAAAAGATCGAGGAGCTGCTGCTTCAAAGACAAAGAGCATCCCTTGATTTTCTTTCATTGTTTCCCGATACATCAAACCGGTTTGTCGCTCATAGGGCGAGGAGGCAAGTTCGATATCAAAGGTGGCTACATCCCTATTTTCATTATTGATAATAGACAAAACAGCTTCTTTTTTAAAGCCAATGGGGGCTTCTTTCACCTTTTGTTGCGGGTCGTTTTTACAATGGATAAAAAGAAAAATAAATGCTAAAGTTGTGATCGGGGTTTTTAACATCATTGCTATTTAAGAAATCGGTTTTTTGGAAGCTCTAAAAATTAAAAAGAGTCCGAAGAGGAAAAGCGGAATACTCAACCATTGTCCGGTGGAAAGACCGGGAAGAAAAACTTCAAATCCTCCTTGGCTTTCTTTGATGAATTCCACTAAAAATCGAATGCTAAACATTCCTGTAAAAAACACCCCTAATAAATATCCGGGCTTGTTGCGGTTTTCGGTTTGATAGACC